>CAZRUZ010000018.1:0-24184 GCA_964603275.1 uncultured Anaerolineaceae bacterium | reverse complement strand
GCGCTTACTCCCGCTCATCGGCGTCGAACCGTCGATTGTGCAGCACCCTGCTAGAGCAGGCCACGCAGCGCGGCGAGGTTGCGCACCAGGATTTCGCGCCGCCTGATTTCCACGATCCCGTCTTCCTCCATGACCCTGAGCGTCCTGCTCACCACTTCGCGCACGCTGCCGACGAGCGCGGCCAGGTCCTGCTGGGTGATGGTCCGCGGGACGAGGATCCCCTCGGCTGTCTGTGTCCCTTCCTCCCGTGCCGTCATATAGAGATAACGCGCGATCCTCTGCTGCACCGTCTGCAGGCTGATCTGCTCCACCAGCTCGGTGAACGAGCGCAGCCGCCGGGCGAAATGCTGGAGCATCGCGGCAGCCACCTCCGGGTAGCGCGCCACCACCAGCCGGAACGCCGCGGCCGGGATGACCAGCACTTCGGCGGTATCCAGCGCTTCAACCGTCGCGGGGTGCGGCCCGCCATCGAACACCGGCACCTCGCCAAAGGTATCGCCAGGCCCGAGGAGACGGAGGATCTGCTCGCGGCCATCCGGCCCTGAACGGAAGATCCGCGCCCGGCCGGAGACCATGGCGTAGAACCCGTGCCCCGGCTCCCCTTCGACCGCAATGAATTCGCGCGCACCGAACTGGCGGAGCGAAAGCTCCCGCGCGAACCGTTCCGCCTCCGCCGGAGGCAGGCTCGCGAGATGCGGGATCGACAGGACCAGCTCGGAAGTGACAGTCACGATGAAGAGAGTATCGTGTACGCGGCGCAGCATGCTCCAGCGCTACTTGTGACGAATGTCACATGCGCGGACTGGTGCGAGGCGCATTGTTGCTCCAGCCTGGCATCCGTCCATCTTCGGTGGACTGCCAGGGAACAGGTCCAGTCAATGGGGGAGGACGTCAGGTTGCAGGTCGCTTGCGGTTTTGAAACCGGCCGAACGGCCCTTCCCCCGGTACCAGTTGGACCTGCATCTCGATGGGATCATCTGGGCGGGCAGGCATTCACCAGCCGCCTTCCCGTGAAACACAACGTGCTCATGGCGGGCACGTGGCCGGGTCCGGCCCCGGCGGACAATGGCAGAACGCCAGCAAGGAGGTCACGGATTGGATAGGCGAGGTTTCTTCAAAGTCAGTTCCGCGGCGGTGGCGGCGGGCACCGCATTTTATGTCGAACGGAAGATGGCCTTTCTCCAGTCAGCTTCGGGTATCACGAACCCGCTGAAGGCCTACCCGAACCGCGGCTGGGAGCGCATCTACCGCGACCAGTACGCCTACGACGATTCGTTCACCTTCGTCTGTGCCCCCAACTGCACCCACAACTGCCGCCTGCGCGCCTTCGTGCGCAACGGCGTCGTCATCCGGACCGAGCAGAACTACGACGGCCAGGCTGTCGGCGACCTCGACGGCAAGTTCTCGACCAACGCCTGGAACCCGCGCGGCTGCAACAAGGGCGCCACGCTCACCCGCCGCATTTACGGCCCCTACCGCCTGAAGGGCCCCATGATGCGCGTCGGCTGGAAGAAATGGGCCGACGATGGATTCCCGGGACTGACCCCCGAGCTCCGCACGAAGTACAAGTTCGATGATCGCGGAAACGACACGTTCACCAAGGTCAGTTGGGACGAAGCGTTCAGCTACGCTGCCCGCGGCCTCGATGCCGTTGCCAGGCGCTACTCCGGTGAAGAGGGCAAGAAGGTCCTCCTCTCCGAGGGCTATCAGCCGGAGATGATCGACATCATGGGCGGGGCAGGCACCCGCACCATCAAGATGCGCGGCGGCATGGGCCTGCTCGGTGTCATGGGCAAGTACGGCATGTACCGCCTCTGCAACAGCCTGGCTCTGCTCGACGTCCATGTTCGCGGCGTGGACCACGAAGAGGCGAAGGGCGGGCGTGTCTGGTCCAACTACACCTGGCACGGCGACCAGGCGCCCGGCACCCCCTACGTCACTGGCCTCCAGAACTCCGACTGCGACTTCAACGACATGCGGAACGCCAAGCTGCACATCGGCGTCGGCAAGAACCTCGTTGAGAACAAGATGGCCGACGCCCACTTCTTCATCGAAATGATGGAGCGCGGCGGCAAGATCGTGACCATCACCCCCGAATACAGCCCGCCGGCGACGAAGTCCGACTACTGGATCCCCTGCCGTCCCGGCCTGGGCGATACGGCCATCTTCCTCGGCATCACGAAGATCCTGATGGACCGGAACCTCTACGATGCCGACTTCGTCAAGAAGTTCACGGACCTCCCGCTTCTCGTCCGGGCCGACACCCTCAAGCGGCTCGACCCGCGCGATGTCATCCCCGGCTACCAGCCAGCACTGGACCCGAACGGGCCCTCCTACAAGGTCCAGGGGTTGAAGAAGGAGCAGTACGACAAGCTCCAGGACTACGTCATCTACGACAAGAAGACGAATTCGCTCAAAGCCGTGACCCGCGATGACGTGGGCGAAAAGCTCACCGAAAAGGGTTATGACCCCGACCTCACCTACAGCGGGACGGTGACCCTCCGGGATGGCAAGGCCGTCGAGGTCCTGACCCTCTGGAACGGGTACCGGGAACACCTGAACGACTACGACCTCGACACCGTCTCCGAGATCAGCGGTTCGCCGAAAGAACTCATCGAGCGCCTCGCGAACGACATCGCGACGATCAAGCCGGTCGCAATCCACGTTGGCGAAGGCATCAACCACTGGTTCCACGGGACCATGCACAACCGGGCTGTCCACCTGCCATTGATGCTCACCGGCAACATTGGGACGCTCGGTGCGGGCATGTACTCCTGGGCAGGCAACTACAAGGCAGCGCTTTTCCAGGGCACGCCGGAAACTGGCCCCGGCTTCAAGGGCTGGATCGCGGAAGACCCCTTCGAGATGAACCTCGATCCGAAGGCGAGCGGCAAGGACATCCACGCCCACGCGTACACGAAGGACGAAGAGCCGGCATTCTGGGACCACGGCGATCAGGCCCTCATCGTCGAGACGCCAAAGGCTGGCCGCAAAGTCTTTACCGGCCAGACCCACATGCCGTCGCCCACCAAGGTCATGTGGACGACGAACGTCAACATCATCAACAACGCGAAATGGATGTATGGGGTGTTGTTCAACACCCTGCCGCGGATCGACATGATCGTCACCCAGGACATCGAAATGACGCTGTCCTGCGAATATTCGGACATCGTGCTGCCGGCCAACTCCTGGATGGAATTCGAACAACCGGAGATCACCGGCTCCTGCCAGAACCCGTTCATTCAGATCTGGAAGGGCGGCATCCCACCGCTCTACGACACGAAGGACGACATCACCATCCTGGCGAAAGTGGCCGAGGCGCTCGGCAAGCTCACCGGCGACGGCCGCTTCGCCGACTACTGGAAGTTCGTCCTCGAAGGCCGCACCGACATTTACATGCAGCGCCTCTTGGATTCCTCTGGAACCACCAACGGCTATACGTACGACGACATCATGAAGGGTAAGTACGGCGAGCCTGGCTCCGCCCTCTTCATGTTCGAAACCTACCCGCGCATCCCGTACTGGGAGCAGATCCATTCGAGCATGCCGTTCCACACCGATACGGGCCGGCTCAACTCTTACTGCGATATCCCCGAGGCCATCGACTACGGCGAGAACTTCATCGTCCACCGCGAAGGGCCCGAGGCGACGCCGTACCTGCCGAACGTCATCGTCAGCACCAACCGGCTCATCCGGCCGAACGACTACGGCATCCCGTGGGACGATATGGACCCCGAGCGCCGCACCGTCCGCAACGTGAAGCTCTCCTGGGCCGAGACCAAAAAGACGAAGAACCCGCTCTGGGAACAGGGCTACAACTTCTATTTCCTCACTCCGAAGTCGCGCCACACGGTCCACTCCTCCTGGGCGGTGACCGACTGGATGAACCTCTGGGGCTCGAACTTCACCGACCCCTACCGGGCCGACAAGCGGACCGCCAGCGTCGGCGACCAGCAGCTTCACATGAACCCGGAAGACGCCGACGCCCTCGGGCTCAAGGATGGCGACTACGTCTGGGTGGATGCGAATCCGGCCGACCGGCCCTTCATCGGCTGGCAGGACCGGCCCGAGGAATACGAAGTCGCCCGATGCATGCTCCGCGTGAAGTTCAACCCTGCTTACCCGCGCGGTGTGGTCATGACGAAGCACGGCGGTTTCGGCTCCACGCCCAAGACCGTGCGCGCAACGAAGGAGCGCGCCGACGGCCGCGCCGTTTCTGCGGATACCGGCTACCAGTCGAACTTCCGCAGGGGCTCGCACCAGAGCCTCACCAAGGACTGGTCGATGCCCATGCACATGACCGATACGCTCTTCCACAAGGCGAAGGTGGCCCAGGCGTTCATCTTCGGCGGGGAAGCCGATAACCACGCCGTCAACACCGTCCCGAAAGAAACGCTGGTCAAGATCACGAAGGCCGAGGATGGCGGGCTGAATGGGCAGGGTGCCTGGGCCGGCGCCACCAACGGCATGACGCCCGGCGCCGAAAGCGACTTCATGAAGCGCTACCTGGCCGGCAACATCACCCGGGTGAAGAAGGCCTGAGATGGCAGAGAAACACGCCGAAACGGATGACCCGTACGAGTTTGTCGCCCTGCGCTACAAGGCCGCGCCGGGCACCGACCCGGACGCCGAAATGGCGCGCTGCTTCATCGAGGAGTATGCGCTGATGGGCATGCCCCGCGAAAAGACCCTGCGGCTGTTCCAGTCGCCGTACTTCGCGGGCACCCACGCCATCCTCCAGCGGCGGGGCGATGCCTTCGTCCTCGAACTCATCAACAGCGTCTACGGCAAGGCCGCCGAGGAGGTTTGACATGGCGAACGTGTATAACTGGCAACTGGGACGCGACATGTCCTACCGCTTTGAAGGTGGTACGCAGCAGCGGCAGTTCGCCGCGATCTTCAACACCAACCGCTGTATCGCGTGCCAGACCTGCACCATGGCGTGCAAGTCCACATGGACGTTCTCACCCGGCCAGGAGCTGATGTGGTGGAACAACGTCGAAACGAAGCCTTTCGGCGGCTACCCGCAGCACTGGGACGCAAAGATCCTCGAACTCCAGGAAGCCGCCGACCCCGGTGGTCAGGTCTGGAATTCGACCGTTACCGATGCCCGCCGCGCGCCATACGGCAAGTTCGAAGGCAAGACCATCTTTGAAACGGCCGACGGTGTGAAGCAGATGGCCACCGGCTACATCCCGGCCGAAGAAGAGTGGAAAGTCCCGAACATCTATGAGGACACCGCCACCCGTTTCCCCACCGGCGGCGCCCAGCTGCCCGAGCACTCCGGCTGGTTCTTCTACCTCCAGCGCATCTGCAACCACTGCACCTACCCCGCCTGCGCTGCCGGCTGCCCGCGCAACGCCATCTACAAGCGCGAGGAAGATGGCATCGTCCTCATCGACCAGAACCGCTGCCGCGGCTACCGCAAGTGCGTTGAGGCCTGCCCCTACAAGAAGTCCATGTACCGGCCCAGCACGCGCACATCGGAAAAGTGCATTGGCTGCTACCCGCGCGTGGAAGGCACCGACCCGCTGACCAATGGCCTCCCGATGGAGACCCGCTGCATGACCGCTTGCATCGGCAAGATCCGGCTCCAGGGCCTGGTCAAGGTGGACGACGACGGCGAATGGACTATCGACCGCCAGAACCCGCTGTACTACATGATCCACGAAGAGAAGGTGGCGCTGCCGCTCTATCCGCAGTTCGGCACCCAGCCGAACGTGTACTACATCCCGCCGCGCTGGGTCCCGCGCGACTACCTGCACCAGATGTTCGGCCCCGGCGTCGATGCCGCGATCGAGCGCTACACCAACCCGAGCCGCGAGTTGCTCGCCGTCCTCCAGCTCTTCCGCGTCACCCAGCAGATCATCTTCAGCTACAAGATCGAGCAGGGCCCGAAGACCGGCGAAATCAACGTCAACGGCAAGACCCGCGAGATGTTCAACGACACGGTTATCGGCTTCGATAGCACCGGCAAGGAAATCGTCCGCGTTTCGGTCGATGAACCGCTCATCGAGCGGCCCGACCGCTTCGCGATGAACACCATCTAGGAGGCGTCACCATGGCTACCGCCACGCTCTGCAGATCGCCAATCGACGCCCTCGCGGCTCGCTCCGCCGGCTATACACTGCTGGCCTACGTCTTCGCCTATCCCGATGCGGAACGCGTCGCCGATATCCGCGAAATCGCCAGCGAGTACCTGGCCGCGGACCAGCAGACGCCGCTCACCGGCCTCGCACGCCTCGCCACCACCGCGGATGTCGAGACGATCGAGCCCGAGTACGTCACCCTGATGTCGTTTAGCTCTTCTCCGGACTGCCCGGCGTTCGAGACGGCCTACTTCTCGAGCGACGCAATCCAGCAAACCATGCGCATGGCCGACATCGCGGGCTTCTACCGCGCCTTCGGCGTCGATACGCGCTCCGGCGGCTTCCGGCCCGACGAACTCTCCGTCGAGCTCGAGTTCATGGCGTACCTCTGCCAGAAAGAGGCCTACGCCGTGGAACACCTCGGCGCGCCGAGGGTGAAGCAGACGGCGAAGGCGCAGCGCATGTTCATGGGCGAACACCTGGGCCGCTGGGGCGCCGCATTCGGGCGCCGCGTGAGTTCGCGGGCAACGCCTGGCAGCTTCTACCATCTGGCCGGGCTCGCCCTCTCGTCCTGGATCAGCGATGACTGCGCGCTCCTCGGGACGAAACCGGAGGAAGTCTCCGGAGAACCCAGCACCGACTGGCGTGACCCCATCAGCCACGGCCCCGAGTTCGCCGCTGAGCCGACGCTCGTACCACTCAACGACATCGAGGTGATCTGACCATGTTGCTCGATATTCTGAAACGGCGCCGGGTCGCCCTGGGTGTCCTGGGAGTACTCGCCTTCGCGGGCGTCCTCCAGTTCACCAACACCAACCCGGCCGTCTCGCAGACGCTCTACCTGAACGCCTACGAATCCGAAAGTGACCCCGGCCTCGATCCTTCCCACGGCGCATGGAAGGCCGCGATGCCTGTCAACATCGCGCTCTCCGCCCAGGCCGGCTCGTATGCGGCTGGCGGCGGCAGTGTCGCCACCATCGCCGCCAAGGCGCTACACCACAACGACACGCTCTACATCCGGGTCGAATGGGATGACGCCTCGCAGAACGACACGACCATCCGGGCCGAGGACTTCGCCGATGCGGTCGCGATCGAGTTCCCGTCGAAGACCGCCACCACCGTGCCGTCCGTCTGCATGGGCCAGGCTGACTCCGGCGTGAACATCTGGCACTGGCGCGCCGATTCGGACGCCGGCCTGAAAGACCCGAACGTCTTCTACACCTCCTCCTCGGTCGATGGGTACCCGTACACCGATAGCCTGTTCTATACCGCCCGCGAAGCAGGTAACCCGTTCGCGAACCCCGACCTGGGCGCCGTTCAGACGCTCGTCTCGCGCGCCTTTGGCGAGCTCACCACCTCCACGGTCCAGGACGTGCAGGGGCATGGCGCATGGGTCGATGGCAAGTGGGCCGTCGTCTTCGCCCGCCCGTATGCGAGCCTCGGGCTTGAACACGCCGAGTTCGCTGCCGGGAACAGCACCGACATGGCTTTCGCCGTCTGGGATGGTGAAAGCGATGAGCGCAACGGCCTGAAGTCCACCTCGCAATTCGTCACCCTCTCGATCTCCGGCGCACCGCTGCCCGGTGATGGCGGCACCGACTGGAACGCCCTCATGATCGGTGGCGTCCTCCTCGGGCTGTTCGTTGCCCTTGGCATCGGACTCGGCGTCTACGGGTATCGGGAAGGCCAGAGGTAAGACGGGCAATGGCCGCGCGCCAGGTCCAGCAGAGCAGCCGTGCCGGCACGGAGCCGCCATCAACCATCGTGTTGGTGGCGGCCGGCCTGGCAATCGCCTCGGCGATTGAACTCCTGATCCTCCGGACCTTCACCCGCACGGCCATCCACATTCCCGGCATCGAGACGCTTCGCGAACCGTACGAAGTCCTGAGCCTCGGCGGCCGCTACGCCTACTACGTCAGCGTGGCCATCCTCATGGTGGCCCTGCCCGGGATTGCCTGGCAGCTGTGGCAGCGAGGCACGCCGCTCTGGCGCGGTATCGCGCTTTCCGTCGCGGCCTTTGCGGCACTCAGCGCGCTGGCGGCGTTCGGTATCTCCGATCGCCTGGCCCTAGATGTCACGGCCGTTGGCGCGGTGGCCACGGTCACCATCGCCGGGGCCGCTCTTACCCGCCGCTGGACGTTTGCGGCGCCGGCCGGGCTATTCGCCGCGGCATTTGTCCTGAGTTCGGCCCATACCGTCGCCCAGACTGCCGCCCAGGAGGGGATGGGGGCAGCCGACACCGGCTGGGTCCTCACCACGGCCGAGGTCATCGGCGCCGGCTTCGCCCTGGCCACACCGCTCTTCATGCATCGCACCGTCGGACGTGTCCCGGCGATCCTCGGCATATCCGTGGCTGTTGTCACCTGGATCGCCTTCCTCGGTAACGGCGGCGCAACGGCGCGGTTCCTCCTGCTCTGGAACGAGGGCCTCTCGGGAGTCCTCCCCTCGGTGGTCTATGCGGTCGCAGCGGGCTGCCTGGCGGCCACGCTTGCCGCCTGCCTTCACGCCCGCAACATCGCCGGCGCAGCCGGGCTGGTCCTGCTCGTGACCGGCGGCATCGGGCTGCACAGCACCTATCAGTCCGCCCTCGCCCTCTCCGGCCTTGTCGTGCTCGCGGTCGCCTTCGCCCCCGAATCCCCGCGGAGCGGCAGCGCGCCGGCCTGACCCACGGCATCCATCTCCCCACCCGCATCCTGCTCTGTACACGCACCCCGGAGCGTGCCCCGCCCGGGCGGCATCCTTGCGCCGGGGGAGTATGGTGGGAACCGTCACGCCCCGCGCGACGTTTAGGTACACATGAAGACTCCGAGCGGCTCCCCAGGACGCACCCGGAGACGGCGGCTCGCTACGGCGGCGGCTGTTGTGGGCCTTGCTGTCAGTCTTCCGCTCTACGCCTATTGCGCGCCTTTGGATGCCCCTGAGTCACGGCTGACCACCCCCGGCACGGTCGTCCTGGACGCGAACGGCGTTGTCCTCCAGCGCGATGGCCGTGATGGCTTCCGCATCCCGGTATCGCTGAACGACATCTCCCCGGCCGCCATCGACGCCACCATCGCGGCGGAGGACCAGCGCTTCCGCGACCATCCCGGGGTCGACCCGATCGCTATCGCCCGCGCGCTTCTGAAGTCCGGCGACGGGCGTTCCGGGGCATCAACGCTGACGCAGCAGCTGGCGCGCCGCCTCTACCTGGACGGCGGTGAGACCCCGCTCCTGGTCCGGAAGGCGCGGGAGTCGCTCATCGCCCTGCAGCTCGAGACCCACCGCTCCAAGGACGAAATCCTCGAGCTCTACCTGAACGAGGTGTACTACGGCCGTGGCGCCTACGGCATCGAAGCGGCCGCCCGGGTGTACTTCGGCGTGTCCGCCGCCAACCTCGATATCGCCCGGGCGGCATATCTCGCCGGGCTCCCACAGCTACCGACCACCTACGCGACAGAAGACACGGCAGCGGGCAAGGCGCGCCAGGAGTATGTCCTTCGGCGCATGGCGGACGATGGCGTCATCAGCGCGGCCCAGGCTGCCGCCGCAAGCGCAGACTCCCTCAATCTGCTCCCCGGCATCGAACCGGCCCTCGCCCCGCACTTCGTCGCCTGGGTCATGGAGGAGCTTGAACACCTCCAGCCCGGCTTTGCCTCCCGCCATGGGCTGGTCATCGAGACAACGCTGGATGCCGGGTTGCAGCACGAGGCCGAGCGTCTCGCCCGGCTGCACGTGGAAAACCTCCGCGACCGCGAGGTCTCTAACGCGGCGGTGGTAGTGGTCGAGCCCGGTACTGGCCGCGTGCTGGCCATGGTCGGCAGTGTTGCCGGCGATGAGGCTGGCGGCGCGATCAACATGGCGCTCACGCCACGCCAGCCGGGTTCCGCGCTCAAGCCGCTCCTTTACGCCGCCGCGTTCGAACAGGGCTACACCGCTGCTTCGCCGCTGCTTGATGTCCCGGTTTCCTTCCCGGTTGCCGGGGGCGTGTACCAGCCCCAGAACTTCGACAAGCGGTTCCACGGAGTAGTGACGCTGCGCACGGCGCTTGCCTCATCCCTCAACATCCCGGCCGTCTCCATGCTCGACACCATCGGCGCGCCGGCATTCCTGGACATGGCCCACCGGTTCGGCCTCACCACCCTCACGGACGCGGAACGCTACGGGCTTTCGCTCGCCCTCGGCGGGAGCGCGGTGCGCCTCCTCGACCTCACGACAGCCTATGCGGCGATCGGCGCCGCCGGGAGCTATGCCGCGCCGTTCGCCATTACCCGTGTCCGCGCCGCCGATGGGACCGTCCTGTACGAGCGCCCGGCAACAGCGCCCCGGCAGGTGATCTCGCCCGCCCACGCCTACATCCTCGCCGATATCCTCGATGACCCGGACGCCCGCGTCCCCGGGTTCGGCCAGGTCACCCCGCTCGAACTTGCCTTCCCGGCGGCGGCCAAGACCGGCACGACCACCGGCTTCCGCGACAACTGGACGCTCGGTTCCACAGCCGGCTTCGCCGTTGGTGTATGGGTGGGCAACGCCGACAACCGGCCCATGCGCGAAGTCTCCGGAGTCGATGGCGCTGGGCCGATCTGGCGCGATGTGATGGCGGCGGCGGCCATGTCCCGCGTTCCCGGGTGGCCGGCGAGGCCGGCCAACATCGTGGACGTGCTGACCTGCGCGCCCACAGGACTGCTGCCCGGGCCGGACTGCCAGCAACCCCAGCAGGAGCTGTTCGTGGCCGGGACCGAACCGCTGGAGCGCGAGACCTACTACCTGCGCCAGCCCGGTGGCGGCGTGGCGATCGCGCCGCCCGCCGCGGCAGCCGCCTGGGCCCGCGATGCCGGGTTCCAGCTCGCGTCCCAACGCGATGCCGACGGCGGGCTCCGGATCATCGAACCGCAGGCCGGCGCGGTCTTTTTCGTCGCGCCCGAGCTCCCGGCCCAGGAGCTGATCCTGCGCGCCGAGGCTCCCCCGGGAACGGCCAGCCTTCAGCTCTCAATGGACGGGGTCGTCATCGCGACGCTGCCTGCCGGCGAGACCCGGCTGGTCTGGGAAATCACACCTGGGAGCCACACCTTCCGGGTGACCGCACAGCAACGAGACGGCTCAACCGTCTCCGCGTCCACGAACTTCGAGGTGAGAGAACCATGAGCGACCAGCCCGGCACGAACTGGCTCAGCACGCATGCGGCGAGGTTTTCCGGCCTCCTGAACACCCCGGCCCGCAAAGCGGCGGCAGCGCTGATCGGCGCGGTGGTCGCCGGGGCCGCCGCCGGTGGCGCATGGCTCGCCCTTGACGACGACCGCGAACACACCCCCCTGGTCGAGGCCCCGGGTTTCAGCGTAGGCCCGGAGGGGGAGGACGTCCCGCGCCTGGCGCCGGTGAAAGTGACGTTCGCGAACCCGCCCGGAGAGCAGGACGCTGAGAAGCTCCTGAAAGTCGAGCCCGCTGCGCCAGGCAGTTATGTGTGGTTGAGCGACCGGACGATCCTCTTCCAGCCGGAGTACCCGGGGCTCCTGCGCGGCGCGTCCTACACGGTGACCGTCCCCGCCCGGCCCGAAGCCGGCCTGGCGCAGGAAGTCCAGCACCAGTTCACCGTCACTGGGCGGCTGACCGTGCAGCAGGTGCTGCCGGGTGACGGCGATGCCGAGGTGCCGCTGAACGCGCAGATCCTGGTCCAGTTCAGCCGCTCAGTGGCCCCACTGACCACCCTCGACGCCCGCGGGAACACCCCCGTGATCGAGTTCGACCCGCCGCTGGCTGGCACGGGCGAGTGGTTGAATACCTCGGTCTACCGGTTCGTCCCGGAAAGGCTGGAGCCGTTCACCACCTACCGGCTCCGCATCCCGAAGGGCCTCACCTCGGCAGCTGATGGCGTCCTCGAGGCTGACTATGACTGGAGCTTCCAGACGCTCAGCCCGGCTGTCGCCCAGATCACCCCCGGCATGAACACCCACGCGGCCGGCCCACGCCAGCCCGTCACCGTCACCTTCAACCAGCCGATGGACCCGCGCTCGGCCTCCGGGATCTCCGTCCGGGGTGCTTCAGATATCGCGGTGCCCGGCGCGATCACCTGGAACGCGGACTTCACCGTCGCCACATTCACCCCGACCGGCCAGCTAGCCCTGAGCACGGTGCACACCGTGGTGGTCGCCGCTGGGCTGCCCGGCGCGAACGGCGGGGCAACCCCCACGGAACGCCGCTCCACCTTCACCACCGTCGGGCTCCCGGCGGTCAGTAGCACCCGGCCTGCGAACGGTGATTCGGCCGCCTTCCGTTATGGCGTGAACATCATGTTCACGAACCCCATGGACGCCGACTCGCTCGAAGGCAAGATCTCCGTCTCCGGGTTCAGCGCGGATGACCTCGATGGCAACGTCTACGCCTCCGAGAACAACCTGTACGTCTCGGTCTCACTCAAGCCATCGACCAGCTATACCGTTGCGCTGGCCCCGGGCGCCCGGGACCGGTACGGCCAGGTAATGGGCGGCCACACCTTCTCGTTCACCACTGAGCGGCTCCGCAGTTCTGTCAGCCTCGCGCTTCCCAGTTACAGCTCAACCGCGACGTACTCGGACTCGGTCGAGCCAATCCTCTACTTCCACGCGACGAACATGGCCGAGGCCCGCTTCACGCTCTACCCGCTCACCGCCGCGGAGGCGAAGGCGGTCCTGCAGGGCAATTACCTCGCCCCGGACTTCTCACCATCGCTCCCGCCACTGCGGTCGTGGACCGTCCCCACAAACGGTGAACTGAACGAGATCGTCCTCGGATCGACATCGCTCACGGACGGCGGCCCGCTTCCCCGTGGCTACTATTACGTCAGGTCATCCGGCGAGTACAACTCCTACGTTGCCTTCTCGGTGGTCGATACGGTCATCGTAACCAAGCTCGCCCAGGACGAGCTGCTCGCATGGGCCATCGACCATGACACTGGCAAGCCCATCGCTGGCGCGACGATCGTTGCTTCAGGGGAGGGCGTCACGCCTGAAACCCGCACCACTGATGCCAACGGTATGGCCTCGTTCAAGGTGCCGCTGCCCACGCCATCGAACCCCAAAGAGCGGTTCTACATCCTCTTGCTCGATGATGGCGGCCACATGGGTGTTGGCTCCACCCGTTGGTCGTTTGGGAGCCAGCCCTACCAGCTCAACCTGCCGACGGACTACTACGTCCGCGAGTGGGTGGGCCAGGTCTATACCGACCGCCCAATCTACCGCCCCGGCGAAACGGTCGAATACAAGGGCATCATCCGTGCCGACGACGACGCGGCCTATACGGTCCCGCCCGCGGACCCGCCACTCCAGTTCGTGATCACCAACTCCCGCGGCCAGCAGGTGGTCCGTGAGGACATCCGCCTCAACGAGTTCGGGACGTTCGCGGCCAGCTTCCAGATCCCGTCCGATGCCCCCGTGGGGGACTACGTCATGGTGGTCCAACCCCGGGATGATCAGAAAGGGATGTACTGGGGCGGCATCGCCTCCAACAGCTTCCTCGTTGCCGAGTTCCGCAAGCCCGAGTTCCAGGTGGAAGTCGCCACGGCGAGCCCGAACGCTGTCGCCGGCGATTCCATCGCCACCACCGTGACAGCCTCGTACTTCTTCGGCGGCGGAGTCGAGAACGCCGGCGTCGAATGGTCGGTCCTCGGCTCGCCAACTTCGCTCCGGGTCGAAGGCTACGAGCGCTACTCCTTCGCGGATTATGACTACTGGCGGACAGCCCCGCGCCCGGACCCGATCCGCACCTCGGGCACGGCCACAACCGGCCCGGATGGCGTGGCCAGCTTCGCCGTGCCGGCCACCCTGCAGGAAGGTGAGGGCGCGCAGATCCTCACCGTCTCCGCCACCGTGACCGACCAGAGCGCCCAGGCCGTCGCCTCCAGCACAACCGTCACCCTCCATCCCGCCGCGAAGTACGCGGGCATCAGGCCCGACGGGTATGTCGCGGAAAAGGGCAAGCCAACCAGCGTGGACCTCGTGACGGTCGATACCTCCGGCAAGGTCCTGCCGGATCAGGACGTGACCGTCCGCGTTTACCGGCGCGAATGGGTGACCACCAAACAACAAACGCCCGACGGCGCCCGCCAGTACAAGAGCGAACCGAAGGACACGCTGGTCACCACCGTCGGGGCGCGGACCGGGGCCAACGGTGAGACCTCGGTCGGCGTCACACCGGAACGGACCGGCACCTACCGGGTCGTGGTGGAAATCACCGATGTGCTCGGACGCACCTCCCGTTCGGCGGCTTACATCTGGGTGTGGGGCGACGAGCGCGCAAGCTGGCGCATCAGCAACGACGACACCATCGCCCTGGTCGCCGACAAGGAGAGCTACGAGGTCGGCGAGACAGCCGAGATCCTCGTACCCGCGCCGTTCGAAGGGGCCGTCGGCCTCGTCACCGTCGAACGCGGGAAGATCATCACCCGCGAGGTCCGCCAGTTCCCGACCAACACCGAGCGGCTCCTCATCCCCATTACCAGTGGTTCGGTGCCCGACGTGTTCGTCTCCGTGGTGCTCTACCGGCCACCGACCGCAGCGGACCCCGTGCCGCGCTACAAGGTCGGTTACGTCCAGCTGCCGGTCTCGACCGCCACACGCGAACTCAACATCTCGATCAAGCCGGACCGCGAAGAGGCTCAACCGGGCGACACGGTCCGGTACGACATTAGCGTGACCGACAGCGCCGGGAAGGGGGTCGAGGCCGAGGTCTCTATTTCCGTCGTCGACAAAGCGCTCCTCGCCCTCGAAGAAGAGCGGGGGCCCGACGGTCTGCGCGCGTTCTGGTTCGAACGCGGCCTCGGGGTGTACACGGCATCCTCGATGTCCGTTTCAATCGACCGGTCGAACGACGTGATCGCCGAACCGCCGCGCGAAGGCAAGGGCGGCGGCGGTCTCGAGGACGACCGCCTTCGCCAGGACTTCCGCAACTCCGCCTACTGGTCCGCACAGGTGAAGACCACCGTCGAGGTGAAGATGCCGGACAACCTGACCACCTGGCGCATGCAGGTCCGCGCGGTCAGTGGCGACACGATGGTCGGCGAGGGCTCAAACGAGCTCGTCTCAACCATCCCCCTCCTCCTCCGGCCCGCACTGCCGCGCTTCCTGCGCGTGGGCGACGCGACCCGTGTCCGGCTCCTCGTGCGCAATGCCACAGGGACCGACCAGGAGGTCAAGGTCTCCATCGCGGTGGAAGGAATCGAACTCGAAGATGATTCCACGAAGACCGTGAAGGTCCCGGCAGGGCAATCCGTCCCGGTCAGCTGGCCGGCGAAGGTCACCACCGAGGGTATTGCCCGCTTCACCTTCACGGCGAAGGGTGGTGGCTTCGATGATGCGGTCACCAACGAGATCCCCATCCTCCTCGATGTCACACCCGAAACCACCGGCACCAACGGCATCGTTAATGGGGAGCCCGGCGTCGAAGCGGTCTACCTCCCGGCATGGGCGCTGCTCAAGAACGGCCTGCTCCGGGTCTCGGTGCAGTCCACCCTGACGGGCACCATGTCCGACGAGCTGGCCGAGTACCCGTTCCGCCCGTTCGAGGACCCCGCCTACATCGCCAGCCGGCTGATCGCAAACATCGCCGTCGCGCGCGCCCAGAAGGCCGCGGGCAACTCGCCGGCAAATGGCGAACGTATCACCTCCGACCTCGCGGCACTCGTCTCCAGCCAGCGGCCTGACGGCGGGTGGGCCTGGTGCAACGACCCCCGTTGCGTCTCGGACCCGAATGTCACCTCCTGGGTGCTCTTCGCCCTCGGCGAGGCGCGCCGGGACGGCCTGCCGTTCGACAACGCGGGTGTCTGGCGAGCTGGCTCCTACCTGTCGGCCTACATTAACCGCAGCGCCGATGTCCTCGACCCTGTGGACCCCAACCAGAAGGCGTTCATGCTCGCCGCGACAGCCGCGGCGGATGAAGGCCACGCCGCGCTGGCGCCCGCCCGCGCGCTGTTCGAACAGCAGCGCGCCCAGCTCAACAACTGGGGCCGGGCCTACCTCGTCCTCGCCCTCACCGACTCCGGCGTGGATAGGGACGATGAGCAGGTCAAAGCGCTCCTGAACGACCTCGCCGCGGCCACGATCCCCAGCGCGAACGGCAACCACTGGGAAGACCCACTCGTGCCGGGCGTGTTCATGACCGACACCGCGACAACCGCGCTGGTCACGCTGACGCTCGCCCGCGTCCAGCCAGAGCAGCCGTTGCTGCCGCAGTCCGTCCGCTGGCTGGTCATTGCCCGCGGCCCGCAGAAACTCCAGACGTCGCTTGAACGCTCGCACTCAATCCTGGCGCTCACCACCTACGCGGTGACCACGGGAGAACTGGCGAGCGACTTCAACTACCGGGTTACCCTCGATGGAGACCAGGTCCTGGACGGAGAGTTCAAGCCCGGCGACCCGCCGAAGGAGACCTCGAAGGAGATCCCCCTCAGCTCGATCAAGCCCGGCAAGGTTAGCCTCGTCGCCTTCCTCAGGGACTTCTCCGGCCCGGGGAGGCTCTACTACAGCCTCTACCTGCGCTACATGACGCCCGCAAAGGAGATCGAGGCGCTCAACCGTGGGTTCGCCATCAGCCGGGAATACTCCCTCCTCGATGACCCGAAAACGAAGGTCACCGGCGCGAAGCTCGGCGACGTGGTGCGGGTTAAGGTGACCATCATGGCGCCGGCGGTGCGCCATTACGCCGTCGTCGAAGACTTGCTCCCCGCGGGGCTCGAACCGATCGACGCGCGCCTGCAGACCACCGACCCGGCACTAATGGCCCAACTCGATGCCGAACGCCGCCAGGCCGATGAGAAACAGCTCGGCGGCTACATGGCGCCGTGGTTCGGCTGGTACTACAGCCCTTGGCAACAGGTGGAAATGCGCGATGACCGGGTGGTCCTCATGGTCTCGCGGCTGCCGGCCGGCGTGTACGAATACACCTACTACGCCCGGGCCACCACGCCCGGTGACTTCTTCATCGCCCCGGCCCACGCCGAGGAGTCGTACCTGCCCGAGGTCTTCGGGCGCAGCGATTCTGGCCGCTTCACCGTGGCGGACTAGCCAACCGCCACCCTCGCCCGGCCGGGCGTCATCGGGCGACCGGCCGGGCGGCCTCCAAACCGGGGGCTCTCCGCGGCCATGAGAGTTGACCGGTGTCCCCGCAATCCGTAGCGTCACGAACGCATATTCCCAGTTTGCGGATGGCGGGCGCTGGCGGGCCGTGCCTTGCCCGAGTGCGCCATGCCGCAGGAGGCAATTCGTGGCCTATACCAAACCCATACCGGAGCCAGACCCGCTCACCCGTCCCTTCTGGGAGGGCGCGAAGGCTGGCAAGCTCATGCTCCCGCGTTGCACCGATTGCAACCGGGTGCACTGGTACCCGCGCTGGATCTGCCCCTTCTGCCACTCGCGCAACATCGAGTGGATCCAGGGCAGCGGCGAGGGTCGCATCCACACCTTCGCCGTCCAGCACCGCGCCTTCGGCGGCTGGGCCGACGAAGTCCCCTTCGTCACCGCCTACATCGATATCAACGAGGGCGACCGCATGTTCACGGTGCTTCGCGGCGTCGACGCCACGAAGCCGGAGTCGATCAAGGTCGGCGCCCGCGTGAAAGTCGAATTCGAACCCGCCAGCGAGAACGTCCACATCCCGTTCTGGCGCGTCGTGTCCGGGGAGGAGAACTAATGCCAGGCGAACTTTCCCGGGCCGCGGCCATCGTCGGCGCAGCTGAAGCGAACGAGATCGGCTACCCCGAGGTCCCGAAGACCTCGCTCCAGCTCCACATCGAAGCCATCAAGAACGTCAGCGACCAGACCGGCATCCCGATCAGCGCGATCGATGGCATCTTCAGCGCCGGCTGGTCATCGCAGCTCTCCGAACATCTCGGCCTCCACCCGAGCTACATCGATACGACCTCGGTCGGCGGCTGCTCGTTCGAAATGCACGTCCACCACGCCCTCGCGGCCATCCACGCGGGCATCATCAAGATCGCCCTGGTGACCCACGGCGAGGCTGGCTGGTCCGCCCGCGCCAACCAGGGCCGCGGCACCGGCCGTCCGCGTGGCGGAGGCGGCGACCCGTGGGACCCGAGCTCGCAGTTCAGCATGCCCTACGGCGTGTCTGGCGCCCCCTCGAACTACTCCCACGCCATGACCCGGCACAACCACCGCTTCGGCACCACGCCGGAGGACTTCGCCCACATCGCCGTCGTGACGCGACAGTGGGCCACGCTCAACCCGCGCGCGATCATGCACTCGCGGGAAACGCACCCGCAGGGTGGCCCGATCACGATCGAGGACGTGCAGACCGCGCGGCTCGTCTCGTGGCCGCTCACGCTCCTCCACTGCTGCCTGGTGACCGACTACGGCGGGGCCGTCATCGTGGCCGCCCCCGAGGTGGCCCGCAGCCTGAAGACGAAGCCGGTCTGGATCGCGGGCGCCGGCGAGAACATGAGCCACTCCAACATGCTCGAAATGGGCGACTTCACCGCTACCTCAGCCGCCGCCTCTTCGGCCGCTGCCTACAAGATGGCGGGCATGGGCCCGGAGGACATGGAAATGGCCATGATCTACGACTCGTTCACCGTCACCGCCGGGATCACGGCTGAAATGCTGGGCCTGGCGCCGCGCGGCGAAGGATTCACCCTCTGGAAGGATGGCCGCGCCGCCCCCGGTGGGAAGTTCCCGATCAACACCAACGGCGGTGGCCTTTCGTTCAACCACTCCGGCATGTACGGCATGCAGCTCCTCGTCGAAGCTTATCGCCAGCTCTCGGGCACAGCCGAAGATGGCGGCTTCAGCGGCCTGCCGGGCAAGCAGACGAGCGCCCGCTCCTGTGTCGTCAACGGCACGGGCGGCAGCCTCTCGACCACCGGCACCCTGGTCCTCGTCGCCGACTAACCCGGCAGCGGGGCCCCAACAAACAGAAGGCCGCGGAGTTCCCTCCGCGGCCTTCTTCGTTTGCGCTTGACCGGATTGGCCTAGAAGCGGACCAGCCGCACGTTGTAGATGCCATCGATCGCCTCGATCGCGGCCAGTTGCTCGGGTGTCGGCGATTCGTCGACGGCGATCACCATCAGCGCCCGTCCACGGCGGCCACGGCGCCCGACCTGCATCGACTGGATGTTGATATCCCAGCCGCCCAGCAGCGTACCCACGCGCCCGATCATCCCGGGCCGGTCCTCGTTGTCGCAGGCCAGGAGGAACGTCCCGTGTTCGGGCACAAGATCCATGTCGAGCCCGTTGATGATGACGATGTTCGGGTGGCCGTGCTCAACTGTCCCGCCGACGGTCACTTCCGCCTCGCTGGTCCCAACCTTCACATGGACGAGATTGAGGAACGTGTCGTGGGAGGTGCGCTTGCGCTCCTCGATGTCCCAGCCACGCGACTGGGCCACCAGGTTGGCGTTGACGATGTTCACGTTCTCTTCGCTAATCGGGCGCAGCAGACCGCGGATGACGGAAGCCCGCAAGGGCGTGATGTCGTGCTCCGCGATCTCGCCGTAGTACTCGATTTCGATCGACTCCAGCTTCCCGGTGACAAGCTGCGTCGCAACGCTGCCGAGCATCTCCGCCACGGCCATGTACGGCTGGATGACCTGCAACGTCTCCGGGGCGAGCATCGGGGCGTTGACCGCATACCGTGCCGGCTTGCCGCCGAAAACCTCCACGATCTGCTCAGCCACATCGACCGCCACCCGCTCCTGCGCCTCCGCGGTCGATGCGCCGAGGTGGGGCGTGACGATGATCCGGGGGTCGCCGAGCAGCGGGTTGTCCACCGGCGGCTCAGCGGTGAAGACATCGATCGCCGCGCCGCCCACTTTGCCGCTGGCCACGGCGGCCGCGAGGGCCGCCTCATCAATGATGCCGCCGCGAGCGACGTTGATGAGGCGCACGCCGTCCTTCATTCGCGCCATCTCGGCCTCTCCGATGATCCCCTGCGTCGCGGCCGTCAGCGGCGGGTGCACCGAAATGAAGTCCGAAAGCATGATCAACTGCTCGAAGTCCACCGACTCCACGCCGAGGGCGCGGACACGCTCGACGGGGACGAACGGGTCATGGGCGAGGACCCGCATCTCCATGGCCACGGCCCGGCGGGCTACTTCCGAGCCGATCTTGCCGAGCCCGATGATGCCCAGCGTCTTGCCGCGTATCTCCGTGCCGATGTAGGTCTTGCGGTCCCACTTGCCCGCGCGCATCGAGGCATCGGCCTGAGCCACGTGCCGGGCGAGCGCCATCAGGAGCGCAACCGTGTGCTCGGCGGCCGCGACCGTGTTGCCCTGCGGGGCATTGACCACGATGACGCCACGCTCCGTGGCCGCATCGAGGTCGATGTTATCGACGCCCACGCCGGCGCGCCCGACCACCTGCATCCGCGTCGCGGCTTCGAGAACCGGGCGCGTGACCTTCGTCTCGCTGCGCACGACGAGGGCGTCGTAGTTCCCGATGATGTCGATGAGCGCATCGGGCGCGAGCCCGGTGTTCACGTCGACATCGCCCGCGGAACGGAGCAACTCAATGCCTTCGGGGGCGACGGGGTCGGCGATCAGGATGCGAGGACGCTGGCTGGCGGGCATGGGCTGCGGGTTCTCCTTGAGGGTTGCGAGAGCGAGTTCGACGGCGGCCGGGATCCGGGTCTTACCCGACTCCCAGCGGCTGATGGTCCCCTGATCGACACCAAGGGCCGTGGCAATAGCTGACTGGGAGAGTCCCAGCGCCGTCCGGCGGGCTGCAAATTCTGCGGCTTCCATTGTCATGCAGTATGCATGATCGACAATGCCCCATGCAAACTGCATGGGGCATCGGGTGAACAAACCGGTGAGAGCAGGGAAAGCGGTGGTTACCCGGCTTTCGCCTCGCCGAGGAGTTTTTCGACCACGTCGAGTGCTTCGGCCACTTCGTGCTGCTGCACCCAACCCAGGTGCCCGACACGGAAGATCTTCCCTTCGAGCTTGCCCTGGCCGCCACCAAGAACAATCCCGAACTCCTCGCGGGCGCGCTTGCTGATCGCCTTGCCATCGACACCTTCGGGCCACCACACGGCGGTGACCGTGTTGGATGCGCGGCTCTCATCGACCGGCACCAGGGAAAGACCCAGGCCCTTCACGCGCTGGCGGGTGTAGTTCGCAATCGCCTCGTGGCGGGTGAACACTCCCTCCAATCCCTCGGCGCGAATGAGCTCGAACGCCTTGTCCATCGCGTAGTAGATCGACATCGCCGGCGTCCACGGGTTCTGGAGCTTCTGCAGCGAATCGCGCGTCTTCACGGCATCGAAGTAGAAGCGCGGGATCTTTGCCTCCGCGTTCGCCTTCCAGGCGCGCTCGCTCATGTACAGGAATGCCAGGCCCGGCGGCACCATCCACCCCTTCTGCGAGCCGCTGACCACAACATCCAGGTCCCAGCGTTCCACAGGGCAGGGGATCGAGCTCATGCTGCTGACCGCGTCAACGATGATGAGGCGGTCACGCGCCCGCACTTCCCGGGCGATCGCCTCGAGCGGGTTGGTCACGCCGGTCGAGGTCTCGTTGTGCGTGACGAGGACCGCCTTGATGGTCCCGTCGTCATCCAGCATCTTCCCGATAACGGCCGGGTCGGCCGCCTCGCCCCATTCGAGGGCGTAGCTCACCACGTCCGCGCCGTACGTCTTGGCGATGCTCTTCAGACGGTCGCCGAACGAGCCAATGGAGACCGAGAGGACCCGGTCGCCGGGGCTCAGGGTGTTGACGATTGCCGCCTCGAGCCCGCCAGTCCCGGAAGTGGTGATCGAAAGGACGTCAGTCGAGCTGCCGAAGACCCAGTTCAGGCCATCGGTAACGCGCCGGAGGATCTGGGCAAATTCAGGCCCGCGATGATTCATCATCTGCATCGCGCCAGCAGCCAGAACCTCCTCCGGGCAGGGTGTCGGTCCGGGTATCCGCAGGTTCACAAGAGTCTCCGTTTGGGTGTGCTGTTTATCGTCAAGGCTCAACCCAGCGTGGTCAATCAGCAATACCCGCCATCCCGGCCCGGCCCTTCGATGGACGGCCACCGGCGAATCGATAGCTTGCCCCGCGCGGGGTACACTCGCGGAAATGACCACCGACCCCCGCCGCAGCCTGCCATCGGTCGAAGCAATCCTCTCGGCCATGCCGGGCCTGCCCGACCGGGGGCCTGAACGCGCGCTCGCGGCCGATGCTACCGCGTCCGTACTGGCAGAGGCCCGGCGGGATGCGCTGGCCGGGTCGGCCGCTTCGTTCGATGACCTTGTCGCCCGCAGCACGATGGCCTTCAAGGCATGCATCCAGCCGTCGCTCGTCCGGGTCATCAACGCGACGGGCGTGGTCCTGCAGACGAACCTGGGGCGCGCACCGCTCAGCGCGGCCGCGCGGGCGGCCATCACGGAAACAGCCGCGGCGTCCAATCTCGAGTTTGACCTTGGTAGCGGGCAGCGCGGCAGCCGCCACGAGCACGTCCGCCGTCTCATTCGCCAGGCGACCGGCGCCGAGGACGGCCTGGCCGTAAACAACAACGCCGCGGCCCTGCTCATGGTGCTCCAGATCTTCGCCCGGGGCAGCGAGGTCATCGTCTCCCGCGGTCAGGCTGTGGAGATCGGCGGCGGCTTCCGCATCCCCGATATCCTCCGCCAGAGTGGCGCCACACTGGTCGAAGTGGGCACCACCAACCGGACCTACGCCCGCGATTACGAAGCCGCCGTCGGCGAGCGCACGGCCGCTATCCTGCGGGTCCACACTTCGAACTTCCAGGTGGTCGGGTTCACCGCCGAGCCTTCACTGGCCGAACTGTCGGAGATCGCGCAGCGCCACGGCGTTATCCTCATCGACGACCTGGGCAGTGGCTGCCTCGTGGACACGCGCGACTACGGCATGGCGCACGAGCCAACGGTGCAGGAGAGCATCGCTGCGGGGGTGGACCTCGCCCTGTTCAGCGGCGACAAGCTGCTTGGCGGTCCCCAGTGCGGCATCATCGGCGGGAAGGCCGAACACATCGCACGCTTGCGCGCCCACCCGCTTGCCCGGGCGCTGCGCCCGGACAAGCTGACCATCGCGGCCCTGAACGCCACGCTGCTTCCTTACGTCCTCGGCCGCGAACGCGAGGAGATCCCCGTCTGGGAGATGCTCTCGCGCCCCATGCCCGCGCTGCGGCGAAGGGCCGGCCGCTGGGCGAGGGCGGCGGGCGCCGGCGGGACTATCATCCGATCCCGCACGATGGCCGGGGGCGGGTCACTGCCCGGCCAGGGTGTCGAAACCTGGTGCGCGGCCATTGAAGCGCCCGGTGGCGCCGAGTCGCTTGCACGCGCGCTGCGAGCGTCCCAGCCGCCCGTCATCGGCCGTATTGAGGATGGCCGCCTGCTCCTCGACCCGCGGACCACGGACCCTGCTGATGACCGGCAAGTGGAGCGCGCACTTTCGGCCGCGTTAACCAAACACCACGAATAGGCAAAACGTGTGTAATCCATCGCCCTGCTCAATTGACCCGTGGCCGACCGTGGGCCTATAGTCGGGCGAAAGTTACGGATTTCACAACCGCTGCCATGACCCTCGAAATCCCAGAAGTCGTCATCAACCGCCTGCCCATCTACGCGCGCGCCCTGTCAGAGCTGGCGTCCCGCGGAGAAGCGGTTGTCAGCTCGCAGGCGTTGGGCGAGCTCCTCGATGTGACGCCCGCCCAGATCCGCAAGGACCTGAGCTACTTCGGACGCTTTGGAAAACAGGGCCGCGGCTACAACGTCCACAGCCTGCTCAAGAAGCTGCGAGAGATCCTGGGCATCGACCGCCAGTGGCGCCTGTGCCTGGTCGGCGTCGGGCGGCTCGGCGAGGCGATCGCCGAATACGGCGGGTTCGGCCCACAGGGTTTCGAAATCGTCGCGGCGTTCGACGCCAACCCGGACGTCGTCGGCCGCCCGATTGGCGGCATCCCGGTCCACGACATTGAGCACCTCGACGCCTTCCTGAAGACCGCGCGGGTGGACATTGGCATCGTCGCGGTGCCGGCCGAAGTGGCCCAACAGGTCGTGGACAAGCTCGTCGGGGCCGGCATCAGGGCGATCCTGAACTACGCGCCAATCACCGCTCACGTCCCGCGCGACGTAGCGATCCGCCACATCGACCCGGTGCTGTCGCTCCAGAGCATGACCTTCTACATCAAGCG
>CAZRUZ010000017.1:20662-24256 GCA_964603275.1 uncultured Anaerolineaceae bacterium | reverse complement strand
GGATGCCCTGCGACCGCAGCATCACCACCAGCGCCGTCGACTGGTAGTCGAAATACCCGCGCTTCAGCTCGAAGAGGAAGAAGTCCACCGCGTCTTCGCCAGGCGGCGGGGTCGGCACGTCCAGGTCGTAGGGGAACGTCCGCAGGTACGCTTCCAGCGCCTTCGCCTTCTCGTAGGGCGTGGCCGCGTTGGCGTTGCCGGTGATCCGGGCCGCCTCCTCAGCCACGCGCGCCGGGAGGCCGTCCGGGAGCTGCAGGTAACGCTCCGTCACCCATCCGGGATAGTCGCTGCCCGCCCCAAGCAGCTCGCTCAGGTCGGCCCGGCTCACCGTCCCGACCGTGTTGTAGGTGTCGCCGCCGGTCAGCCCCCGGCGGCTCCGGATCTCCTCGATGTCGCCATCGAATCCACGCGGCGTCTCGATCGTCGTCGGGATGTTCGCCGCCACCGGCGAGCCCGGCGTGAGCAGCGTGCTCTCCCTCCCGAGGACCTTCACCCGCAGGATCGAGACCGCCCGCGCGGCGTAGGTGGCCTCCTGTTCGTCGATCCCCGTGGCCGAGGCGTCCACCCGCTCGCTGTCCCGCTTGCCCTGCTTCCAGCCGTTCCCCGTGTACACGTCGTAGCTGGTCGCCCGGATCAGCCCCGCGTCCGGGCTCTGGACCTCGAAGACCTCCTTCGTGCCCAGCTTCACCCCGCCCTGGATCGGCAGGCTGTCCCCGAACGAGTGCAGGTTCGCCCCTTTGCGCGAATCGATGTTGTGGAACAGCCGCACCAGCGTGTCCGACTGGGCGGTGATTGGCTTCGAGACCACCTCAAAGACCCGTTCTGCCGCCTTTGCCTGGTTGCCCAGCGGGAGCCACCACGCCGCCACAACCATTCCAACGGCCAGCGCCACCGTCAGCTGGAAGGCACTCACGCTGATGAAGTCCGGGTACTCCACCCCGTCCCGCTTCCATCGCGTTTGGCTGCGCTGCAGGTGCAACCGGGCGATCAGCACCATCGCCCCCAGGAGGAAGGTCACAAATGCCCCACTCGGCTGGCCTTTCAGGAAGCTGATGTTCGAAAGCAGGATCACCCCGGCCGGCACCACCGCCAGCCATGCGTTCTGCCAGCGGTAGATGCTCCACGAGGCCAGGTACATCGCCAGGAACGTGATCCCGTGGACCAGCGTCACGAACGGCAGGTTGTCGTTGCTGATGTCCCCCGCCCGGACCACCGCCCACCACTCCTGCATCCGTATCCGGAAGTCGGCCAGTCGGTCGGCCACGGTCGCGCCATCCGCGAACGCCTGGGCTGAGAGCACGACCACGCCCGCGCCCAGCAACAGCGCCACCGGGTGGATCGCCACCGCGTAGTATTTCACTCGCGCCGCGATCATACCGATCAGCAACCCGCCGATGACCGTCGGTGCGAACGCGGGCATCCCATCCACCCAGTTCGCCTGTTGCAGCGAGACCGCGACGCTGATGAACGTCACCGCCGCCGCCGCGAACGTCAGCCAGTCTTCCCAGCTCATCACCAGCTGCGGGGCGCGGAGCGCCGCCGAGCCGATGCGCCGGCCCGCGGATCGGCCGAGTGGTGGGTTTATGCTTGCCATGCGCCTGCCCCCGCCGCCGTTGCACTCAATGCGAGCCCGAGGTCATCCCCCTGCCGCACCACGTACGTCATGATGTCGCTCGCCGTCAGCTGCCCGAACAGCAGCAGCGGAGACCGGTCGCCGCCGAAAGTTGAGGGGTCCATGAGCACGACCGCAGCCCGCACCCCCCGCTGGGTCAGCGACTGGATCGCCGTGAGCCAGTGGTCATCCGTCGCCGAAGTCACCACCACCAGCGTGGTGTGCCGCCCGAAGCGGCGCTGCTCTTCCATCAGCAGGTTGCCCAGCGGCGCATCGCCCACCGCCTTTGCCGTCGCCAGGGTCTCCAGCACCCGGGTCAGCTGCTGTTGCCCCCGCTCCGCCTCCAGCACGCGCAGGTCCCTCCCGAACATGATCAACCCCACCGGCCGGTTATCCACCAGATAGTGCCGCGCTACGCTCGCCGCGATCCGCACGCCGTACTCCTCGGTGCTTTCTTCCTCCTGCCCCGCGTTCACCCGCTTCTCCAGGTCAAGGATCACCCAGATATCGCTTGCGGGGTCCAGCTCGAACGTCTTCACCATCAGCTCGCCGGTGCGCGCCGTGCTCCGCCAGTGGATCCGGTTGAACGCATCTCCTGGGGCGTACTCACGCACACCGGATGCGTTTGGGGTGACATAATGTGTACGCTTCCGGAAGCGCCCCTCGCCCGGCAGGTTCGCCGGCGGAGCCTGGAAATGGGGCAGGTCCACCACCTCCGGGTACACCAGGATCTGCTGCTGGCCGCCCACCTCACGCACCTTCCGGAACAGCCCAAACGGGTCTACCGCGGCCAGCCGCAGCGGCCCCCAGTCGAACAGCCCCCGGCGCCGCAGCCGCGTCGTCACCATCCAGTTCCGGCTGCGCCGCGGCGGGATGATCACCACACGCTTCGACCGGTGCCCCGGCAGGTCGCTCGGGTCTTCCACCTCCAGCCAGACCTTTGGCAGGAACGATTTGTTCCGCACCTCGATAATTTCCAGCGCTTCCTGGCCAACCTGGGCCCGGTTCGTCTTGCGCTGGACTTCCGCGTCGATGTCCCGGGTGTTCCACCACACCAGCAGCCACGCCAGAGGGACCGCCAGCGCGATCACGTAGACCAGCCGGAAGAGCAGCCAAAACCCCGTCCCAAACGCGACAAACACGCAGGCCAGGAGGATCAGCGCGACAAGGGTCAGCGTCCTCCGTTCCGGCCCGAACAGCGTCCGCGCGGCGCCGCGGATCATCTCCGGGGCCTACGCCCGCGCCCGTGCGCCCGGCACAGCCACGCGCTGCAGGCACTGGGCCACCACGTCCGCCTGCGTGATTCCCTTCACTTTCGCCCCGGGGCTCACGATCACCCGGTGGGCGAGCGTGAACAGCGCCAGGTCCTTCACATCGTCCGGCGTCACGAAGTCGCGCCCCTCGAGCAGCGCCTTCGCCTGGGCCGCCCGGAACAGTGCCAGCGACCCGCGCGGGCTCGCCCCCAGGTAGACCGCCTCGTGTTCACGCGTCGCGTTCGAGAGCTCGACGATGTACTTCTTGATCAGCGGGTCGACGTAGATCTCCTTCACTGCCTTCTGCAGCTGCATGATCTCGTTCGCATCCGTCACCTGTTTCAGCGTGTCGATCGGGTGCTGGGTCTGCTGCTGGTCGAGCACGAGTACCTCATCGGCCGGGCTCGGATAGCCCAGGTAGACCCGGATCAGGAACCGGTCGAGCTGCGCTTCAGGCAGCGGGAACGTCCCTTCGTATTCGATCGGGTTCTGTGTTGCCAGCACCATGAACGGCTGCGGCATCCGGTGGGTCACCCCGTCAACCGTGACCTGCCGCTCCTCCATTGCCTCCAGCAGGGCCGACTGCGTCTTCGGCGTCGCCCGGTTCACTTCGTCGGCCAGCACGACCTGGGCGATGATCGGCCCGGGCCGGAATTCGAAATCCCCCAGCTTCTGGTTGTAGATCGAAACGCCGGTCACATCGCTCGGCAGCAGGTCCGGCGTGAACTG
>CAZRUZ010000017.1:5470-20562 GCA_964603275.1 uncultured Anaerolineaceae bacterium | reverse complement strand
TAAGTATAGCGATCCCGGATTCCGCTCCGGTTAAGCGGCTCACATTGCCCGCGGGCCTGGCGCCAGACACCCTCATCTCCGACCAATGAGTGATGCGCGTAAACCGGCCGCGGCGCTAAGGTACCTTTGTTCTGTCTTTCACAAAGTCCTCTGGAGGCTCCATGTCGGCTGGCGCCGGTCCCCGTCCAAGTGTTTCTCCCCTCGAGCGGTGGGCCCGGTTCACCCATCACCGCCGCGGGACCATCCTCGGCCTCTGGCTCGTCGCCCTGGCAGGGCTTGTCTTCGCCATGCTGCAGTTCGGCGGCGAGCCCACGGGCAGCTTCAGCCTTCCCGGCTCCGAATCGCAGCGGGCCGTCGACCTGCTCGAGGAGAAATTCCCGGCCCGGGCCGGCGGCGAGGCCGACCTGCTCTTCAAAGATCCTCGCGGCATCAACACGCCTGAGGCGAAGGCCATCGCTGAAAAGGTCATCGCCGAGATCTCAGCCAACGAGCACGTGGCCCAGGTCGAATCGCCCTACGACGTCCCGGCGTACGTCTCCGCCGATGGGACCATCGCCCGGGCCGTCATCCGCTTCAATGAAACCCAGGACAATATCGAAATCGCGGAAGCGAACCAGATCCTGGCGATTGTCGATGCCTACAACGGCCAGGACGGCGTCCAGGTCGAAGTCGGCGGCGACGCCATCATGTACAACGAACAGCCCGAGTTCGGCTCCGAGATGCTCGGCATGCTCGCCGCGGTCGTCATCCTCATGATCGCCTTCGGGTCGGTCGTCGCCATGGGTCTCCCCATCGTCGCCGCCCTGTTTGGTCTCTTTTCCAGTTTCGCGATCATCGCGCTGCTTTCCCGCGTCCTTGGCTTCCCGGAATTCTCCGGGCAGTTCGCCGCCATGATCGGGATCGGCGTCGGGATCGACTACAGCCTCCTGGTCGTGACGCGCTTCCGCGAAGGCCTCCACGCCGGCCGCACCGTCGAGGATTCCGTGGTCATGGCGGTCACTACCGCCGGCCGTTCCGTGATCTTCGCCGGCATCGTGGTCGCTCTCGCGCTGCTCGGTCTCTTCGTCATGGGCTTGCCGTTCATCGCCATGCTGGGCACCGCCGGCGCCATCGTTGTCGTCATCGCCATCGTGGTCGCGCTCACCATCACGCCCGCCCTCCTCTCGCTGGTAGGCCACAGGGTCGATAGCTGGAAGGTCCCCTTTCTGCATCAGACCGAGGGTGTCGACCCCTCGAGCGTCTGGTACCGCCTGAGCCGGGCCATCCAGGCGCGTCCGATCATCTACGCCGTGGCTTCGTCGGCCGTCCTCCTCGTCCTCTCCATCCCGATCCTTTCGATGGACCTCGGTTTCACCGATGCCGGAAACGGGAGCACCGAACTCCACAGCCGCCGCGCCTACGACCTCCTCGCCGAAGGGTTTGGCCCCGGCTTCAACGGGCCCATCCTCGTGGTCGTCGATCTCAGCGAGGGCGGCAAGGAGACGCTCGAAACCGCCGCCGCCGCCTTCAGCGCCGATGCCGGCGTCGCCGCCGTCTCACCGCCTTTCCTGAACGAAGCTGGCGATACCGCCGTCTTCTCGGTGTTCCCCACGACCAAACCTCAAAGCGATCACACCACCGAACTCGTGAATCGTCTCCGGGCCGCCACCCTCCCTCCGCTGGAGACCTCCGGCGCCGATTACTACCTCTCCGGCTCCACCAGCTTCAATATCGATGCCGCCAACCAGATCACCGAGCGCATGCCACTCCTCTTCGCCGGGGTCATTGGTCTGAGCTTCATCCTGCTCATGGCCGTCTTCCGCTCGGTGGTCATCGCCATCAAAGCGGCGATCATGAACCTCCTCAGCATCGGCGCTGCCTACGGCGTCCTCGTCGCGATCTTCCAGTGGGGCTGGGGAGGGAGCATCATCGGCGTCGACAAGGGACCGGTGGAAGTGTTCCTTCCGATGATGATGTTCGCCATCCTCTTCGGCCTATCGATGGACTACGAAGTCTTCCTCATCAGCCGCATCCGTGAGGAGTACCTCCTCACAGGCGATACTCCCACCGCGGTGGCGAACGGACTGACCGCCACCGCCCGCGTTATCACCGCGGCCGCCGCCATCATGGTCACCGTCTTCCTCGCCTTCGTCCTTGGCCCCGACCGCATCATCAAGGAATTCGGCATCGGCCTGGCGACGGCCATCTTCGTCGATGCCACCATCGTCCGCGTCTTCCTCGTCCCCTCGACGATGGAACTCCTGCGCGAGGCGAACTGGTGGATGCCCCGCTGGCTCGACCGCATCCTCCCCAACCTCCACGTCGAGGGACCATCCGAGCATGGTCCCGTCACCTCACCCCGCGGCGCCACCGGGAAGTAGCCCGGTCACCGGCCGCCACTCGACCACGCAGAGATAGCAATATGCCCCGGTCCAGTTCCCCCTGGCCGGGGCATTCCCGTGGCGCCAGCGCTGGGCTGCGGCCGGCCGGCCGTCTACCCGCCCGGGACCTTGAAGTCCTTCCCGATGGTGATGACCACGTCCGGTAGCGTCGAATCCGTCTTCTGCAGGACAACGATGTCCGAACCGGGGATGCCCATCCAGTCGGCGATGTCCTCGGCCATGCCGCGCTTGTCGTCGCCATACACCGTGATCGATGTCCGCGGCTGCACGGTCACGTCTGGCCCGTAGTACACCGTGGGCAGGCCCTTCACGTACGCCAGATAACGCCCCAGCGCGGCCGCCCGCACCTGGCCATCTTCCCCGTACGCGTTCTGGATCTCCACCGACGAACCCACGTACGCCGACCTTGTGAACACCTGGTTCAGCCAGTACTGCACGTTCTCCGCGTTCCAGAGCAGGACGGCTGCCCCGCCGTCGGTCGTGTGCGAGATCATCGTCGGCACGTCGTTCACCGGGTCGCCCAGCGAATACGCCTTCAGCCGCCCGTTCGTATCTTTCAGGGCCGAGGCGTAGCCGGGGAACTTGGAGTACGGAACATCGGTCTTCACCATTCCCGCGTACGCATCCCAGAGCCCCTTCGGGTCCCGCACCATGCTCCCGATCAGGCCACTCGAAAACGCCTTGCGCATCGCCGATTCCAGGACCAGCTGCTGGCGCTTGATGCGCTTCAGGTCGCTGTCGTATTCGCGGTGCCGCCCGAACGCCACCGCGTTGTAGCCATCGAGCTGGTTCACCCCCGCCGGGAAGCTCAACCACACCCCGTTGATGTCGTCGTTGCTGTAGTACCAGTCGCCAACTGAGAGGTCGTAGGGGATATCGACTTCGATGCCGCCGAGCGAGTCGACCATCTCCTCAACGCCCTCGAAATCCATGATCACGTAGTGCTTGATCTCGATCCCGAAGTTCTCTTTCAGGTCCAGCTTGAGCTGGTCGATCCCGCCCTTGATGTTCCCGGTTGCCCGCACCCCCACCCCGAACGAGGTGTTGATCCGGTCGTCATAGGAAAAGTCCTTGGTGTGGATGCTGATCTGCATGTCGCGCGGAAAGCTCAGCACGGCCACCGTATCAGCCACCGGGTCGATCGTCGCCACCATGATCGTGTCCGTCAGGTACCCGGCGTTTGAATTGTCCTCGAACTGGTAGCCCGGCCGCTTATCGACACCCAGCACCAACAGGTTGATCCGTTCGTTGAACACGCTGTTCGCGCCCGGGTCGCGGATCGGCACCAGCGGGGCGTCCAGGCTCGCCAGCGGCTTGATGATCGCGAGGTTCGTGAGCGACTTCCCCGGGAACAGCGCCGGTGTCACCCGCGCCAGCAGCACGATGCTCGTGTACATCGATGCCAGCCCGAACGTGATCAGCGCCAGGACGAAGAGGAGCCGTTGTGACCCGCTCACCCGGTGGGCCGCTACCGCCCGCGGACGTGCTTTCCGCCGGGACGAAGTGGTGGGAAACGCAGCATCCTCGACCCGGCTTGTCACCGTCCCAACCTACGCAGCACCCTCTGTTGGGTCAATTGGTCCATTCCCGTTTCATTACCAACATGCGTGATGCGGGCCACACGGGGCATGCATTGCCCTGCCTACCCCATCCCCAGCTCGTGCAGCCGCTCGTCATCGATGCCGAAGTAGTGGCCGAGTTCGTGCAGCACCGTCTTGCGCACCTGTTCCCGGACCTCGTCATCGTTGGCGCAGATCGCCTCGATGTGCTCCTGGTAGATGCTGATCTTGTCCGGCGCCACCAGGTTGTATGACTCACCCCGGCGCGTCAGCGGGATGCCGTGGTAAAGGCCCAGCAACAGCCCTCCGGGGCCAAGGCCAGCCGCCTTCCGGTCCCGGGCGGTCGGCCGCCGCTCGATCACGATATCCACGTTGTGGACGTTCCTCAGGAGTTCCGGCGGCAGCGATGCCACCGCCTCGCGCACCAGCCCGCGGAACTCGCGCCGTTCCAGCCCGCGGCCCCTACGGAGCCATCCGGGTGGCGCTCCACAGGGTTTGGAACTGGCCGCCGCCCTTCACGGCCGCCCGTTGCTGCGCCATCTCCAGGTTCATCAGTTCGCCCAGGACCCGCGTCGCATCCCGCACATTCTCCGGGTGCCCCGATCGCGCGATCCGCTCGCTCACCTCCCGCCAGACGCCCGTCTCCTCCAGAGACCTGGTGAACCGCGGCCAGAACACGGTCACGATCTTCTCCGGGTCCCGGAAACCCGGGCGGAGCTCGCGCAGGTTCCGGTACCGCTCCTGCACACTCCGCACCGGCGCCACCACCGCCACCAGCGGCCCATCGGCCTCGTTCGTCCGGAAGTCGAGCAGCAGCCGCTCGCCCACCGCGATGAACCGCACGATGATCACGTCGTGCGTGCGCACCGTCGAGGCGATCTCCGCCAGGTCGATCGTAAAGTCGTTATCCACGCAGTCTCCCAGTGTACCCCTCGGCCTTTCCCGTCGGCCAGCCTGCCCCTCCACTGGCACCCAACTGCAACCAAGTGCCGCCCTGTTCCGGCCGACATACACGGCGAGATGCCGCTGTTCCGCAAGCAATCCACCCATCGCCGCGTCGAGACCCTCATCCGGGAAGGCGTCGGTGTCCGCCAGTCCACCTGGCAGCTCGCCCCTCCCGGCGACCTGCCCGCCGCCGACCGGCTGGCCGATGCCGTGCTCGTCTGGGTCCGCGAATGCATGGCCGGGATGCGCCGCCCCTACGGCATCGACCACGTCGCCCTCGCCCTCGCCTGCCGCGATGGCAGCGGGCGGGTGGTTTGTTCCACCAGCCTCGGCGTCGTCCGCCCCGCCACGTTCTACACCAATGACCCGGCAGCGGGCATCCGCGGCTTTCTCGATGACGCCGCTCGCGTTGCCGGCGATGGCGGCGCCGAGATGGTGGGCGCTCTCCTCAGCCTCGGTGATATCGCCTTCCGGCTTGATCACGGCCCTGCTGCCGCCTGAACCGGAACCGCCGTTTTCCCGCATCCCCCGCGCCCGCTAGAATGCCACCCATGGCGAACGTCGCGAACCCCGCCCGCGCCCGAGAGCGCATCCAGGCACAGATCGACCGCATCGGCCGGCTCCGCGGGAGCGGCCCCAATCCCTTTGACTTCGACCTCTGGGATGACCGCACCGTCGAAGTCCTCACCGCGACCTTCGGCGAGGATTCGTCCGAGCTCGCCCGTTACTTCGAGGCGGCCGGCAAGCGTGGACGCCTGCCCGGAGTCCGTGGCCAGGCCGAGAACATGACCCTCAACATCCACGGCCCATGGGGCATCCGCGCCCGCCTCGACCGCGCCGAGGCCGTCCTCCAGGACCTCGTCAGCTCACTCTCCTGAGCCAGTCTCCAGCACGATCCCGGGGAACCTTGTCCTCAGCTCCTCGCGGAGCCGCGCGAGCCGCGCCTGGTACGCCGCCCCGGTCAGCTCCTCCGTCGTCATGATGACCGCATCCTCACGATTGTCCGGGTAGTATCGCTTGCGGCGCCCAACTTCATAGAACCCGTACGCACGGTACAGTGCCCGCGCCGCCTCGTTGGATTCGCGCACCTCCAGCGTCGCCTCCACCATCCCGTGGTCGATTGCCACCTCCACCAGCGCATGCACGATCGCGCGACCGTACCCTCGCCGCCGCCACTCCGGCGCCACGCCAACCGAGACGATGTGGGCGGCATCCACCATTAGCCACAGGCCCCCAAAGCCGGCCACGCTGCCTTCGCCATCACCGAGCACCACGTAGCGCGCCATGCTGTTCTTTGTCAGTTCCCGCTCGAATGCCGTCGCCGGCCACTCATCCGGAAATGCCGCCTGTTCCACGGCCACCACCGCGGCGACATCCTCGGTGCGCATCCCCCACAGGCGCGGCGCTCCCTGCCCCGGGCTGTCACTCACCACCTGCTCATCCTACGGCCGGCCGTGGCCCCGGAGCATCCCCGCTCCCCATTCACTCAGTCGGCATTTTGCCGATACCCATGGGTAGGATGGCGAATCCACTTCCTCCCGGTTCGGCCGTCACCATCGTGAAGCGGTCTACCCCGCCCGAGCAATGGTCGGCGACGGTCGTCGTCTCCCGCGAAGACTCCATCGCCGCCCGCGCCGCCTCACCCCCCGCCGCCTGGGACCCTGGCCATACCTACATGATTAGTTACGGCCCCCAGGGGGCCCGCTTCTACGCCATCTGTTCGTTCGTGGCCAGCAAGGATGAGATCGCCGCCTTCCGTCTCACCACTCCCTGGCGCCAGCTCGACCGGCGCGCCCACCCGCGCCACACGATCGACCTCCCCCTCGAAGTCCGCTCGGTCCTCGGGTCCTCCCGCCAACCCGGCCGCCTCATCGATATCTCCCTCGGTGGGCTCGCCATCCGCGTCGAATCCCGGCCCGGTGGCAGCCAGCTCGAGGTGAACCTCTGGAATGGCGGCTACGCCGCCACCGTCCCTTGCGAACTCGTCCGCGCCGAAGAGGCGCCCCAGGGCGGCCACGTCCTCCACCTCCGCTTCCGCGACCTCTCCGCGCCCCAGAACGCCTTTGTCCGCCAGTTCATCGCCTCCCTTTCCTCAGTTGAGGAAGCATCCTGAACTGCATTGACATTGACGTGCACGTTAATGTTGGTAAGCTATCGTCCTGAGATGACCGACGCCACCGCCAACGAACCCTACCTGCAAATCGGCGAAGCGGCGGAACGCGCGCAGCTCACCCAGCGCACGCTCCGCTACTACGAGGAAAAAGGGCTCCTGACACCTCCCACCCGGATGGAGGGTGGCTTCCGCGTCTACACCGATGGCGACATGCAGCGCCTCGAACGCATCCGCGAACTCAAGGACCTCCTCGGCTTCTCCCTCGCCGAGATCAAAGAGATGCTCGAGGCCGAGGATGTCCGCCTCCAGATCAAGTCCGGGTGGCGCTCGGACGCCGATGCCGCCGAAAAGGCGGAGCAGATCCGCCGCGCCCGCGAGGTCACCATCCAGCAGATCGAGCTACTCGACCACAAGATGGAGCGCATGGCCGCAATGCGCACCATCCTCGCTGATCGCGTCAAGAAGCACGATGAGATGCTCGCCCGCTGGGCTGAGGCCGCCCCCGCATCCTGATCTGAAACCTGCGCTAGCGCAGGTACATCCCGCCCGTGGATCCGCTACGCTGATCTCGATGTCCTTCACCGATGCCCTCGGCCGCCCCCTCAGGGACCTTCGCATTTCGGTCACCGACCGCTGCAATTTCCGCTGCACCTACTGCATGCCGCGTGAGGTCTTCGGCCCCGATTACCAGTTCCTGCAGCGCAATGAGCTCCTCACTTACGAGGAGATCGGGCGGCTGGCCCGCATCTTCGTGGCCCACGGTGTCGAGAAAATCCGCCTGACCGGCGGCGAACCCCTCGTCCGCCGCGATCTCCACCAGCTCATTGCGCTCCTCCGCGAAACGCCGGGCCTCAAGGACCTCACCCTGACCACCAACGGCTCGCTCCTCCGGGCCCAGGCCGCGCGCCTCCGCGAAGCCGGCCTCCAGCGCATCACCGTCTCCCTCGATTCGCTGGACGACGAGGTCTTCAAGTCCATGAACGATGTCGGCGTCCCGGCATCCGCCATCCTCGAAGGCATCCACGCCGCCCGCGATGCCGGTCTCAGCCCCATCAAGGTCAACGCCGTGGTCAAGCGTGGCATCAATGACCACACGATGGTGGACCTCGCCCGCCAGTTCAAAGGCACGGGCATCATCGTCCGCTTCATCGAGTTCATGGATGTCGGCGCAACGAACGGCTGGCGCATGGACCATGTCGTCCCCGCCCGCGAAATCGTTGCCCGCCTCAACGCCGAATTCGGCATCGAGCCCGCCGAGCCCAACTACCGCGGCGAAGTCGCCCGCCGCTGGCGCTACCGCGATGGATCCGGCGAAATCGGGGTCATCTCCTCCATCACTGAGCCCTTCTGTGGAGACTGCACCCGGGCCCGTCTCTCCCCCGAGGGTGAGCTTTACACCTGTCTCTTCGGCACCCGCGGCCACGACTTCCGCACCCTCCTTCGTGATGGCTCGACCGATGACCAGATCGCGGCCTTCCTCGCCTCCGTCTGGCGTATCCGCAACGACCGCTACTCGGAGATCCGCTCCGATGCCACCGTCGGCCTGCGCAAGGTCGAGATGTCCCACATCGGCGGCTGATCTCTTCCCACCGGGCACCCCCCGGAGTAGGCTCCGTGCATACTCCCTTTCGAGGTGCCTTCTCATGACAACCCGGGAAGCTTCCGGTATCGCCATCGTCGATGGCGTGATCACCGGCCCCCTCCGCCGCTCCGTCAACAACTCCGCCACCGCCAAAGGCAGCATCCACGATGATGCCACCGCATCGAAGCTTGGCTTCCGCGGCGGCACCGTCGCCGGCTCCATCCACCTCGAGCTCTTCCCGCCCCTGGCCGTCCACGCCTTCGGCCAGCGCTGGTTCGAACGCGGCACCATCTCCATGTATTTCCTCAACGCCACCACCGACCGCGAGGCCGTCCGCGCCTACCTCAAGGAACCCGCCGCCGGCGCCGCCGACGCACAGGTCGATGCGTGGGTCCTCCGCGAGGATGGCATGCAGGTCGCCCAGGGCACCGTCGCCGTTGGTAACCCCGGTGTCCCGACCGCCCTCCAGGCGCGCCCCCTCGACCGCTTCGAACCGGGTGACCTCCGCCTTCTCGCCGGCATCGAACCTGGCCGCCGGTTCGAACCGGTTCGGGTCAGCACCTCGCTTGACCAGCAGCTCGAGCGCAGCAAGGTGACGACCGAGCCTATGGCCTGGTACACCGGCGCATCGCCCTGGGGCGGCCCGATCGTCATGCCAGCGCCGCTCGTCCAGATGCTCTACGCGAAGAGCGTGCAGAGCCTCCGCGGCAACATCGGCCAGGCCGTCGGCCTTTTTGGCGCCATCGAGCTCCGCTTCATCAACGGCCCGGTCATGGTCGGCCAGGAATACACCTGCACCGGCGAAGTCATCGCCGTCGGCCAGAGTCCGAAGACCGAGCATATGTGGTTCGAAACTGGCCTCGATGATGACTCCGGCAGGCGTATCGCTGAAATGCGCATGCTGCTCCGCTGGATGAAGGCTTCCAGCCCGCTCTACCCTGAGCTCCGCGCTCAGTAAGCACCGCTCGCCGAAAGGGAGTGCGCGGTCCAGCCGAAGGAGGGAGGCTGGACCGCGCACCTGCGCCTCTCGGGCACAGACCACGATTACACAAATGAGACTATGTATCAAGTAGGACTGCCTCTGGCCACCCCGGTGGCCCCGCCCGTTTGCCCATCTCCCCGGAGGGAACCTTGACCACGCCCGCGGAGCGGAAGCGTTACCTGGTGGTGGGCCCGCGCCCATCGAAGCCCAACGAGTGGCTGAGCATGTCCCGCTATACGGCCGGCGTTGCGTCAGTCCTGGAGCCCATTGCCGACGTCGAGACACTCCGCGCTTCCCACTGGAACCCGCCAGCGCTGGCCCGCCGGATCCCGGGCCGTTACCGCGGCTATACCCCGCTGCCCCGCCGGTGGCCGGGCCGGCTTGACCTCGTCCACTTCACCGATCCCTATGTGGCCGTTCACGCCCGTCGCTTCGCCGCGCCCACCGTCGCAACCATCCACGACCTTATCGTGCTTGATTTCACCCCATTCTGGCCTCCGCGACAGACCTACCTGCGGTCGATCGCGTTCCGCAGCCTGCGTGCCCTCCGCCACCTCGACGCGCTCATCGCTCCTTCCGGCCACACCCGCGCCCGCGCCATCCGGGAGACCGGCTTCCCCGCGGACCTTTTGTTCGTTGTCCCCGTGCTCGTTCCGGAGCACTTCGCCCCGCCGCCTGCCCCCGCCCGCGAGGAGCGCACGATCCTCAGTGTGGGGACCGCGGCCTCCTACAAGAACCTTCCCGCCCTCCTCCACGCGCTGGCCGACCCTGCGCTCGCCGGCTGCCGCCTCATCCGGGTGGGTGCATCGTTTCCCCCGGAGCTCCAACAACTTGCTGCCCGCCTTGGCGTCTCGGACCGCATCGACCACCGCGGGCACGTCCCGGAAGACCAGCTCCTCGCGCTCATGCACACCGCCACCGTCCTAGCCCAGCCCAGCCTGACCGAGGGCTTTGGCATGCCCGCCGCCGAGGCGATGGCCTGCGGCCTCCCCGTCGTTGCCAGCAACGGCGGCGCTCTGCCCGAGGTCGTCGGCTCCGCCGGGCGGGTTGTCTCCCTCCGCCGTCTCGGCCCCGGCCCGGCCGATCTCGATGACGCCCGCGATTTCGCCCACGCGCTTGCCGCGGTCATCGAAGACCCGGCGCTGCAGGGCCAGATGTCGGCCACCGGGGTCGCCGAGGCGGGACGCTTCCGTGCCCCCGCCGTCCGGGAGCGGCTGCTGGAAGCCTACTCGGCCGCGGCCGCCCGGTAGATTCCCTTCGACATCAACGAGCGTTCGGTGTCGGCCCGGGCGAGGTACACCTCGGCGCGTGCCTGCCGGACCGCGGCGTCGTCCGGGGCCGCCAGCCAGGCGAACTCCGCCAGGTGGCACGCCAGCCGGAAGTTGCCCTCCGCCACGAGATTCCGCGCCCGTGCCGCCAGCGCCTCAGCGCCACCCGTCAGGCGGGCCACTTCCGCCGCCACCTCCCGGTCCGGGGCGGGCTTCACGGTAGCCGGGTTCGCGTCCCACCACCCGCCGTACATGCGCCAGATGTTCCGCACGATGAACTCCGGCTCGTCGTACAACGGCTGAAGGTAGGGCCGCGCCAGCAGCTCATCGGGAGCCTTCACGCTGTGGATGATCTCGTCCAGCCGGGCCCCGCGGTTCATCAGCGCCAGGGTCTGCTCCACCAGGGTCTCCAGCAGCTCGGCCGCCTCGCCCAATGCCTGCCGGACCCGCCCGTTCCCGTAGATCGGCATCCCGTGGCTCGGCACCAGCACCTCGGCCCCCATCGCGGCCATCGCCCGCAGGGCCGTTGCCCACTCCTCCGGGTAGCGCTGCGCTTTCTGCGGGTTCCCGGCGTTCGGCGTCCGCCAGATGAAGAAGTCCCCGGCGCAAATCAGCTTCAACGAGGGCACCCAGACCCAGGTGTGGTCGTCTGTCTCGCCCTTCCCGTGGCGCAGTTCGAACCGCACGCCGCCCTGTTCGAATGCCATTTCTGTCGCATAGGTCTCGTCCGGCGTGCGCCACGTCTCCCAGCGCGCCGCCAGCGCTGCCGCGGCGACACGCCCGCTGAACTGGCGCGAGTTAATCACCGCGTTGTAGCCCGATGTCTTCGTGTACCGCGCGAACCGGGCCGGCACGTTCTCATGGGCGATGACGTGCGGCCGCGGGTAGCCGCGGGCCTCGGCGTCGGCGTCGAAGGCGAACATTCCTCCCACGTGGTCGAAGTGCCCGTGCGTGTAAATTGCACGCCGCACCGGCCCGTCATTCCAGCCGCGGAGCGCGTCGCATACCGCCGGCCCGTGACCCGGCCCGCTGGTATCCACCACGACCAGCCCGTCGCCGGTCGCAAACCCGATCGAATGCCCGAAGCCCGCCGCCAGGGCAACGCCCGGTACCACCTCGAACAGCTGGCCCGGTCTTGCCACCATCGGGTCGGCTTCGGCCCCGCTCCCGCTCCATGCGAGGTCGGCGATCTCGTGAAGTGTGGTCATCCTGCCCTCCGCGCAACCGCCATCGCCGCCCGCGCGTTGCCGCGCGCAGTCTCGCACATCCGTCGCCGGATCGGCAGCGTATCGGCGGATGTCAGGGGAGGGCGACGGTAACCGGGATCAGGAGTGCCCCATCGCCGACGCTGTGCCCGGTCGGGATGTACTGACCGTTCACAAACACCGAGATCGTCGCGCCCACCCGGTTCGCGCACCCCTCGGTCGAGGCATAGAAGTCAATCCGGAATGATCCGTCGCCGTTGAAGGTGCTCGGCCCGAGCACGCCATCAAACGCCAGGAAGATCTCGTAGGTGCCGGCCGCCACGTTGCTCCCGCCCTGCGTCACCCCGCCCGCGACCCGGCCGGATGGCAACGAGCCCGGCCCCACGCTCCCCGGTGGGCAGTAGTCTCCCCCGGCCACGACCGGCGGCGCCGTCGGTTCCGCGGTTGGTTCAGGTGTGGGCTGGCTGGCCGGCGGGTTCGAAGCGCCGCTGCCCCCGCCTGTCGGCCGCACCGTGGCCGTCGCGGTCGGAGACGGGCTCGGTGTCGGTGACGGTGTTGCACTTGGCGAAGGCGTTGCGGTGGCGGTCGCCGTCGGGCTTGGGGTCGCCGTTGCGGTTGGCGTCTCCCCGTCCGCGCTCGCCGGTAGGCTCCCGCTCCGGCCGTCGCCGGTTAGCAGCCACACGCCCACCGCTGCAAAGGCGATCCCGACGATGCCCAGCGCGGTCCAGCCAAGGGCCTGGCGCGCCGGTGTGCTGAAATACGACCGAATCAATCCCATCCAGGTACAAGCCTAAGCGAACCCCGTCATCCAGTCCCGGCCTCCCCGGCGGCTATCCGGCGGGCGCGGCCCCGCCTTTACGCTGAGGTTTCCGGATGAACAGCAGCAGCACCGCCGCCGTCAGGTTGAGCGCAGCGATCGTCAGGAACGCGCCATCGTAGTCGCCGGCCCGGTCCACGTACTCCGAGACCAGCAGCGGCGCTCCCGCCCCGAGGAAGAGCGAGAACGGCAGCCCCGCGCTCCGCACCGACCCCAGGTAGCGCCGTCCGAAGAATGTCGCCCAGATCAGTTCCTGCAGCGGGATCATCCCGCCCCAGCCGAACCCGAGGAGCAGGAATCCCCCGTAGATGACCGGGTGGTTTTCCGCCTGCACGGCCGTCGTGATCACGATCAGCGAGATGCCGGTGGTCATCGCGCTGATCGAGGCCAGCCGCTTCGGGTCCGTCTTGTCCATCAACAGGCCCCAGAATGGTTTGGAGATGAGCGCTGGGATTGACGCCAGTGTCACCATGAATGCTGCCGTCGAACGCGAATAGCCCGCGTCGGTCATGAACGGGATGGTGTGCAGGAGCATCACGCCGATCGTCAGCCCGAACATCCCGAAGGCCAGCACCAGCATGTAGAACGAGACCGTCCGCAGCGCCTCCGCCCGCGTGAGCGATGAGGCGAAGTCGGCGCTCGCCTTGGCTCCGCCACCCGCCGCCACCTGCGCTGCTGTCTTCCCGTCCGGGTGCAGCCCGTAGTCCTCCGGCGCGCGCCGCATCAGCAGCGCCACCGGCACGATCAGGATGAACGCCCCGGCGCCCATGAACCGCCATCCCGCGCGCCAGCCCCACTCATCAATCACGCGCGTCATGGCCGGGGTCAGCAACACGCCGGCCATTGAGACCCCCATCGACGCCAGCGCGACCGCGAGCCCGCGCTTCTCGACGAACCACTTCGAGATCGTAACGTTCACCACCAGGTTCCCGATCATCGCCGCCCCGATGGTCATGATCAGCCCGTTCAGCACGATCCAGTGCCACAACTCCTGCACGAAGCTCAGGGCGAACAGGGCGCACGAGAGGATCGTGATGCCGATCAGCATCAGCTGACGTCCGCCACGCCGGTCCACGTGCGACCCGATGAAGAAGCCCGTGAACGCCATGATCACCTGCGCCACCGTGCGCGCGTAGGTGTACTCCGCCCGCGTCCACCCCAGGTCGTCGGTCATCGGCTTCAGGAACGCGCCGACCACGTAGTTCTGCGAACCCACGGAGACAAACTGCGCGACGAATGCCGCACCGATGAGCCAGTAGCCGAAATAGATCCCCTGTCTCCCCTGTTCGCCCGCCGTGCTCGCCTCAACCGCCACCGCGCCAACTGGTTCACCAGCCATGAATGGTCACCTGCCTCCCCACAACTGCGGGAGTCTACACCGCTCGCTCACACGCGCTATCGGCGTGAGCCCAGCAGGATCTCGAGCACCCGTTCCGTGTCGGCCAGGTCGTCCACCGCGAACTCGGCGCCGCTTGCCAGCAATTCCGCCGCGCTGAACCGGCCCGTCCCCACACCCAGCGCCCGCGCCCCGGCGATGTGGGCGGCTTCCACGTCCAGCGGCGTATCGCCGAGCACGATCGCGTTCCCCGGTTCGGCCGCTACGCCCAGTGCTCCGGCCAGCTCAATGATTCCAGCCGCCACCAACTCCGCGCGCACGGTGTGCCGGTCTCCGAAGCCCCCGCCGGCGAACCGCTCCCACAGGCCGAAGTGCCCCAGCTTGGCGGCCGCGCCCCGCCGCAGGTTCCCGGTCGCCAGCCCGAACCCGGGGACTTCGCTCTCCAGCGCGTCAAGCAACGTCGGCACCCCCGGCAGCACCTCACCGCCCTTCTCCAACAGGAAGCGGGGGAACTCCTCGAGGTACGCCTCCGAAAACTCCGCTACTGCCCGCTCGATGGCCCCTTCCGCCACGCCGTGACGCTCGATCACCTCCCCGAAAATCGCCCAGTCCGTCCGCCCGTCGAAGCTCACCCCGGCGGTCGCCTTCGGGACCCCGTACAGGCGCTCGAACGCTGTGTCCATCGCCGTCCGGCCCGCCCCCTTCGTATGGATCAGTGTCAGGTCGATATCGAACAGGATGAGCCGCGCCATTTCCCGCGAGTCTACCGCCGGCGGATGCTCTGGTCAGCGATCTTCACCGCGGCCATGTCGTACCCTGAGGCCATGAGCATCGAGTACTGGCGCAACGAGATCGACTCCGTCGATGACGAACTCCTTCTCCTCTTCAACCGCCGCGCCCGCTA
>CAZRUZ010000017.1:0-5370 GCA_964603275.1 uncultured Anaerolineaceae bacterium | reverse complement strand
CCGGCTGCCGCATACGTCAGCAGCGCCGTGATGGTGAAGGGCACCCCGTAGCCGCCGGTCGCGTCGTGCACGATGCCCACGCCGATGGGCCCGAGGCCGCTCCCAACCTGCCCGGCCAGGCTGACCAGCCCGAAGATCGCCCCGAACGACACCATCCCGAAGATCTCGCCCACCAGCAGCGATTGCATCATGTAGATGTTCCCGATGGTCAGGCCGAACACCAGCGTCAGCGCCCACGTCGCCGCCACGTTCTCCGTGTGGATGATCAGCAGGATGCACGTCCCCTGCACGACGAACAGGATGACCGTGAGCAGCCGCCGGTCAACGCCATCCGCGAACACACCCACCGCCAGCCGCGCGATGATGCTCCCGAGTGCCGTGACGCTCAGCGTGAACGCCGCCGCGCTCCGCGACCCCAGCCGGTCTTCGAGGAATGTCACCTGGTGAACCACGTAACCGGTCTGCGCGATCAACACCAGCAGGAACGCCACCAGGATCCCCCAGAAGCCCACCGTCCGCATCGCCTCCGCCCGGGTCCATACGCGGTACTGCACCGCCCGTGCGCGCTCAGCCGCCGCGGTTGCTGGCGGTTCGCCCCCGCCGTCCGGTTCAAGGCCCATCTCAGCCGGGTCGAAAACCACCACCCCGAGGATCACCGGCAGCGCCACGACCACCACCAGCGCCCCGAGCACCGGCGTCGCAAGCTCCAGCCCTCCGATGTCGATCAGCTTGCTCGCGACCGGCGCGAGCACCACGCCACCCACGGAGACGCCGGTCGATGAAATGCTCATCGCCAGCGCCCGCTTCCGCACGAACCAGCGCGTCATGATCGCGTTCACCGCGATCCCGCTCGACATGCCGAACGCCACCGCGAAGACGAAGTACACCACGTACAGCTGCCACAGCTCGTCTACCAGCCCGATGAAGGTGGCGCTCACTCCGTTCAGCAGCGTCCCCACGAGCATGAACCCGCGCGGGCCCCGCCGGTCGACGTATGGCCCCACGATCGCCGAGGTCAACCCTGAGATGCAGAAGTAGATCGTCGGCGCCCAGCTCACCTGGGTTGTCGTCCAGCCGTGGGAATCCTTCAACGGCTTCAGGAAGACGGGCAGGCCGTAGTAGCCGACTCCGACGCCCACGAACATGAGCAGCGCGCACGCGATCGCCACGTACCAGCCGTAAAACCACCGTGCTGGCAACACCCGTGCCGCCGCGGGCGTATGCCGATGCCCGGTCGTGGACGTCATTCGCGCCAGTCTAGCCGAATCCCGGAGTCTGCCGCCTGCACCCTCACTACTGGCCCTCGAAGACCGGCTCGCGCTTCTCCACGAACGCCCGCGCCGCGTTCAGGTGGTCCTTCGTCCGGCCAGACTCGATCATGTTCTCCGCTTCGCGCTGCAACGTATCGCCGAACGAGTTTGTCGCTCCGTAGACGAAGTTGTCCTTCATCCGCCCGTAGGCCAGCGTCGGCCCCGCCGCCAGTTTGCGCGCGAGCGCCATCGTCTCGTCCATCAGTGCATCGTGCGGCACGACTTTCGTCACCAGCCCCAGCTCGAGCGCCCGTTCGGCGCCGAAGACCTCGGACATGAAGTACAGCTCCTTCGCCTTCATCGGCCCGACCAGCCGCTGCAGCAGCCACGTCCCCCCGAAGTCGCCGCTGAAGCCCACCTTCGCGAACGCTGTGGTGAACCGCGCCTGGTCGCTCGCCACGCGCAGGTCCGCTGCCAGGGCCACGCTCAGGCCCGCACCCGCCGCGACCCCATTCACCGCCGCGATGGTCGGCTTCGGCATCTCCCACAGCAGCCGCGAAACCTCCTCTTGCTGCCGGAGCGTGTCCACCCGCGACAGAACCGGCGCCCCGTTTCCGCTTCCGCCGGCCGGCGCCGCCATCGCCTTCACGTCGCCGCCGGCCGAAAACCCGCGCCCGTTGCCGGTCACCACCAGGCAGCGGACTGCCGGGTCGGCCGCCGCCTTCTCGGCTACCCGGAACATGGTGTCCAGCATCTCCGGGTTCATCGCATTCAGCGATTCGGGCCGGTTCAGCGTGATCACGCCAACGGCGCCATCGGTCGAATACAGGACGGTTTCAGACATCGGGGTTCCTCATTCCGGGAGTTGCCGGCGATTGTAGCCCACCCGGTTCCGCCTGTGGCCCCCGGCCTAGCCCACGCCCTCGGCCCGCTTCGCCGCCCCAAACCCCTTCGGCTCGCGGATCAACAGCGCCGCGGCGATCGACGCCCCTACAAGGATCACGCCGATCGTGACGTACACCGCGCCGATGCCGCCGAAACCGCTGGTCAGGCCACCGCCAATCGGCCCGAGGAGCAGCGCCATCGATTGCATGCTCGCCGCGAGCCCGAACGCGCTCCCCTGCTTCCCGTCCGGCGCGCTCGCCGCAATCAGCGCGTTCGTCCCCGGCACCATCGCTCCCTGGAAGATCCCCACCGCCCCCAGGAGCAGCATGAATGCTGGCAGGTTCCCCGCCAGCGCGACCGTCGGATAGAGGATTCCCGTGACCAGCGCCGCCCCAGCAACGACGTTCCGGTACCCGATGCGTTCCCCCAGCGGTGCAAGCGCGAACGCCGCGATCGTGCTCGTCAGCCCGATCACGCTGAACACCAGACCCGTGGCCGCTTCCTCTTTCAGGTCGGCTTCCCAGCCAAACACCTCGAAGTGCACGCGGTCGGCCCCTTTGGATGTCGCCTCAGCGAACTCGTCGATGCTCAACGGCATGACCGGCCGCACGAACGTCGTGCTCAGCCACAGCACGAAAAGGAGGAGGAGCATCAGCACCACCTGCCGCTCCTTCACCACCATCCGCAGGTTCTCCATCAGCCCGCCTGAAGCGTGCCGCGGCGGCTCCTCACCCTCGGCCCCTCCCCCGGGCGTGCCTTCGCGCACGAACAGGTACACCAGCACTGCCGCGATCACGTACAGCGCCGCGCAGAAGATGAACGACTCGCGGATGCCGAGGTTGGCCGCCACCAGCCCGCCGATCACCGGGCCAAGCATGTTCGCCGTGAACTGCCCCGTCTGCAGCGTCCCGAGGGCGTAGCCCACCTTCTCGCGCGGCGTGCTTGCCGCGACCAGCGCGGCCGCCGCGCCCATCGTCCCGGCGAAAGCGCCCATCAGGAACCGCAGCAGCACCAGCTGCCACACGGCCTGGGCAATCCCCATCACGCCGATCAACACGCCCGCGCCGATGAGCGCCCGCAGGAACATCGGCTTCCGCCCGAAGCGGTCCGCCATCGCCCCCCAGATTGGCGCTGTCAGGGTTAGCGAAAGGCCTGTCGCGCTCGCCGTCAGACCGGTATAGAACGCCACCTCGGATTTGTCGCTGACGCCGAGTTCCTGGATATAAAACGGGATGAACGGGAAGACGAAATTCGCGCCCATCAGCCCGACAAACACGCCGATCCAGACGAATACCAAGTTCCGCTTCCACGACCGGCCGTCGGGCGAAGCGGCTCGTGCGGGCATGGTCACCGGGCGGCGCTCCCGGCGGTCCGCGGCGGGTCGGCAGTGGTCACGTGTGAGTCCTGGGCGGGGCTGGATTCATCTTGCCACCGGCCCTCGCTTCGCGCATCGATGGTTTCCCGGCCCTGCTGTTATGCCTCCAGCATCGCCCTGATCTCCCGGATCTGGCTCGCGTGTGTCTCAGCGTGGGCAGCCCCGCGCTCCAGGAGTACCCCGAGGCTCACCGGTCCGTCGGTCTCGTGGATCCCCTGCCGCGACCAGCTCTTCCCGTCGCACTCTCTCACCAGTTCCGCGTTCGTGAACACGAGCGTCTCATACAGCGAAAGGGCCGCCTCCGGGCTCCGCCACAGGTAGTGCAGCTTCCGCTTCCACACGCCTTCATCGAACCCAAACAACCGCGGCTCCTCCTCCGCCAGGATCAGCCGGAACCGTGTCGCCCGCACCAACTCGGCGTCTGAAAGGTGTACCAGCACATCGCGGACCGACCACCCTTCGCGCCCCGGCCGGGAGATCGTCGCCGGGCCAACCCCGCTCACCGCCTCGCGCACCAGCCCCGGCCCGCGGATGTACCGCTCGAAAACAGGCGCGATCGCTTCCGGGATTCGTGGCATTGCCGGATTCTAGCCCCCTCCCGCCAACCACGCCCCGGTCACGCTTAGCACTCCGTTTGCTACACTGCTAATCGATGGCCACCGGACAACGCGACTACTACGAGGTGCTTGGCGTCCCACGCTCCGCCGATGCCGCCGAACTCAAGAAGGCGTACCGCAAGCTCGCCATGGAGTTCCACCCCGACCGCAACTCGTCCGAGGACGCCGCCGAGAAGTTCAAGGAGATCAACCGCGCCTACGAGGTGCTCTCCGATGATCAGAAGCGCGCACTCTACGACCGCTTCGGCCATGCCGGCGTTGATGGCTCCGCCAGCGGCGGGCCCGGCGGCTTCGAGGGCTTCCAGGGGTTCGAGGGCTTCGGCGACATCTTCGATGCCTTCTTCGGGGGCGGGCAGCGTGGTGGCAAGCGCCGCCGTGGCCCCGCGCGCGGCTCCGATCTGCGCTACAACCTCCGGCTCAGCTTCGAAGAGGCCGTGTTCGGGGCCGAAAAAGAGATCGAGTTCCAGCGCCTCGAACGCTGCGAAACCTGCGATGGCCGCGGCGCCGAGGCCGGGACCGAGCCGGTCACCTGCCCCGAATGCAATGGCGCCGGTGAGCTTCGCCGCGCTCAGCAGAGCATCTTCGGCCAGTTCGTCAACGTCAGCGCCTGCGCGCGCTGCCAGGGTGAAGGGCGTGTCATCACCAATCCCTGCCAGGACTGCCGCGGCACCGGCCGCACCCGCCAGACCCGCCACATCGCGGTCAAAGTCCCCGCCGGCGTCGATGAGGGCGCCCAGATCCGCATCGGCGGCGAAGGCGAAGCCGGACCCCGGGGCGGCGAGTCCGGCCACCTCTACGTCGTCCTCTCCGTCGCGGCCCACGAGCGCTTCGAGCGCGTCGAAGACCACATCGTCCTCGAACTCCCGGTCAACCTTGCCCAGGCCGCCCTCGGCGCCGAGGTCACCATCCCCACGCTCGATGGTGAGATGCAGTTCGAGGTCCCCGCGGGCACCCAGAGCGGTGAAGATTTCGTCATCCGTGGCAAGGGCGTCCCCCACCTCCGCGGCGCTGGGCGCGGCGACATGGTCGTCCGCGTCACCGTCGTCGTGCCCGAAGCCCTCACCGATGAGCAGCGCGAACTCCTCGAAAAGCTCGCCGGCACGATGGGCACTCCCACCCTCCCCCGCCGCAACAAGGGCATCTTCGAGCGTATCCGGGATGCGATGGCCGGCTAGCCCGTGAGCAACCTCTGGTTTGAAGTCACCGCCCACGTCCCGCCCTCGCTCGTCGAGGAGGTCTCGGA
>CAZRUZ010000016.1:0-24675 GCA_964603275.1 uncultured Anaerolineaceae bacterium | reverse complement strand
AGGGCGAGGAGACTACGGCATCGACGGCGTAATAGGGGATGCTGGTGGCGCCCGGATTACGCCGGATCTCTTCGGTATCGACGATCTGTTCCGCGGAGATGATGACCTTCTTCGAGGCGAGCGCCGCTTCCACGTCGGAAATCCCGGTGCCGAAGATGCGCGCGTTGCCGTAGATGTCGGCCTGGTGGGCGTGGATGACGGCCACATCCGGGTTGACGGCCGGGACGATGGTGATCGCCTTCCCGGTGTAGGGGTCGGTGATGAGCTTGGCGCCCGAGTGGTCGAACCCCGTGGTGCCGCCAAACGAGCGGACCGGCAGGAAGGGGACGCCCATCGCGCCTGCCTGGAGACGCAGCGTCATGATGACATTGCTGTACTCATAGACTTCGAGGGTGCCGTTCTTGCGCCCGCGCTCGATTGCGGGGGCGGAAAGGAAGAACCCGCAGTCCGCTTTGGAGGCGCAGCCGGCGTCGGCCAGCATGGCGACATCGACGTAGGTGAACTTCCCGGCTATCCAGAGGTCCTTCTTCTGCTGGCGGATGATCTCGTGGAAGATAGCGTTCGGGCCGCGCATCAGGTAGTTGCACTCGTAGGTGAGGTAATCACCATCGGCAACGAAACGCGTGACGGCCTCGCGGGCTGTCATGAGGCGGGATTTCAGGCTGCGGTCCTTGTTGTCGCGGACGTACCGCCGGTAGCCATCCGGGTCAACCGGGAAGTACGGGGCGGTCCCTTCGCGAAGGACGTCGATCCTGGTGGGAGTGCCTGGGGAAACCGTCATGAGTGCCTTCCTTTCCAACACACCAGCAGCCCGCGAAAGGCGGGCTGCTGGCGGAGTCACCGGGTTACCGGGCAATCACCGCACGAGGACGGTGACGCACATGGCCGCCGCATCGGAGCCGATGTTGCCGCCACCGTTCTGGGCGAGGGCGACCTTCGCGCCGTTGACCTGCCGGTCACCACTGCGGCCCTGGAGCTGCTCGGTGAGTTCGACGATCTGGGCGATGCCGGTCGCACCCACGGGGTGCCCCTTGCGGAGCAGGCCACCGGAGGTATTCACGGGGATCGAGCCGCCGAGGCGGGTCGCGTCGCTATCGATGAGCTGGCCGCCTTCGCCCTTGCCGCAGAGGCCGAGCGACTCGTACGCCATCAGCTCGGCCGGAGCGGAGGCATCGTGGACTTCGATGACGCTCAAGTCCTTCGGGCCAACGCCAGCTTCCTGGTAGGCCTCGGACGAGCAGACTTCGACCAGCCCGGCTTCGTCGGCGCCGTGGTCCCAACCAGAACGGAGGACCATGGAGGAGATGCGCACCGGGGAGGTAAGGCCAAGCTCCCTCGCCTTGCGCTCGCTGATGATGATGGCGGCGGCGGCGCCGTCGCCAATCGGTGAGCACATGGGGCGGGTGAGCGGCTCGGCGATCATCGGCGCGGCCAGCACATCCTCGATCGAAAGGTGCTCACGGAACTGGGCGCGTGGGTTCATGCTGCCGTGGAAGGAGTTCTTGGAGGCGATGCGGGCGAACTGGCGCTCGGTGGTGCCGAAGCGCTTCATGTGGCTGCGGGCCGAGGCGGCGTAGATGTCCATGAACATGGAGCGGTTCTGGCCGGCGCCTTCAGTCGCGGTCGTGGCGCCGGTCTCGCGGGCGCCTTCCTTCAGGCGGGCCATGATCTCGGCCAGGGCCTCGACATCGACCGCGCCGCTGAAGGCGGCGAAGCTCTTGCGCTTGTCTTCGTCGTAGAGCTTTTCGACGCCGAGGGCGAGGACCACATCGTAGAGCCCCGCGGTGACCATCGCGGCTGCCTGGTGGAGCGCGGTCGAAGCGCTGGCGCAGGCATTCTCGACGTTCACGACCGGGATCTTGCCGATGCCGGCGGAGCGCAGGACAACCTGGCCGCGGATGCATTCCTGGCCAGTGACAAGGCCGGCCGCGGCGTTGCCGACGTAGGCGGCTTCGATATCGCTGGCGGCCAGGCCGGCATCCTTGATCGCCGCCTCGACAGCCTCGGCGCCGATGGACTTCATGCCCCTGTCGAGCATCTTGCCGAAGCGGGTCATGCCAACCCCGGCTACCACTGCGTTCATCTTCATTGCGAGTTCTCCCGGTTCAAATAAGACCGTTGCCCTTGAGACCAAGGGCGTTCTTCAGATAGTCGAGCTCCGCCTCCCGCCACGGCGCAGGCGCCGGCGTCTGCAGCATACCGTCTGCTTCAAGCTCTGCAACCACCCCCGGGTCCCGGGGGAAGGAATTCCCATAACCGTTCATGTGGAAGAGCTTCTCGAATGGCTGGCGGGGGCGCTGGCCGCCGGCCTCGGGGCTTTCCGCGGGGTAACCGACGGTCTGCAGGAGGAGGATGCGGGCGCTTTCGGGCAGGCCGAGGTTCTGCTTCATCTTCTCGGTGTTGCCGCCACCCAGGAGGCAGGTACCGAGTCCCTGCTCAAAGGCCATCAGGGTCGCCTGGGCGATACCCTGGCCGCAGTCGATCTCGCTAATGCCGGGCTGCTTGAGCGCGGGCAGGATCCCATCGAAGAAGGGGATGAGCTGGCGTTCGAGCGCATCGACCTTGCCGTCGCCGAAGCCGAGCGCGCCGACTTTGACCAGCTCGCGCAGGCGGTCGGACTGCTCATCCACGGCGGCGGTCTCCAGGTACCAGACGATGACCACCGGCGCCAGCCGGATCTGGTAGCCAGCGACCGGCGCGGTCACCGCCTCGATGACTTCCTTCGAGGCAGTGTGCTTGAAGACGACGACCGCCCGGAGTGACTGGACGTTGCCCCAGTGGGAGGCGATCCGGGCGGCTTCCAGCATGCGCTGGACCTTTTCCGGTTCGACCGGGCGGTGGGGGTTCATGAACCGGATCGAGCGGCGGCGCCCGATGACTTCGCGCAGTTCCATGTGGGCCTCCAGGCGGGGGTGTTAGAGCTGGGTCGCGCCGAGGAGGCTCAGGAGGTCATTGCAGCCGTCCTCGATCATCGAGGCGCGGGCATCGCGCATGATCTTCTCGATCGGGAAGTCCCTGGTCAGGCCGTTTCCGCCGAAGATCTGCAGCGCCTGGCTGGCGACTTCGAAGGCCGTGGTGGTCGAAAACACCTTGGAGGCGATGGAATACTGGATGAGGGGGACGTTGGTCGAGTTGTAGTAGAGGACGCGGCGCGAGAGCGAACGGGCCGCTTCGACCTGCATGAACATCTTGAAGATGCGGGCTTTCACGCTCTGGTGCTGGATGATCGGCACGCCACCCTGGACGCGGGTCTTGGCGTAGTCGAGGGCGAGGTCGTACGCAGCGCGGGCGCACCCGTTGAAGGTCGTGCCCATGAAGGCGTTGGCGCCGGTGAGGATCTGCTGGACGACCGCCGAGTAGTTTTCCTTGCCGATGACCATGTACTCGGCCGGGATGCGCACGTCGTCGAAGAAGATCTCGCCCTGGTTGAGGGCGCGCTGGCCAATCTTGTTGGTGGGCTTGCCGCGGGACACGCCGGGGAGGTCGAGGGGCACCACGGCGACGCCGCCGCCGTTGAAGCCCTGGTCGCCGTCGATGGTGCAGAAGAGGGCGGCTACGGTGGCGATGGTGCCATTGGAGACCCAGCCCGACTTCTGCCCGCGAATGACATAATCGTCACCGTCTCGCCTGGCGATGCAGTTGGCGCGGATGTCCGGGTTCTTGAAGTGGGGTTCGGTGAACGAGAGGCTGTCGCTCCCGTGGTCGGGCTCGGTGACGGCCCAGCAGCCGACTTCGTCCTGGCCGCCGCGGACGTAGCGGTCGATGAGCGCGGGCCGGCCGGACATCATGGCGAACGTGCGGTGGAAGCCGGAGACGCTCAGGCTGATCGCGAGGCCGGAATCGCCCCAGCCCAGCTCCTCCGTGACGAGGGCGCGGATCTGGGTGCGCTCGTAGGGGGAGAGCTCGGCTGTGGCGGAGTCGATATCGTTGAGGCCAATTTCGCGGTACTTCTTGAAGACATCCCAGAGGATGGAATCGGCCTTGATCACGTCCTGCGGGTCGTGGAGTTGGTCGAGCTGGATGCCGGCGGGCCGCATGACCTCGGCAGCGAAGCGGTGGGCGGTATCGCGGATGTCCCGCGCCTGTTCGGAAAGACCAACTTCGATATCAGTGACCAACGATTCGAGCCCCCTGGCAGCTATTGATGGCAAGCTAGGCGAGGGTGGTCCGGACTCTATATGACGGGGATCATGACCGGCCCGTAAGGGGTGCGCCTACTTTCCAATGTGAAGATGCAGCAGGTGATCGCCTGCTGTCGCAGTTCGGAAGGAGTCCACTCATGTTCGCGCCGTCTATCAACGTCGATCTCGAGAAGCTTCAGCAGTCCTCCGAGGAGAAGCCTGCTGCCCGCAAGACCGCTGCCAAGGGCCGCCCGGCCGCTCGCAAGGCAGCTCCCAAGACCGAGAAGAAGGAAAGCTAGGGAAGGGGCAAGGCCAAGCTGATGGCTAGCGCCGCTGCACCGCCAAAGGCCTTGAAGCGCCTGGCTCCGCTCGATGCGGGCGCCCGGCTCAACGACCTGCTTTCCAAGCCCTACGAGTACCGGACATGGGAAGACGTGTACCGGGACCAGTGGACCTGGGACAAGGTTGTCAAGGTCACGCATACCCGCGTGAACTGCATTTCCGCCTGCTCGATCGATGCCTACGTCAAGGATGGCATCGTCTGGCGCGAGGAGCAGAACGCGACCTACGAAAAGTCCTTCGCCGATGTACCGGACTTCAATCCCCGCGGTTGCCCCATGGGGTGTGTCTACAGCTCGGTGATGTACGACCCGACGCGCATCAAGTACCCCATGAAGCGCGCCGGCGAGCGTGGCGAAGGCAAGTGGGAGCGCCTCACCTGGGATCAGGCGCTGACCGAGATTGCCGACCGCCTCATCGACACCGTCGAAGCTGATGGGCCCGAGTGCGTCATCTACGACAACGGGACCACCAACCTCGACTTCGGCATCGGGTCGCCCATGGAGGGCCACCTGTTCAACGTCGGTGTCGGGAGCACCATGATTGACTCCTACGCTGGCGTGGGCGACCTTCCGGTCGGCCTGATCCAGACGTGGGGCCTGTACATGTCCGAAGGCACCGCCGACGACTGGTTCCTCTCCGACTACATCCTGATGTGGATCGGCAACCCGTCGTACACGAAAGTGCCGGAAGCCCACTTCATGTGGGAAGCGCGTTACCGCGGCGCCAAAGTCGTCAGCATCGCCCCGGACTTCAACGCCTCGACGGTCCACGCGGACCGCTGGATGAACGTCCGTTTCGGCACTGACGCGGCGCTTGCCCTTGGCATGGTCAACGTCGTCCTCAACGAAGAGCTCTACGACGAGGCCTACATCAAGGAGCAGACGGACCTGACCTTCCTCGTCCGCGACGACAACGGGCAGTACCTGCGCGAGTCGGACGTGTACGAAGACGGGAACGACGGTGTCTTCTTTGTCTGGAACACCCTGACGGGCCGGAAGGAATCTCCTCCCGGCAGCTGGGGGTCCACGGATTCGACACTGGACCTCGGAGAGGACCTGGACCCGGCATTGGAAGGCGCGCACCGCGTGCGCCTGGCCGATGGCCGCAGGGTCACCGTCCGGCCGGTGTTCGAATTGCTGAAGAAGCGCGCCGCCGAATACAGCCCGGAAAAGGTGCAGGAGATCACCGGCGTGGCCGCCAACAACATCCGCGTGGTGACGCGGGAGTTCGCGGCTGCCAAGCACGCGATGATCTACTCGTCCTGGGGCGCCTGCAAGCACTACCACTCGGACCTGTTCCAGCGTGGCATGGCCTACCTCTGCGCTCTGACAGGGAACTCGGGCGGGAAGCCCGGTACCGGCATTAAGGTTTCGACCTGGTGGCCGCCTCCAAATGGCGCGCTCACGGGCGGTTCCATGGGTGGTCCTTCGGTCAGGCTCAACACGCAGCCCGTGCCGGAGCTCCCGGTCGACCGCGTCTCGGTGCAGCAGCTTTCGAAGGTTACCTTCGAGGCCGGCCGCATGGGCGGCGCTGCCCCGCTGATCCCGTGGCTTTACGCGCACGATGAGAAGTGGGCCGAGATGGCCAGCAAGCAGGAGTACAACGATCCGTCGCTGCCGCGCCCGGCGCGCGAGTACATCGACGAAGCGCTTGCCGCTGGCTGGCAGCCCGTCCCACCGTATCCGAAGCGGCCGAAGTTCCTGTACTTCTCGGGTCCGAACCCGCTGCGCCGCTGGCCGAACCCCCGCCTCATCCGCGATGGCCTCTGGAAGAACCTCGAGACCATCGTGACGCTTGACTTCCGGATGTCGACATCGGCGCTCTGGTCGGACTACATCCTTCCCGGGTGTGGGTACTACGAGAAGCCGGGCATCAAGTACACCAGCACGTACGTCCCGTACGTGGTGGTGGGCGACCGCGCCGTGCCGCCGCTCTACGAGTCCAAGCACGAATGGGATGTCGCGCTGCTGCTGGCGGAGAAGATCCAGGAGCGCGCGGTTGCCCGGGGCGTCAAGCCGTACTTCGACAAGCGCGGTATGCAGCACGACCTTGCGAAGCTGCACACCGAGATGAGCGCTGACGGCCACTACACGCCGGACGAGGCGGGCGAGGAAAAGGCACTCGACTTCATCCTCCAGTACTCGCACATCACCCGGAACAGCGGCCTTGGCGAAGGCGCCTGGGCCAAAGCCGCCGAAAAGGGCATGGTGAAGATCAAAGCGGTCCAGCCATCTGCCCTGGCAGTCGGGTTCAACTCGGTCTACACCGACTACACCGAAGACCGGCCAATGTACTCCTGCGGCTGGTTTATCGAACGGAAGAACCCATGGCCAACCGTCACCGGACGCCAGCAGTTCTATATCGACCACCAGTGGTTCCTTGAAGCTGGCGAGGCGCTCCTCGTCCACAAGGAGCCGGTTGCCTCCGGCGGGCACTACCCGTTGCGGATGACCGGTGGCCATACCCGCTGGAGCATGCACAGCATCTGGCGGGCAAGCGAAGAGCTCCTGCGCCTCCAGCGCGGCGAGCCCGTCGCCTACATCGCGGTCTCCGATGCGGCCGCTCGCGGAATCAATGACCACGACCAGATCCGCGTCCACAACGATGTCGGTGCGTTCGAGCTGCGGGCGAAGGTCTCTCCTTCGGTGCAGCCCGGGACGATCATCGTCTACCACGCTTGGGAGGGTTACCAGTTCAAGGACTGGGCGACCCAGAATGACGTGGCGGCGAGCCCGATCAAGCCGACGAACCTCGTCGGGAACTATGGCCAGCTGCACTACCGCATGGCCTCGTACACGATGAACCACATCCCGAAGGAAGTGGCTGTCGACATCGAACGCGTTGGGGGAGGCTCATGACAGCAAAGACGGCGGCGAAGGTCACCGCTCAGCGTGTCACGGCCTCCAGCAAGGACCTGCTCGTCCCGGGGTCGAAGGCGTGGAAGGCTGTTGCCGAAACGGCAGTGGCGCTTTCGCCGACACCCCTCGATGCGCAACCGTCGGCGTACGTGCGCGCAGCCTGGGCGGATCGCCCCCACGGGAAGGTTGGCACGGTCAACGTTGCTGCCGTTGTGGCGGATGATGCGCTCTTCATTCGCCTCCGGTGGGAAGCGGCTGATGCGCGCCAGTCGATTTCGGACAACAACATCTACGCGGATGCCTGCGCCGTCCTCTTCCCGGCTGACGGGAAGGGGGCGGAACTGGCGACGATGGGTGATGAGAAGCGTCCGGTCCAGGCCTGGCACTGGCGCGCCGGTACAGCTCTGCCGTTTGTCGTGACCGCGACCGGTCTCGGCACGACGGAGCGGGTGAAAGCCCACCCGGTGAGCGTTGGCGCGGCCTGGGAAGGCGGGTCGTGGTCGGTGGCATTCCGGCGCGACCTCGGAGGCAAGGGCGTGCCCCTTGCGGCCGGCGCCAGCGTACCCATCGGCCTTGCCGTCTGGCAGGGCGCCAACAACGAACGCGCGGGTATCAAGTCCCACACGCCGGACTGGCTCACGCTCGAACTACCGAAGTAAGGACTGAACTTCAATGGCCACTGCTTCTCCAAAGCCAGCTCGCCAGCTGGTGATGGTCTTTGACCTGAATAAGTGCCTGGGGTGCCAGTCCTGTAGCATCGCCTGCAAGACGCTCTGGACCGATGCCCCGGGCATGGAATCCATGTGGTGGAACATCGTCAACACGATGCCAGGCGAAGGTACCCCGCGCGATGTCTTCTCCCACGGGGGCGGCTATCGCAAGGGCGAGCCGGTGCCCGGGAACTTCCCGGCGCTTGCACAGTTCGGCGAGGCCTGGGACTTCGACCACGAGGCCACGTTCGGGAGTAACGGTAAGGCCGCCTTCCACCCCCTCCAGCACGATGGGACCAGCCCCGAATGGGGCCCCAACTGGGACGAGGACATGGGTGGCGGCGTCTATCCCAACTCCTATTTCTTCTACCTCCAGCAGATCTGCGCGAACTGCTCCAAGCCCGCCTGTCTCGAAGCCTGCCCGCGCACGTCGCTGTACCGGCGCGAGGAAGACGGGATCATCCTCATCGATGAAGAGCGCTGTCATGGGTACCGCTTCTGCGCAGAAGCGTGTCCGTACAAGCGCATCTACTTCAACTCCAGCCGGGCCATCGCACAGAAGTGCATCAGCTGCTATCCCCGCCTTGAAGCGGGCGTCGCGCCTGCCTGCGTGCGCCAGTGCCCGGGACGTGTCCGCCACGTGGACTACATGGAGAACAAGGAAGGCCACGCCTACAAGCTGGTGCACAAGTGGAAGGTCGCCCTTCCGCTGCGCCCCGACTTCGAGACCGAGCCGAACGTCTTCTACGTCCCACCGCTCTCGCCGAACGCCTTCAACGAAGCCGGTGAGTTCGATGAATCCCGGTCCCGCATCCCCAGGGAATACCTTGAGCAGATGTTTGGGCCGGGGGTCGAACAGGCCCTGGCGACGATCCAGGCCGAGCGCGAGAAGTCGGCCCGGGGCGAACCCTCGGAGTTGATGGACATCCTCATCTCCCGCGACTGGAACGATCTCCTCGGGCCCTTCACGGAGAACCCGGCAGAGATCGACCGACCGCCACGGAAGGGTTGATGTCCGGCGAAGCAGGCGCCAGCCCGATCGCTGATTTCTACGGGCTGGCCGCCGAACTTCTTTCGTTTCCAGGTCCCGGACTCGCCGCCGCGTTGCGCGGCGGCGAGATCCGCGGGGCCGCCGAACACATGCTGGCCCATATTCGGGTCGAGCTCTCGGTCCCGCTCAGCGTGCTTGGACCGATCGACATCAGCGACAAAGACCTCGAATCCGAGTTCATCCGCCTGTTCGACGTGCCTGATGGGCCGGCGACGCCGCTCTATACGGGTGTGTACGCGCAACGACGCCGCGACGCGATGGAAGAGCTGCTGCGGGTCTACCGGCACTTCGGGCTCACCATCGGGAACGCTTCGCAGGACCTTCCGGACTTCGTCCCGACCATCCTGGAGTTCCTCCAGTTCCTCGCAACCGGAGCCGGGCAGGCGGAGGATGCGAACCGGGAGGCGTTTCTCTCGGCGACCGCGGACATCATCGAGCGCCATCTCCGGCCGTGGGCGGCCGAGACGGGGACTCGACTGGAGAAGCGGAACGCTCACCCGTTCTATCGCGGGCTAATCGCCCTCGTCGGCGAAGTCACGGCCGCTGAGGCGGCGGGCATCCGCGGCGACGACTAGGCTCTCCGTTCCGGCTGCCAACCCAACAAGTCCGCCTCAACACTGCGGGGACCTGGCCTGGCATGCAGGGGAAGAAGCACAAAAGCCCGGGAGTATTCCCGGGCTTTTCGTTCGTGTGGTGGAGGGCGTCGCCCGCAGCGGTGTCAGCCGAGCAGGTAGATCATCCCGTTGGCATCCGAGGAGGCCATGACGCCGGTGCGGAAGCGGTTGCCGGCGAAGCGTTCGGGCGCCTCAGCGCCGTCGTAGCCGGTCATGAGCGATGGCGAGAAGACGGTGACTTCCGCCATTTCGACGAGCTCCCAGAGGGCGGCGATGGGCTGACCCGAGCGGGGGTCCGAAGGGACGACGTGGGCGTTAGTCATCGGCAGGCCGACGGACTCGTCCAGGTACCAGGACTGGTGGGCGGCGAACACCGGGCCGGTCTCCGGCAGCCCCCAGAAGGTCAGGGCGGGGCATTCGAGCGCCTTGCTAACGCGGCGGCGCTGATCCGGGTCAAAGGAGTTGCCCACGGCGAGGAGTGCGGCGGAGAGCTGGCGGCGCGCATCCTTGGCCGACTTCTTGGCTTCGCGGCAGGCGTGGGCGAACTCGCTCAGACCCGAGACGGCGTAGCTCACCCGGTGCTGGGAGATGAGGCCGAGCAGGCTATCGGGGTCCGCGCCGGGGCGGGGGATGATAAGCGGCTTGCCCAGGTAGAGCGGGATGAGCGCCGCCATCAACCCTTCCCATGCTGAAAGGGGCAGATTCGAGAGCCACGGGCCGCCGCGCTCCGCATCGACGAAGGTCGCCATCGAGATAGCCATCGCGAGGAGCGTCCGGTTGGAATGCGAGACCGGCGCCGTGCCGCCCTCGATGGTCACGGCTGGGAGCGTTGGGTCCAGCATTTCGGCGTAGTGGGGCGCCTCAGTGGCCCCGGACGCCTGTTGACCGGCGACAACCGGCGCACCGATCTGCGCGGCCAGTGATGATGCGTCGGTACCCGGGGGGGCGATCCGCAGGCGGACGCCGGCGGCGAGCCCGGCCAGGAGTTGGAACACGTTTTCGCGGGAAAGCTCACCGGGGAGGACGGCGAGGCGTGACTCACCGGCGGCAAGGGCGAGCGGCTGGGCGCGGCGGTCGACTTCTTCACGCAGCTGGCGGAAGGTGACCTGGCCCTGGCTGTCGATGATCGCGGGCTCGTCGCCGTGGTAGCGCTCGTTGCGGAGCAGGCAGAGCTGGTAGATCGGATACGGCGGCACGCCTACGACACGGGCAATGCCCGTGGGCCAGTACCAGGAGGGTGTGATGGCGATGGTCTTTGGCATGGCTGCATTCCCCCCGGAATGTCAGATGAGTCCCCCGGCACTCAGCGAGGCCCCGAGGCCGATGCTGAACACCGCGAGCACGAGTTCGAACTTGAGCGCCTTGTCCATCCGGGCAATGGCGCGGCCGACGCGCTGGCGCTCGGCGGCCACCTGTTCGGCGGTCATTTCTGGCAGGGAGCGCTTGCGCTGCGCGGGATGGAGCCAGAACGCCATCGAAAGCACCGCCGCCAGACCGCCTGCCCAGGTGATCACCAGCAGGATCATAGTTCGGCCGTAGCTTTCCGAGAGGCTCAGGTCCCGCCCGGGCAGACCGCTTTCATCAAGCCGCTGGAGCATCAGCCCCCCGGTGATGCCGATGACGATGAGGCAGGCGAGCGCGAGCCAGCGGTACCGCATACCAGCATTCTTGCACACGATTCCAACCTGTGAACCGGGCATTGTTTGCTGGGCATACCGCAGGACCCACTCCATGGTTATCGCCCCGCCGACATAAGTGGCCCAGGCAATCGCATGTAGCGCGCCGAGCAGAGTATCCAAACTCCGGTCACCCCTTCCCCAGCAGTCCGGCGGACCCGGTTCAGAGGAGGCCCCCCCACTTCAACGAGGCGCCGCAGAGCGCTACGAAGAGGACGACCACCAGGTCGATTCGCGTGATCCGCTGGACCCAGGTCGCGGCATCGAGCTTGGACTGTTGGACAGCGGTGACCTGCGCCGCCGACGTCCGGGAACTCACCTTGCCCTGGAGACGGGGGCGGAAGTAGAAGGTGATCAGCGCACCGTTGATGATGAGCACGCACCAGAGCAGGATCATCACCAGCAGGGTCTGGCCGTAGTCGGCCGAGAGGCCCCCGGGCGTCTTGAAGAACGGCCAGTCGGTCCAGGAGAGCATGTTCATGTGCTCGAGCCGCAGGAGTCCGGTGATGATGATGAGCGTGAGTGAGCCCCAGACGAGCCAGAGGAACCGGTCGGCCGTTTTCTGGCCCATCACCTGCGCCTGGGCCGGGGGGATGGAGCCCTGGGCCGGGCCAAGCACGAACTCCATTGCGACCGCGCCACCGAGGTAGACGGCGACCGACACGTCGTGAAGGAATCCGTAGATGATGTGCAGCCAGATATCGAGGTCGTTAGGCATTACGATCCACTCCGCGCGTAGGGGTCCGCCGTGCCGGGGTGCCAGTCGCGGAAGTGCGACAGCAGCTGCGGAGTCGCGAGGTAGGGCTCGGCGCCTCCGGTGTGGTAGCGGCGGTAGTAGTCGAGGTCCACGTGGTGGGCCTGGCACGAGAACTTGGCCCGGACCGGGTTGATGTAGGCCGGTGCGGCGCCGTACTTGTCGATGATGTACTTCACCGTCTCGATGGCGGCCTCAATCACCCAGTCGGGGATGTGGGCGCGCGGGTGCTGGAGGATGCGCTCGCGGGCTTCATCGTTGAATGGGCCCTTGTTGCGTTCGCCCCAGTTGTCGATCGGCGAGAGGTGGGCGCCACGCTTGTAGCGGAGGTCGACCACGTGCTTCACGAGGGTCTCGGCGTTGGGGAACTTGCGTGACGGGGCGGCTACCGCATCGAACACGCCGGGCAGGCCGAGGCAGGTCGCGGTGCGCGAGGGGTTCTTGGCCGGGTCGCGCTCGAGGAAGCTGAAGCCGAGGCCGGCTGCCACTTCTGGATAGGCCCCGAGGAGCAGGTCGTCCGAGTAGCCACCCATGGCCCAGGCGCCCACGCCCATTGCTTCGCAGGCCAGGCGGATGTTCTGGACCACGCAGGCGACCTCGGTCACGTGCTGCATGAGGGCGAGCTCATCGAAGATCGGGATCGGGAAGCCGACTTCGAGGAAGCCGGGGCGGATCCACTGGTCGCAGCCGGCGGGCTTATCGGTCTGCGGGTCCTGCAGGTAGAAGCCACCGAACTGGTACGACGAGAGCAGGAGGTTGACCCACTCGAGGCCCACATCTCCCACGGGGAGGAACCAGCTGCTCCCGGGGCGGTTTGCGTTGTACTGGAGCGCGCCCATGGTGTTCACGTTGTGCGTGCCTGGAGGCGCCGTCGCCCAGGCGACATCTGGGCGCTTGTCCGAAACCTTCACTCGGCCGGTGCGGTACCAGTGGAGGATCTTCCAGTAATCTTCCGGACCGGAGATTTCGACCGGAGCCATGCGCTCGGTCCCTGGGCGGTAGAGGTGGATGCCCTGGTCGTTGATGATGAACAGGTCGACGCCCTGGTCGTTGCTCGATGCGGGCACCGTGCGGCCGGCCCACGAAAGAAGGCTCGAAAGGTCACCCTGGACCGGGATATCGGCGGTGACGATGCCGTTCGGGCCGACTGCCGCCCAGGCGATGAGGGCCTCTTCGACTTCGCTCAGGGCAACCGGCGGCGTCGGCGATTCGAAGGCGAGCGGGCCTTCGCGCTGCTTCACGACGAGGTGGCTGGACCAGTTGAAGGTCTCCTCCTCGCCGGTCTCGCTTCGATACCCGAGGCCCATCCGCCGCGTGCGCAGCGTTGAGAGTGCGCCAAACAGGGGCACACCCCCTTCGAAGACACGCGCGATGGCGGCGTGCTCCTGCGGAGTGAGCGTGATTGGCTCTGGCCTGGCCGTGCTACCCGTTGCTGACGTCATTCCCTCGTAACCTCCACAAAGACACCCCGGTCGGCGGGCACGGGTTGCCAGCCAAAGGGCAGATACCTGAGGTGGCCGTAGCGGCTCACCAGGTGAAGCCATTTCACCATGCCCGGTTCAACTTCGTTCGAGCCCTTCCAGTCCTTGAACATGTGGGGCTCCCAGCCGTTATAGACGATCAGCTGGCCCGGGCGCACGCGCGGCGAAACGCGGGCGCGGATCAGGTAGCTGCCGCGGTCATTGCTCACCCGGACGACATCGCCATCGGAGATCCCGCGCGGCTCAGCATCGCGCGAGCCGATGATCGCCAGTGGCTCGCCACGGTGCGTGCCCGAAAGGACCGGGTTGCCCATGGAGACTGCGTGGACGGTCCAGCGGGAGTGGCCGCTGGTTACCAGGAACGGGTAGTCCCCGCCGACGGAGGGGTTCTCCTTGTGGACCGGCAGGTCCTCGCCGGCTTCGGCGAACCACGGGTGGTCAATCAGGAACTGCGCCCGGCGGGTGAGCGTGGGGAACGGCACACCGTCTTCTACGTGCCACTCGAAGGCGGTCACGGTGCGGTCGGGTTCGACGTTCGCGGCGAGCGAAAGGCCGGGGGCGAACATGCCCAGCCCGGAGAAGCGGACGGTCCCGATCTCCCGGAGGGAGTCCAGGGTGCCGTTCTCGGGTAGGGTCCCGGCCTCGATGCTGTCGCGAAGCCACTCGTCCATGACGGTTTCTTCGTTTTCGTAGGCGCCGTTGGCGGTGAAGGCATCGCCGACGGTATCGAGCCGGCGCGGCTGGCGGCGGCCGTCCAGGTATTCGGTGACGCCCTGTTCGACGGAGCGTTCCTGCACCTTTTTCGCCAGGGCCTTGAAGATCTCCCACTCGGTCTTCGATTCACCGGCAGCCGGGACGGCCTGTTCGGAGAAGCCGACGTGGAAGGAGTGGGTGATGGCGTACTGCAGGTTCGGCCGTTCGTACTGCATCGCGGCCGGCAGGAGGATATCGGCCTGGAGGGCCGTCGCGCTCATGCGGTTTTCGACGACGACGATCTTCTCCAGCTTGGGCCAGAGGTTCTCGATCAGCGTGTCGGAGCCGCCGCGCTGACGGCGGATGGGGTTCGTCGCAACGATGAAGAGGACCTGCGGGTCTGTCGACGGGCCAGGCTTGACCAGGCCGCCCCACCAGCCACGGCGGGTGGCTTCGCCGACATAATCCTCGAAGCTGCGGGTCATCTTCTCGTCTGACCACTCGGTGCGGTTCCAGGTGTCCTGGTAGCCGCAGTGGTAGAAGTGGAAGAACGCGGGCGGGCTGGCGGTGCCTGCCGCGACGCCGCGGACGAGGAGTTCGTAGCCGAGGATCTCATCGGAGGCCTCGGGGTCCTGCGAGCGGAGCGCTTCGATCGCGCCGTCGAGGCCATCCATTACCCGGATGGTCTCGGCGACGCCGCGCTTCTGCTTCATGCCAAAGAGCATGTAGCCATCGAGACCGGCGAGGGCGAGGCCCTGGATGCCGGTGCCGGGGCGGCCCCAGTTCCCGGTCAGCCCGAGGAGGAGGCACATGGCCCGCTCCATCAGGTCGCCGTGGTAGTACTTCGGCGTGTTGAAGCCTTCGACGATCTTGGTCCGCTTCGAGGCGACATCGCGGGCCAGGGAGCGGATGACCTCCGGGTTGATGCCGCAGATTTCGCCCGCGGCTTCCGGGGTGTACTGCTTGAGATGCTCACGCAGGAGCTCCCAGACGGTGGTCACTTCGATTTCGTTGCCGTCGGTGCCTTCGGCGGTGTAGGTGCCCTCGAGCGCCGGGTCGGATTCATCGAGCTGGAGCGAGCCGCGCGGGGCGATCTCGATGTCCTCAGTCGCGTTGTCGAACCAGTAGAACTGGTCTTCGCGTTCGCCTTCGATGTACTCCGGTCCGCGCAGGAAGCGCCGGGTGGCGGTATGCACGAGCAGCGGGAGGTCGGTTTGCGACTGGACGAACTTCGAATCGTACAGCTCTTCCTCGATGATGACCTGGCACATGGCCAGGGCAAGCGCGGCATCGGTCGCGGGGCGGATGGAGACAAACGCATCGGCCATCAAGGCCGAAGGGCTGTAGTCCGGAGCGATGCACACAACTTTGGAGCCGTTGTAGCGGCCCTCGGTGATGTAGTGCGCGTAGGGGATGGAGGTGTACGACGGGTTTGAGTGCCAGATGAGGATGAGCTCGGAGTGGAAGGTATCGTCCACGGAGCTCGCACAGGAGAACTTGCCGAACGTGATGTGGTGGCCGGCCGGAAAGTCGTTGATCAGGCCGTTGGCATCGAGGGTGGTCGCACCGAGAAGTCCCGCGAAGCGGAGGTAGGCCGACTGCCCGAGGAGGCCGCCTTCCACCGTCTCTTCAAAGACGATGGATTCGGGCCCTTCGAAGTCGATAGCCTCGATCAGCGAATCGGCGACCTCGGTGAGGGCCTCGTCCCAGGTGATCCGTTCCCATTCGCCGGCCCCGCGCTCGCCTTTGCGGCGCATGGGGTAGAGCAGGCGGTCAGGGGAGCTGAGCTGGATGCTCCAGGCGCTCCCCTTCTGGCAGGACATGGGGTTCATATCCGGGACGCCGTCCTCAACCTGGTTGAAGACGGCGGCCGGTTCCTCGAAGAGGATTTCGCCATCGCGCGTATAGACCCGATAGGGGCACGTCGCCAGGCAGTTGAGGCAGTGCGTGCCGAACGTAGCCCGCTCCCAGCTCCAGCGCTGGCGATATCGGGAAGCTGTGGTGGGGTTCATTGCTTCACCTTGGGTTGGGGCCGCGGGTACCTCAGCTACCGAGGATGCCCGCGACGTATTTTGCGTCAGCAGCGACGAATTCACGGATGGTCCCGGTGAGCCACTGCCAGTACGGCCAGGTGCCGGCCGCGGTGGTGCTCTCCGCCAGCGAGGGGACCCACGTGCTGAGCTGCCGGTCCAGGAAGTCGTGCTGGGCGCGCCGGTAGGAGGTCTGCAGGCGCGGCGAGGTCGAGACGGCTTCCTTGAAGGTGAGGTACTTCATGAACTCGAGCTCGGTGGCCAGGTGGTCGGCCGGGCGCGGGTCTTCGGCCGAGGTGGTCAGCCCGAAGTACTCGTAGAAGCGGACAACTTCTTCCAGCCGCTGCATGCGGTCGCCGCCGTACATGCCGCCATAGATGGGGGCGGCGGGGCCGGCGCCATTGCCGACTTCGAAGAGGCGCAGGAATTCGGCCTGGAAGTCCTCGGGGCTAACCGAGGACTCGACGCTGGCGCCGCCGAAATCGAAGGGGAAGGCGAGGAGGTGACCGGCATCGGTCAGCTCCTTGCCCCAGGTGCCGGAGACGGCTCCGGCGTGGATATCGCGGTCCGGGATGGAGATCAGGCGGGCGAGCAGCTGATAGACGCCGGTGCGCGCGGTGGTCTCGTTGTCCGGGAGCTCGGTCTCGGCCATGGCGGCGCCATCGACCTGGAGGCCTGCGAGGGAGTAGACGAACATGACTTATGCTCCAGTGCTGCCGTTGGGCGTGAGCGTGGCCGGATCGACGGTGAAGGGGCCAAGCAGCTCCTGCCACTTGTAGGCGATGAGTGTGCTGAGCATCTCAGACTTGCCGCCGTTCCGCACGCTGTCCATCTCACTCTTGAGGGTGTCCAGGGCGCTGTGGACGCCGGGGCCGAAGAGCGATTCGAGGTACTCGGGCGGGATGCGCGGGGTCTCGTAGTCGATGCTCATGTCGTCGTTGAGCCGGTGCGGGGCAAGCGGGGGAACGTAGAAGACGTTGGGGCCGGTGCCCGCTTCAGCGTGGAGCGGGAGGGCGATCTTCCATTCCTTCACGAGCCGGTGGACCGAGCTGGTCTCGTCATCGAGGTAGCCGATGAAGACGGCGCGGCCCGGGCACTGGCGGACGCAGGCGGGGGCGACGCCCGCCTCGATGCGGGGGAAGCAGCCGATGCACTGCTGGCCGACGTGCCGGTCGTAGTTGAAGTAGATCTTCTTGTAGGGGCAGGCTTCCATGCAGAAGCGGTCGCCCATGCAGGTGTCCTCATCGCGGAGGACGAGGCCGTTGTCTTCCTTGGAGAGCGCGCCGGTCGGGCAGGCGGTCAGGCAGACGGGGTTGGTGCAGTGGTTGCACTGGCGGGGGAGGTAGAAGTAGTAGGAGTTCGGCCATTCGCCGGCGCCCTGGTCTTCATCCCAGTTCATGGCCCAGCGGTTTTCGCGGGGGGCCTGGGGCTCAAGGTGCGCCTTGCCGGCGCTGCCTCCGTAGAAGACCTCGTGGTAGTTGAAGTCGAAGCCACCACCGAACTCTTCACGGGTCGGCTGGTGGCCCGGGCGGGGCTTTCCGGTGGTGGGGTCGACACCGCCACCCATTTCTTCCCAGGCCTTCGGGGTGCCGAGGCCGGGCATGGTGTTCACCGACATCCACCACTGGTGCTTTTCGCCTTCATCGCGCGTCCAGAGGACTTTGCAGGCGACGGAGCACGTCTGGCAGCCGATGCACTTGTTGAGGTCATACACCCAGGCGAGCTGGCGGGTTTGAGTTGTCGCGGCCATCTGTGTCTCTCCTTAGTCCGATTCGAGGGGGAGCCACTGCTGGCTCACGGCGGCTAGTCCTGCCCGCTCTTCGTTGGAACCATTCCACACGGCGAGGCCGACTTTGCCCTTGGCGGCCATGGCCGCGGGTCCACTGATGACGACGCTCCAGCGGCCATCCGCGAGGACACCGTTGCCGCCGACGGCGGCGGCCGCATCCTTGCTGACGACGCCGGGGCCGCGCGAAACGAGGTTCAGCGCGCCGCGACCGTCTTCCCAGTACCAGAGAGCGACGGGCTTCTCAGCGCTACCGAGCGTGGCGAGGTTCCCATCGCCAGCGGCGGGGAAGATGGCGCCGACGGCGTCCTGGAACTCCTTGTTGGCGGCCGCATCATCGGCCCATTCAACGCGGAGGTAGAGCTTGTCGCCATCGCTGGCGGCCTTGACCGCCGCCTGGGCGGTCTGCCCGTACTTGCGGCCCTTCCAGGCCTCGCGGATGTACTCGGTGGGCTGGGATTCCAGCGCAACCGGGCCGAGCGAGACCTGGGCGGCCTCCACGGAACCCCATTCGGCCGATGCCGGGTCGGCCAGCTTACCGGCGAGTTTGGCGATTTTCACTGCTCTACCTCTACCTTTTCAAAGTCACAGCGAGTCCAGCGTTCGGCTGGGACCGGTTGCCATTCGGCACCGAGATGGTCCAGGTGGCCGTAGCCCCCAGCAAACCCAATCCACTTGACCATGCCGGGCTCGATTTCGTTGGCGCCGCTCCAGTCCTTGTACTGGAAGCCAGCCCAGCCGTTGTACGAAACCAGCTGTCCGGGCTTGACGTTCGGGGCGACACGAGCGCGCGTCTTGAACGAGCTCACGTCGTTGAACACCCGGATGGCATCGCCGTCCTTGACTCCGCGGGCCTTCGCGTCGTCCGTGTTGACGAACACGTCGGGCTCGCCGCGGTGTGTCCCCAGGATGACCCAGTTGCCCTGGTTCATCGTGTGGATGCTCCAGCGGTTGTGGCCCGAAGTCATGCCGATGGGGTACTTGCCGCCCATGTCCGGGTTGGGCTTGTAGGTCGGCAGTTCTTCGTGCGCTTCGAGGAACCACTCGTGGTCGATGTAGAACTGCGCCCGGCGCGAGTAGGTCGGGAACGGGAGACCGCTCTCGGTGTTATCGCGGAAGGGAGCGTGGGTTTCATCGGGCTTGAGGGGTGACGCCTGGGCCAGGGCCATGGGCGAGAGGCCCCAGTCGATGAAGCGGACGTGGCCCTTTTCGCGCATCGTGCGCAGGTTGGTGCCCATGGGCAGCGTGCCGGCGAGCGCCGAGTCGCGGATCTGCTCGTCTGCGAGGCGGTCCTCATCGAGGAGGAAGCCCTTCATGGAGTAGGCGTCGGGCAGGGCGGCGTAACGGCGGCGTTCACCCTTGGTGTCGGTGTAGGCCGTCAGTCCGCGGGTGGCGGCACGCTCGGCGACCTTCTGGAAGAGCGCGTGGTAGATCTGCCACTCGTTGCGCGCTTCGCCGGCCGGTTCAGCGGCCTTGTCGCTGAAGGTGAGGTTGAGGAGGTGCGGCGTCGGGATGTGGAAGCCCACCTTCTCGTAGTGCTGCGCCGCCGGCAGGATGTAGTCGCTGTAGAGACCGGTCTGGCTGATCCGGAAGTCAATCGAGACGATCAGGTCCAGCTTTGGCCAGAGGGTGGGCAGCAGTGCGGTCTTGCCGCCGCGGGTACGGCGGAGCATGTTGCCGCCACACTCGATCAGGACGCGCGGCGGGTTTTCCGGCCGCGGCTGGTCCATGTCCTTCCACCAGCCCTTGGCGAGCGCTTCGTTGAAGTACTCGTCGAAGGTACGGGGGAGGGAATCGTCGCCCCAGCCGGGGGTGTTCCAGCGCTTGTCGTAGCCCGCCTGCCAGTACCACCAGAATGCCGGTGGAGAGGAGGTCGAGTCGTTGGGATGCGGGCGCTCGCTCTCATCGCCCACCAGGCCGTCGGCAACGCCCATGCCACCCGCCATCCCGCCGGCGGTGCGCTGGAATTTGGACGAGATCTGGCCGAGGCGCTTGACCGCGATTTCCGTGGTCATGGTCGGGTCGGTCTTCTTGAAGGCGGCGATGCCTGCATCCCGGCCGGAGAGGACGATTTCGGTGTTGTGGGCGCCGGGGCCCGGCTTGTTGGTGGCGATGAAGGCGCCATCATGCATGCCGGATGCCCAGCAGCGGATGCCGGTTCCTTTCTTGCCCCAGTTGCCGCTGACGGCGAGGACGAGCGCCTGGGCGCGTTCCATGAGGTCGCCGTGGTAGAACTTGCAGGCGTTGTAGCCAAGCATGATGTTCGTCTTTTTGGTGGCGATCTTGCGCGCGAGGTTGCGGATCATGTCCGGGTGGACGCCGGTGATCGGCTGCTGCTTTTCGGGCGTGTAGTCGCGGTTGAGCCGCTCGATGAGGATTTCGCAGGCCGGCCGAACCTGGACGCTCGAGCCGTCGGCCAGCTTCACATCAAAGGTCCCCTGCATGGCGACTTCGACGCCCTTGAGGAAGAGGCTGCCACGGTCGGCCTTGCGGAGTCCGGTGGCCGGGTCCCACTGGTAGAGCTGATCGGCGAGTCCTCCGCCTTCGACATCGGTCTGGCGCAGGTAGCGGCCGTTGTCTTTGCGGACCAGGAGGCTGAGGTCAGTCTGCTCGCGGAGGAAGGTCCAGTGGGCGAGGCCCTCCTCGAACATCACCTGCACGAGCGCCAGGCCGAATGCCGGGTCTGTCCCACCGTTGATCGGCACCTGGATATCGGCGTGGATGTGCGAGGGGTTGATGTCCGGCGAGATGTTCACGACCTCAGCGCCGTTGTACCGGGCTTCAGCGATGAAGTGGTAGAACGGGATGCGGGTGTAGATCGGGTTCATGTGCCAGATCAGTACGACTTCAGAGTGGAACCAGTCATCGGCGGATGAAACGGCGCTGAACCGGCCGAAGGTCTCATACAGGCCGATGGAGAAGTCGTTGATCGAGCCGTTCAGGTCGAGGCCGTGGCCGCCGAGGGTGCTGAAGAACTTGTTCGTCGGGATGACGGTTGCCATCTCCGGGGTGCCTTCGTGCGCGATGGTCTGCGGCCCACCGGCTTCGATGGCGTCAATCATCTTGTCGGCGATATCGCCGAGCGCCTCGTCCCAGGTGACGCGATTCCAGCGGCCTTCACCCCGCTCTCCCACGCGCTTGAGCGGGTAGAGGAGGCGGTCCGGGCCGTACAGCGACTGGCTCCAGGAGGCGCCCTTCTGGCAGCCCATGGGGTTGAAGTCTGGTACGCCTTTCTCAATCGTCTGGAACGTGCCTGACTGCTCTTCCCGCCAGACGAGCCCGTCCTTCACATAGACGCGCATCGGGCAGTTGCCTGGGTAGCAGTCGACGCAGTGCGTCCCCCAGTAGACAGCGTCCCATTTCCACTTTTTGCGATAGAGGTCCTGGGTTCCGGTATAGATCTGTTCTGACTCTGCGATCTTCATGGCGGGGATGGTGCGGCGGCGTCATCGAGTGAGGTTATGACTGTGGTCATATCCGTGTATGGGCAAGAAAAGGGGGCGCCGATTGGCGCCCCCTTCGCTGCTCGCGGCGGGATGAGCTACCCCACTTTGGCTATCCCAACGCGAGTGCTGCGCATGACGGGTGACGGCTGCCACTGCGTCACCCAGAAGCGCAGGTGTCCATAACCGCCCGCAAGGTGAAGCCATTTGATCATGCCGGGCTCGACATCGTTGGGGCCGGCCCAGTTCGGGAACTGGTACGGGTCCCAGCCGTTGTACATGACGACCTGCCCGGGATGGGGGCTTGGCGAGAGGAGCACCGGGACCTGGAACTCGCCCATGTCGTTGTGGACGCGGACCATGTCGTTGTCCTCGATACCCAGCCTTGCGGCGTCGCCCGTGTTCATCACCAGGTGCGGCGTGCCGCGGTGCGTATCGAGCATGAGCTGGGTGGCGTTGTTGTTGGAGTGGATGCTCCAGCGGTTGTGGCCGCTGGTGATCTGGAACTCGTAATCGCCGCCCATTGCCGGCGGTGCCTTGTAGCGCGGCAGATGCTCATCGGCCTCGATGAACCACGGGTGTTCGATGAGGAACTGGGCCCTGCGCGAAAGCGTCGGGTAGGGCTCGCCATCCTCCACGTGCTCGCGGAAGGGCACAAAGGTTTCATCGGGCTTCGGCTCGGTGGCCTGGGCGATCATGCGCGGGTTGATGCCCTTCCCCTGCCAGCGGTAGAAGCCGTTCTTGCGGATGTCCTCAAGGCTGGCGTTGGCAGGGATCGTGCCCGTCACCGCGCTGTCGCGGAGCATCTCATCGGCCAGCACTTCTTCGTTGGTGTACATGCCGTTCTTGGTGAAGTTGTCGTGGGCGTGGGCCGGGTCGCGCTGGACGCCGCGGGAGTCGAGATAGGGCTGGATGCCGCGGGCCTGGGCGCGCTGCTGGACCTTTTCGGCGATGCGCCGGTAGGCCTCCCACTCATCGACGCACTCGCCCGGGGCATCGATGGCCTTGTCACAGAACGTCAGGTGCATGACGTGGGTGCTGGGGATGCCGAAACCGATCTTCTCGTACCACTGCGAGCAGGGGAGGATGTAATCCGAGAAGAGGGCGGTGGTGCTCATGCGCACTTCGAGGGTGACGACGCAGCTCAGTTGCGGCCAGAGCTTCTCGAGGAGCATCTTGCTGCCGCCGCGCGTCCGCCGCAGGACGTTGCCGCCCATCTCAATGATGACGCGGGTGGGGTGCTCCTTCCGCGGCACATCGGCGCCGCTCCACCAGCCGCTTTCGCTGGCTTCCTTGAAGTACTCGGGGAACGGGCGCTTCATGCTCGGGTCGTGCCAGTCGGGCTTGTCCCAGGTCTCCTTGTAGCCCGCATGGTGGTACCACCAGAAGACCGGTGGGACGAGACCGGCCGGGGACTGGCGGGACTGTTCGACGGCGATGATCAGCGGCGTGAGCGATGGGTCCATGTTCATGCGCATCTGGATGAGCTGGTCACGCATGTCGAGCAGGCCGGCGACTTCCTCCGGACCGCGCTTGGATTTCATCATGATGGTCGCCGAGCCATCGAAGAGGGCGGCGAGCCAGGCGCGGACGCCGGTACCCTGCTTGCCCCAGTTGCCCGTCAGGCCAAGGACCAGGAGCTGGGCGCGCTCCATCAGGTCGCCGTGGTAGTGCTTGCCCATGCCACCGAGGGCCGAAAGGATGCCGGTCTTGCGCGAGGCGATCTTCCGGGCGAGGAGGCGGGTGGTCTGCGGGTCGGTCCCGGTGATGGGCTGCACGAGTTCGGGCGTGTACTCGGCAAGCCTCGGCTTGATCATCTCGAACACCGTGGTGACGGTCACCGGCCCCGACTTGGTCTGGACGGTGAATTCGCCTTCGAGCGCGGGTTCGACTTCGCCCCACTTGAGGTTCTTGCGGGGGGCCGGAGCAATGGCGCCGGTCTTCGTATCCCAGGCGAAGAGCTGCTCATCGGCGCCCCCTTCGGGGAGGTCCGAGGCGCGCAAATAACGGTTGGTGGCTTTGTTCACGAGCAGGGCAAGGTCGGTCTGCTCGCTGGCGAACTTCCGGTCGATCAGGTCTTCTTCGACGATGACCTGGGCCATGGCGAGGGCGAGCGCCGCATCAGTGCCGACCTTCACCGGCACGAAGTAGTCGGCGTGCAGGCTGGATGGCGAAAAGTCCGGGGCGATGACCACCACTTCCGTGCCCTTGTAGCGCGCTTCATTGACGAAGTGGACGTGGGGGATACGGGTGTAGTTCGGGTTGCCGGCCCAGATAATGAACACCTCGGAGTGGAACCAGTCATCGATGCTGCTGACGGGGTCGAACGTGCCGTAGGTGAGGTAGTAGCCCGGCGCGAAGTCGTTCATCTCGGCGTTCACGTCGGTTGTGAGGCCGCCAAACGAGCCGAGGAGCGAGCCGCGCCCAGCCACGGCCGCCGGCGGGGTGTTGCAGCCCGAAGGCGCGATGACCGACTCGCCGCCAACTTCGACGACGGCATCAAGGATTTTGTCGGCGATCTCGGTAGTCGCCTGGTCCCAGGTGATGCGTTCCCACTGCGACGAGCCGCGCTCGCCGACGCGCTTGAGCGGATAGAGGATGCGCTCCTCGCCTTCGGCCATGCGGGCCCAGGCGACGCCCTTCTGGCAGCCCATTGGGTTCATGTCCGGCACGCCCGGTTCGTAGGTGGGGAAGACCGCGGCCGATTCCTCGCGGACAACCTTGCCGTCCTTCACATAGACGCGCATCGGGCAGTTGCCGGGATAGCAGTCGATGCAGTGGGAAGCCCAGCGCACTTCGTCCCAATCCCAGAGTTCGCGGTAGTTGCCCCCCGGGCCGGCAGCCGTTCGGTCGGTTTCAGGTGCGGTCATCAGAACCTCTCATTCAGTGGGAATGGCCCGTTCGGGCCTGGGATGGGATCCCGGTACGGATTGCCGGGATCCTGGGACGGGAAAGGGGTTCACCTGATCCCGCCTGGCAGGACGTGATCAGGACCCCGATTGTCCGCACTGTGCACAGCCGTCCACACCTCTTCGATATGACGGCCGTCATAAGGTGGCGTGTCCCTAGAAGCCGCTCTTGCCGGCGCCGCGCATGCGCGGGTCGAGGACGTCGCG
>CAZRUZ010000015.1:0-25027 GCA_964603275.1 uncultured Anaerolineaceae bacterium | reverse complement strand
TTGGCACGCTCACCCGCGACCAGGTGCTTGCCGCTGATCGCGCCGCCCACGATGCCTTCGCCGATGCCCACGCGGCTTCCTCCGGGACCGGGAATTCGGTTGCGGCCGTTTCGACAGCGTTGCCCGCGTCCCCCGGCGTTGGCACGCTCACCCGCGACCAGGTGCTTGCCGCTGATCGCGCCGCCCACGATGCATTCGCCGATGCCTACGCGGCTTCGTCCGGGACCGTTGCCGGCGCCCGTTCGTCCGGCGCCCTCGAACCATCGGCGGGCGTGCCCGTCCCCGGGATCGAGCTCACCGCGGCCATGGTTGCGGAGGAGCACGAAGCCTACATCAGCAGAATCATCCCGTGAGTCCTTCGCCCGAAGTTGGGGCAATCAGGACGCGAGGAGGGCCGGTCTGACCGGCCCTCCTCGCGTATCTGCGTCGCTCCGGGAATCCGGCGGCGGGCGGTGTGGGCAAAGGCTCGCCGCATCCGGCCGCTCCGGTCAGCCTTCGGGCTGTTGCCAGTCGTTCATCGCGCCAACCAGTGTCCCCTCGGTCGATGACGCCACCACGATGCTGCCGTTCCACATCTGCCCTTCGACCGGCACCTCGCTCGTCCGGCGGCGGATGGCGATGCCCGAGATCGCGCTCCCATCGGCCAGCGTCACCGTGAACTCCCGGTTCACTCCCCGGGATGCGATCCGGGCGCCGGTCACGGGCGTGCGCTCGCCGTCGCGCACCACAAACCCCCAGGCGATCCCCGGCATGGAGGTCGCGAGCAGCGAGACCTGCTCGTTCTGCAGGTGCAGGTACGTGAAGGGGCGGGCGAACGCCGGTCGTTCGCCGAGCTGTTCGTGCCACTTGCCCCGCCCGTCGACCTTGAACGTATGCCCCGGCAACTCGACCGTGGCCTGCACATCGCCGAACACCTCCAGGCGGCCCTCCCGCGGCGCCCCCGGCTCGTGGATGGCCACGAATTCGGCGACGATGCGGGTGGGCACATCGCCCGGCCCGCCGGTGGGATTGGGGCCCGGGTTGCAGGCCACCTCAGCGTCGAGGCGGCAGCGGAGCGGCGTTCCAGCGTGCGCCTCGCGGACGAACTGCACGGGCGGCCGGGTCAGTGCGAACTCCGCGCGCTGGAGCGACGTGTCGGTCGCGCCAGTGAAGCCGCTAAGCGGCACTGTCTCGGAGAGGCTGTAATGGTGCTCCCCCGAAAACACATCGACCCACACCCACGCCTCGCCGCGCCCGGGGAAGCGGGCGAGCCGCAGGAACAGGCCTGACTCCGCGTCGGGCGCGTAGGCGGTGAGCACAGCCGCCTCGGCGTAGTTGGGGGAAAGGGGCTCGGGGACCGTCACTGCTTGCCTCCGGGATATGGGTCGAGATGGTGGGGGCCGACCCCGCGGTCAGGCTCGCCGGCGGGCATACGGGTCGATGGCGTCGTTGACCGCGTCGGCCAGGAGGTTCAGCGAAAGGAGCAGGAGCGCCAGCGCCGCCCCGGGGAAAGCCGCGTACCACCACGCCTTCTGGAGGTTGCTCTTCGCCGTGTTAATGAGCCCCCCGAGCGAAGGGTCCGGTGGCCGCTCCCCGAGCCCGAGGAAGCTCAGCGAGGCCGAGACGATGACCGCCGAGGCCATGAACAGGGCGACCTGGGTGAGCAGCGGCGCGATCGCGTTCGGTGTGATCTGCCGCAGGATGATGCGGCCGGGGCCCGCCCCGAGCGCCCGCGCCGAGGCGACGTAGTCCTTGTTTCGCTCGCTCAACATCTGGGCCCGTGCAAGCCGCGCGAACGACGGCACCGCGAAGAACGCAATCGAGATCGCCACGTTCCGCAGGCTCGGTCCCAGGATCGTGAGGATCGCCAGTGCCGAGAGTAGCCCCGGGAAGGCCAGGAGGGTATCCACCAGCCGCATCGTGATGGTGTCGGTCCAGCCGCCGGCGTAGCCCGAAACGAACCCGATCGCGATGCCGAGGGCCGCGCCGATGCTCACCGCGACGAGGCTGATGGCCAGCGAGACCCGAAGTCCGTACAGCGTGCGGGTGTACAGGTCGCGGCGCAGCTCATCCGTCCCGAAGGGGTGGTCCCAGCTCGGTGCGAGGAATCGCGCGGTTGCGTCCTGGGCGTTCGGTTCGTGCCAGGTCAGGGCCGGGGCGAACACCGCCGCGCCGACGAGCACCAGCAGGATGGTGAGGCCCAGGAATCCCTGCGGGTTGCGTACCAGCCGGTCGAGGCTCCCCCAGAACAGCGATTCGCGCGTGAGCCGTTCCCGGCGGCTCCTGTAGGTGAGACGGGCAAATTCCGTGCTCATCGTCGGCGTACCCGCGGGTCGAGCACGCCGTAGGCAATGTCGGCGGCCAGGTTCACTGTCACAAAGATCACGACCAGCAGGATGAGTGTGCTCTGCACGATGATGTAGTCGCGGTTGAGGATCGCATCGACCACGAGCCGGCCCACACCGGGACGGGTGAACACGCGCTCGATCACCACGGCTCCGGCCATCACGTTCCCCATCTGCAGGGCGATGATGGTCACGACCGGGATCAGCGAGTTGCGCAGGGCGTGGCGCGTGACCACCTGGTATTCGCGCAGGCCTTTCGCCCGGGCTGTCCGCACATAGTCCTGGCCCATTGCCGCCTGGACCGTCGTGCGGGTGTAGCGCGCGAGGACCGCCGCGAGCCCCGTTCCGAGCGCGAAGGCAGGCAGCGCCAGGTGCTTCATTGCCAGCAACGGGTCATCAAAGACCGAGACGCGGCCGCTGGCCGGCAACCAGCCCAACGTCACCGCGAAGAGCCACAGCAGCAGAACGCCGAGCAAGAAGTTCGGCACGCCAAGCGTGGCCACGGTGAACAGCGAGAGCAGCCAGTCCCACACGGAACGCGGCTTCACCCCGGCGAGCGTCCCGAGGGGGATGCCGAGCGCCAGGGCAATCAGCAGCGAGGCCACCGCGAGCTCGATGGTTGGCGGCAGTGCCAGCCTCAGGAGCTCACTGACGGCCACCCCTGTCCGGATGGAGACGCCCAGGTCACCCCGCCCGAGGTCGCGCAGCCACTTGACGTACTGCACGGGGATCGGGTCAGTGAGCCCGAGCTGTTCGCGGATCTCCTCAACATCGGCAGGTGTGGCATCCTCGCCCGCCAGCATGTCCGCCGGGTCCCCCGGGATCAGCCGGAGGATCATGAACACCGCTACGCTGGCGAGCGCGAGCACGGGGATCGCCTGGAGGACCCGGCCAAAGACATAACTAAGCATGCGACACCGTCACCGAACGTCGTGCCATGGAGACGGCGCGTCAGTCCAGCCAGACTTTCGAGAAGTCAGGAGCATTGGTCGGTGCCGTGAGGTACGTACCGTAGCCGCGCACCTTCGCCGAAACGAGTTGGGGCCCGTTGTTCGGCGCCAGTGGGACAAGCCACGGGTCCTGGACCCAGATTTCGTTGAAACGCTTGTACTGGGCCTTCGCCTCGGCACTTAGCGGGTCGAGGTTCTCCAGCTTCGCCCGGATGTCCAGGTACGTGGGCGTCTCGTAGTAGCTCATGTTCTTTTCCTGGTACGGGAGCGTCTGCTGGAGGTTGGTGAGCGGCGCCAGGTGAGAGAAGGAGTGGGAGGTTATCCAGAAGCCCTTGAACTTCCGCTCCCGCAGGATCGCCAGGAAGGCGGTCGGGTCCGAGGGGATCAACGTTGTCTCTATCCCGACGTCCTTCAGGTTCTGCTGGATCAGCGCGGCCGCGGTCACGTAGGCCGTCGTCGTCCGGTGGTCGAACGAGATCGCTTCGGTCTGCTTCCAGCCGGCTTCGCTGAGGAGCTTCTTCGCCTTGGCCTGGTCGAACATGGGGTCTTCCAGCGCCGGGTCGAACGCCGGGGACGATTTTGGCCACGGCTGCGAAGTCACCTCGGTGAGTCCCTCGCGCAGTTCGTCGACAACCCGCTTCCGGTCCACGGCAAGGAAGATCGCCTGGCGCACCCTGGCGTCGGTGAGCTGCGGGTTCGAGACATTGATGCCGAGGTAGTCGAGGCCCGTTTTCGGGGCGATGTGCACGAGTTTGCGGTTGTCCGCCGCCAGGGCGGCGGGCGGCCCCAGCAACAGGTCGATCTCACCGGACTGGTAGGCGAGCCCGGCCGCGTCCTGGTCGCCGAAGAAGCGCACCTCCACCCCGTCGAGGTAAGGTCCACTGCCTGATGCGGCGCCGTGCCAGTTTGCGTTGCGCTCGAACGTCAACGACTGGCCGGGCGTCCACTGCTTGAACTTGAAAGGGCCCGTGCCGTTGATCGCCTTGCCGCTCTTTGTTTCGTCATAGCTCGCCCGGTGCACCACCGGCAGCTGGACGAAGAAGTCAGCCATGTTGACGCGGGGCTTGTCGAACTTGAATTCGATTTCGCGGTCACTCACGATTTTCGATTCCGTCACCGCCTTTGCGAAGGCAGCCAGCTGGAAAGTCCCCTTGATGCCGAACGCCGCCGGGTCCTTGATCAGGTCAATCCCGAACTTCAGGTCGTCAACGGTGACTGGCGCGCCGTTGTGGAACGTCAGGCCTGGCTTGAGAGTCACCACCAGGCCGCTGCGGTCCGCGTTGAACTCAAACCGCTCGGCGAGGTGAAGCTCCGGCTCGAGGCTGTCCACGTACCGGACGATCGGCTCGACCGGCAGGTAGTTGATGAACGGGTTCTCGGCCAGGAACACGAACGGGTACCCGGTCGACATGTTCAGGTCGGCAGTCTGGGCGCCGCGAAGTACGCCGCCCCGCTTCGGCGCCGGGGTCGCAGTCGGTGCGGGTGTCTCACCGCCGCCGCTCCCCGGCGTCTCGTCCTGGTCGTCGTCGTCGTCGCCGCAGCCAACCACTCCGGCGGCTGCGGCTCCCAGTCCCGTCAGCGCGGCGCCACGCAGGACGTTCCGGCGATCCATCGCCGTCTGCCACCATCGTTGTCGAGTGTCCTCAGTCATGTGCATTCCCTCCTTTGCCCGGCCGCGTGAGCTGCACCGGGTGTCCTCACACTGTTGTTGTATCCCGGATGATGCCGCGCCTGGTAAGGTCGGCAATCGAATCCAGGTCGAGCCCCAGCTCCAGGAGCACGGCTTCTGTGTGCTCCCCCGGCACCGGGCCGGTGCGTCGGATCGTGCCCGGCGTGACTGAGAAGTTCGGCAAAGGCGCCACCATCGCAAGCTCCCGGTCGTGCCAGGGGATCTTCACGATGGAACCGCGCTCGCGGATCATCGCGTGCTCGGTCACCTGCCGGGCGTTCAATACCGGTGCGCAGGGCACCGAGGCCCCCACCATCGCCGTTTCGACCGTCTCCAGGTCCCGCTGGCTCACCCATTCATCCAGCAGAGCGTAGATCTCCTCGGCGTGCGCCAGCCGCTTTGGCATCTTGTAATCGGGATCGTCGGAAAGCTCGGGGTGGCCGATCAAGCGCGCCAGCCGGGCCCATTGGCGATCGTTGTTTGCGTTGATCGCCACGGTGATGCCATCGCTTGTCCGGAAGTTGGCCGCCGGGACAACACCGGGGTTGCGGTTCCCGGCGCGCTCGCGTATTGCCCCGGTGAGCGAGTAGTCGGTGATGGACCCCTCGCAAGCCCGGAGCATCGGTTCGAAGAGGGCCAGGTCCGAGACCTGTCCCGTCCCGCCGCGCGCATCCCGCCAGTAGGCCGCGAGGATGATGCTGAACGCGCCCCAGATCCCGGCCATGTAATCGGCGGTTGCGAACCCGCTCCGGACTGGCTCCGAATCGGGGAAACCCGTCACGTACGTCGCGCCCGAGATCGCCTGTGCCTGCCGGTCGTAGCCGCCAAGGGTGCGCCACGGGCCGGTCTGCCCGAAGGCACTTAACCGGTGGATGATGAGCCGGGGGTTTTCCGCGAGCAAGCGCTCAGGCGCCAGGTTCCACTTCTCAAATGTCCCCGGCCGGAAGTTCTCGATCAGCGCGTCCGCATCGCGCGCCAGCCGCAGCAGGATCTCCTGTCCCTCGGTCGTCCTCAGGTCGAGCATGATGGAGCGCTTGTTGCGCTCTTCGTGCAGCCGCGTCGCCCGCATCGGCGGCAGCTCTGCCTGCGGGAGCTCCACCTTGATGACATCGGCGCCGAAATCGGACAGGTGCGTGGCAGCCAGCGGTCCGGCCAGGACGGTCGAACAGTCGATGATGCGAAATCCTTCGAGCGGGAGCGGCAATCAGGTCCTCCGGGTGGACTGGCTGCGAAGCATACGGGCCCGCTGGGCAGGGATGCAATACGATGATAGTGAGGATTATCAGAAGTTCTTGCGATGATTAGCGTCTGAGTGGACTGTGCATCCGGGCTGTACTTCCTGGTGTGTGAGGCATTCTTGAATAGATCATCAGGACGGGCGATGATGCCGCAGTGAAACTGAGTTCCCAGGCGCTCCTCTGTTTCCTCGCCGTTGCCGAACAGCAGAGCTACACAAAGGCGGCCGCCTCGCTCCTGCTCTCGCAGCCCGGCGTCCACCAGCATGTCCGCAAGCTGGAAGTGCAACTGAAGACCCGCCTCGTGGAACAGCATGGCAAACGCGTCGTCCTCACCGATCACGGGCGCGTCGTCTACCAGTTCGCCAAGCGGATGCAGGAGGAAGAGGGAGACCTCATCCGCTACCTCGCCGACGATGTCACGCTCGGCCAGGGACAACTCCGCCTCGCCGCCGGCACCACCGCGGCCGAGTTCATCATCCCCACCATCGCGGTTGGCTTTCAGTGCCTCTATCCCGGCATCGAAGTCCGCGTCCGCGTCGCCGGCACCAACGACGAGGTCGATGACGGGATCGCCGACCGCAGTTTCGACCTGGGCATCCACAGCGACGGGATCGCCCGGCCGGGGCTGGACAAACTGCCGTTCCTCTCCGACACCCTGATCGGGATCTGCCCGCGGGACCACCGGCTTGCCGCGATCCGGCGGGCGGTGACCCCGGTGGACCTCGCGCGCGAACCCTTCATCCACTTCGGCCCCCACGAGGTCATGCACACGCGGATCGCCCCCATCCAATCACTCGTGAATGACTGGTTCACCGAAGCGGGCGTGTCATCGCTCTCGCGGCTCCATCTCGGTTCGCTCGAGGGCATCAAGCGGGCTGTGCGGCAGGGCTCCGGCGTTGCCGTCGTCTCGCGCTACTCGGTCGACCCGGATGACCCGCGCATCGCGACCTTCCGCCTCGCCTCGGGGCCCGTGCGCAACTTCTACATCGTGTCTCGCGACCACGGATGGGAATCGAACGTGGTGCGCACCTTCCGCGAGTTCGCCGTTTCGCTCGATTGGGCGAAAGACGACCCTCGCGGGTTCATGCCGCCCGGGACGCCGAAGACCAGGGACGGAGGATCCGCCAGTGCCAGGACCGTTTGAAGGTATCCGCGTCGTCGAGTTCGGCCGCTTCATCGCCGCGCCCTACTGCGGGCAGCTCCTGGCCGATGGCGGCGCCGATGTCATCAAGGTCGAGCCAATTGACGGCGACGAAACCCGCCGCAACGGGCCCATCTTCCCCGGGGAAGGCCGCCAGTTCCTCAACAAGAACCGGGGCAAGCGGTCGCTTGCGGCCGACCTCCATGACCCGGCCGTCGCCGCCGCGGTCCGGTCACTCGCGGCCTCGGCCGATGTGGTGGTGGCGAACTTCCGGCCCGGCCAGTCCGAGGCGCTGGGGCTGGACTACGAAAGCCTCGCCCGGGCGAATCCTCGCATCATCTATGCCGAGAACACCGCCTACGGCCGCTACGGGCCGATGGCCGGGGTCGCGGGGATGGACATCGTCGTGGGCGCCTATGCTGGCCTCGTCAACCTCGCCGAGGACGGACCGCGCCCGCTCTCGGACCCGATCATCGATTACACCGCCGGGGTCCTTCTCGCCTGGGGTATCTCGACCGCGCTGTATGCGCGGGAACGCACGGGCCGCGGCCAACGGCTCGATGTCTCGCTCCTGCACACCGCCCTGGTCCTCCAGAACAACCACGTCAACCACGTGGACTGCCTCGATGACTGGCGGACCGAGTTCGTTGACTACCTGCGCGAAGCCTTCGCCAGGGGCGAAACCTGGGCCGATGTCCTCGCCCGCCGTGAGGAGCTGCAGCCCCATGTGCTCGCCGGTGTGTATTACGGCTTCCTCCCCGCGGCCGATGGCACCATCGCCGTCGCTGCGATGGCCCGTCCGCTCCGGCTCAGGATGATGGAGGTCGTTGGCTTCGATGACCGCTGGACCCGGGAGCCCGGCTGGCTCCCTGACGATGCGCGTGCCTACGCCCGCGATCTGCAAGGGGTCGTCGAAGCGCGCCTCAGGCTCCACCCGGCGAGCTACTGGTGCGAGCGCCTCACGGCCGCGGGCGTTCCCTGCGGACCTGTCCGCCTCCGCGAGCAGCTCCTGGAGGATGAACAGGTCCGCGCGAATGGTCTGACGGTCCGGCTTGAACACGAGCTGGTCGGAGGGGTTACCGTGGTTGCGCCTCCCGTCGTCTTTTCGGCGACCCCGCTGGTCGCCGCGGCCCCGTCGCCGCTTCTCGGGCAGCACACAGCCGAAATCCTCCGCGAGGCTGGTCTCGATGATGCGGGGATTGCCGAACTCCGGGCATCTGGCGCCGTCCGCCTGCCCTGAGCACGTCACCCCGGGGGCCAGGACCGGCTCCAGTCCGCGGGCCGGTCATCCCGGGCTGAGCAGCTCCGGAAGGTCACGGACCGCCCCCACCCGCCGATCGACGCCCGGTGCCTGGCCGGTTGCAGTGGCGTAATGCCCCTGTTCGGCCAGCACCGTCAGGACCCGCTCTCCGAGAGCAGTCTTGAATGCCGCGTGGATGCGCGGCTTGTCGTCGATTACGACATAACGGTGGGCGGGGTACGTTTTAACGATCGCCTCGATGTGCCGCTCCTTGTGGTCGAAAACGTGGATACGCTGCCCGACGCGCTCCGCGACGCCGCTGACCTGTGCTTTATGTACCTGGTGCCGCGCACTGCCGTCGCAGATGATCGCGGCCGTCCCGAGTGCCGCCAGCGAATCCAGGGCGGTCAGCGCGCCCGGGTACATCAGGCGGCCATACGGGAACTCCCACACGAATCGCCGAAACGTCTCGTCGAACCCGGGTGCGGCATGCCCGGCCGCGTACCGCTCCACGGTGAGCGGGATGTCGACGATCCCCGTATCCGAGCGAATGCCCTCGTACAGGTCCCAGAACGGTCCGGGCCCCGCGCACACGTCCCCCTGCGAGGAGAGCCAGCTGCCGAGCTCCTCTTTGAAGGCATCGTGGTCAAAGAGCGTGTTGTCGAAATCGACGAGGAAGACGGTGCCAATCACTGGCCCACGTCCCACACACCGAGCGGCGCATACGCATCTCCCCGCAGCTCGAGGAGAGCGGCCCGTTCAACCTTCCATGGACCGCTCGCGTCCAGGCGCCCGGCATGCTGCAGAAGGGTCTCGCGGTCCCGGCCTCGCGTGTCGCGCACGCAGGTCACGTGCCATGGCCAGTCCCCGGCCTCGCCGAGCGAAGCGTGCGTGCCGTCGTACAGTCGGCGCCGGGCGCGGTCGAGTTGTCCCGTGTTCAGCACTTCTACGTAGAGCGTGCCCTGATCATTCGCGAAGCTCCGGACCGCGCCGAGCAGCGCCTCGACAGGTTCCGAGAAGGCATGCCGGACCTGCTTCCCGATTGCGTCGAGTGGCAGGTCCGGCGCCCAGTAACACAGGGTGGTGTGCGGTGGAAGACGGCGGGCCTGCTCCGGGTCATGCGTTTCGCGCCAGCGCTGGATGCAATCCCCCCGTTCTCCGGTCACGACGGCGACGAGGACTCGGCGTCCCTGTGGCGAGGCGATACTCGACGGGGCGTTGTACTCAGACATGTGCCGGCACTCCGGTGATCTGGGTGACAACCGCAAAGTGGTCGCTTGGCAGGACACCCGCTGTGCCCGGCTCCTGCAAGGCGACACGCGATCCGGCGAACCCGGGGTGGTCACCGACGTTGTCCGCGAGCGAGAAGATGTAGTCCAGCGGTGCACCGCTTCGCGTTGTGGTGCGGTCCCCCGTGCCATCCCCGGCCTGCCATGTGTCCCGCACGTCGAGGCCGGACTCTCCCGCGACGGACCGCAACAGGGCCCCGGCCGCCGGGGTGTTGAAGTCGCCGCAGACGATGACTGGCAGCCGCCCGGCGCGGAAGAGCGGCAGCCCCAGTAGTGCCTCCACCTGCGCCCGGCGCAGCGGCCCGGCATCGCGCAGATGGGTGAGGTGAACGTTCGCTACCACGACCTGCTCCCTGCCGATCGCGGTCACGCCAACCTGCCCCATCCGCTCGCCGTCTCGCGGGTCGCAGGGCAGGCGGACCTCGTGGAACTCCGTCCATGGGGACGCAGATAGCAAGGCCATCCCCGAAAAGGACCGGCACGGCCGCCCGTCCAGCGTGCGGACTTTGCCGCGCGCGGGCGTGAAGACCGTTTCCATTCCGAGCGCGCGGCCCAGGTGGCCTGCGGTATCGGCGTCGCCGGATTCGCACAGGAACGCCTCCTGCAGTGCGACCACTCCCGGCCGGAGGGCCTCAAGGCCGGCGCTCAACGCCGCCAGGCGCTCGCGGTAGCGCCCGTCCGCCTTCCATGTGTTGATGGTGACAATCGTGTCGCGCGCGCTGCTCACCGCCGCCACTTCCCGAGGAACGTGTCGAGGTCGTTGAAGTCGGCGAAGCGCTCCTCCAGCGTTTCGCGCGGCCAGTCCCACCAGGCGATCTCCAGGAGCGCCCGTGCGACTTCGGCCGGGAAGCGCTCGCGGATCGCCCGCGCCGGGACGCCGCCAACAATGGTGTAGGGCGCAACATCCTTCGAGACCACCGCGCCCGCCGCAACGACTGCGCCCGTGCCGACGGTGACGCCCGGAAGAATGATCGCGCCGTGGCCCAGCCAGACATCGTGCCCCAGGGTCACCCTATCGGCCCGGCGCCACGCGAAGAACGCGGCGTCGTCGTGGTCCGCGAACCCGTACTGCGCGCGCCGGTACGTCATGTGGTGTTGCGTGACGCGTTCCATCGGGTGGTTGCCGGGGTTGAGCCGCGCGTGCGAGGCGATCGAGCAGAACTTGCCAACTTCGCTGTAGATGATTGACGCATCCCCGGCCGTGTAGCTGTAATCGCCGATGCTTGACTCCGAAATCGAGCAGTTCGGCCCGATCCACGTCCACGCCCCGAGCTGGCTCTCGTGCACCCGCGACGAAGGATCGACCGACGGGGCCTCGCCCAGGACGCGCACTCGTTGAGGCTGTACTTCGGCGGTCACGCGATGGCTCCCGACGGCGCCGCCAGGCGGATGCTGAAGACTTCCATGCCCGACCGGTAGACCCGCTCGACCGCGGGGCGCCCATCGCTCCCCTTTCGGACAAAGAGCATATCGGCGCGGTGGCCCGGGGTGATTGCCCCCACACCTTCCATCCCCAGCGCGCGCGCCGGGTTGAGCGTGAGAGCGCGGACGGCTTCCGCCAGGCCCACCGTGCCATCGTCGGCCAGGCTGAAGGCGCTTACCAGGAGGGATGGCGCGTGGTAGTCCGCGCAGATGACGTCGGCCAGACCGAGGGCGAACAGCTCGCGGGCGTCCTGGTTCCCGCTCGTGCTGCCGCCACGGACGATGTTCGGCGCGCCGACGATGATGGTCATCCCCCGCTCCCGAGCGTGCCGCGCGGCCTCCACGGTAACCGGGAACTCCGCGACCGTGGCCCCGATCTCCCACTGGCGGTCCACCTTCTCCGGCGAGTCATCATCGTGGGTGGCGAGCACGAACGGGCTGGCTTCCCGTTCGGCCCGCACGCGGCCGTACACCATCGGGATGGTGATGGAGTCGGCTGCGCGGCTCGCCATGCGGGCGGCCACGTCGTCGTCATCGAGGCCGCCGCGCCCTCTCTGCGTGCGCCACTCCTCCATGAAGCGTGTGTACCGTTCGACGTCCCGGTACTGGCCCTGTCCGGGCGTGTGGTCGTTCAACGAGACATACCCGGTGCCGAAGCTTCGGACCGACGCAAAAAGCGCGTTCATCGCGTCCGGGTTCCACACGTCCAGGCGATGAAGTACGCGGTGGTCAACCACCCGGGCCGGGTCAAGCTGCAGGCCCGCCACGAACCCGGCTCGCTCGGCCGCCTGGTCGATGGTCCGGCCGGACTTCTCCATGTTCATGAACGAGATGGCGTGGAACTCCACCGTCACACCGGCCGCCAGCAGGCGCCGCTCAAGGCTCGCGAAGGCGAATTCGATCGGCAGGTTCGCGCCGGGCCGCGGGTTGATCTCGGTCTCGAGGCTGTCGTTGTGCAGGTCGATGATGCCCGGCATGAGGAAGGCGCCGTTGGCGTCCTCTTCGAAGTCCAGGCCCGCGGGCAGACCCGCGCGTCCCTCGAAGACCGCCGTGATCTGGCCGCCGGAAACCACGACCGAGGCCTGTTCGAGGACGTTCTCCGGCTGAATGACGGTGGCGTTGGTGATGGCGAAGACAGGTTCAGACACGGGCAGCAAACTCCTGGTGCAGTTCATGGCGGGGGATCGCGACATCGCCGATGCGGCCCTGGGCCTCGATCGACCCGTGGTTCATGACGATGACCCGGTCGGCGATCCGCTCGATGAGCGCGACATCGTGGAACACGCCCACCAACGTCAGGCCCTGCGTTCGGGCCTCGCTGAGTGCATCGACCACGCGGCCGGTGTTGAGTGAGTCCAGCGCCGAGGTTGGTTCATCGGCGAGCAGAAGGCGTGGCCCGGCAACCAGCGCGCGGGCAATGTTGATGCGCTGCTGTTCGCCACCACTGAAGAGCGTGGGGTACGAGTGCCAGAGGTGCTCCCGGACATCGAGCCGGCGGAGCACTTCGGCGGCCCGTTCGCGGGCGGCTTCGAGGGCCACGCCCTTCAGCACGAGCGGCCTGGCCACGACGTCGATCGCCGGCACGCGAGGCTCAACCTTCAAGAACTGGGTGACAAACCCGATCTCCCGCCGGCGCAGGTCGATGATCGTCCGGTCGCTCGCCGATGCGAGGTCAACCGGTGTCGCCCCGGGATTCAGGTACCAGGCCTGCCCGGCGGTCGGGAGATAGGTCCGGTGGATGGCTTTCACCACTGAGGACTTCCCGGAGCCGCTGGGGCCGACGATGGCGACAAACTCGCCCGGTGCGACATCGAAGGAGACGCCGCCGAAAGGCTCGACCTCGGCTCCTCCGAGGATATGGAGCGTGATGCGCTTCCCCAGGTCGCGGACGCTGAGCAGGGGCGCGTTCGATTCGGTCACGGTTCCTCCTAGGCAGCCGAGCTGACCAGCAGCTGGGTGTAGGGGTGCTGGGGGTCCTCCAGCACCTGGTCGGTGATGCCCTGTTCGACGACCCGGCCCATCTTCATGACGATGGTCCGGTCGGCGAGCAGGCGGATAACGGAGAGGTCGTGGGAAACGACAATCACGCTCAAGCCGTCCCGGTGCTGGATATCGCGGACGAGGTCGAGGACGCCCGCCTGCACCGAGATGTCCAGGCCGGTTGTGAGCTCATCGAGCAGTACCAGGGACGGGCTGTTCGCCAGCGCTTTCGCGATCTGGACGCGCTGCTGCATGCCGCCGCTGAAGTACGCCGGGAAGTGGTCCAGGCGGTCGAGCGGGACTTCGGTCCGCGCCAGGTAGTCCGATGCTTTCGCCCGGATCTTGCCGACGTGCCGCCAGTCCACCGCGAGCAGCCGTTCGCCGATGTTCCCCCCGGCGGTGACCATCAGGTCGAGTCCGTCGCGGGGGTTCTGGTAGACCATCCCCATCAGCTGGCTGCGCAACCGGCGCCGCTCCGCCATCGAGGCTTCCCACAGGTTGGTTTTGCCGTCGTTGAACGTGCCAAGGTACGCCGCGGATCCTTCCTCGGGCGTGACGTCCAGAAACAGGCTCTGCAGGATCGTGCTCTTGCCCGAGCCGCTCTCCCCGACGATGCCGAGGACTTCGCCCGGGTACAGGTCGAACGAGACGTCGGCGCAGGCCACGATCGAACCGCATACGGTGCACTGGTTGCGGTCGTTCTCGGGGCCGGTCGTCGCGATGCAGCTCCCGCAGGTGCGCCGGCCCCACGTCTTGGTCAGCCCGCGGACCGTCAGGATTGGGTGTTCTACCATGTGGTTGGCTCCTCGCCTGCCTGGCGGGCATCGCAGTAGGCTGTGTCCGAGCAGGTGTAGGCCCTGCCCCCGTCGGCCGTGTGGGTCTCGTCGAGGAAGCTGGCGCTTGAGCCGCAGCGGGCGCAGCGGAGACCGGTGAAGTCCTCCACCTCGAACGGGTAGTCCTCGAACTCCAGGGGTACCACCCGCGTGAACGGCGGCACGGCATAGATCCGCTTTTCCCGCCCGGCCCCGATCAGATAGAGGCACTCCGACATGTTTAGACGGGGGATGTCCCAGCGCGGTATCGGCGTCGGCGCCATGATGTACCGGTCGTTGACTAGCACCGGGTAACCCGCGCCGCCGCCCAGCTCGCCCCTTCTGACGATGTCCTCGTAAATCGCCAGCCACATCCGCGAGTAGTCCGATTCCGCGTGCATCCGGCGCGCGACCGCCACGCTGCGCTCCACGCGGCGCAGGGGCTCGGGTATGGGGCATTGGAGGATCAGCACCTGCCCGGCGCGAAGCCGCTCTTCCGGGATGCGGTGGCGGGTCTGGATGAGCGTGGCCTCGGAGGTCGCAGTGGTCGTGGTGACGCCGGCGGTCTTCTCCATCAATCGGCGGAGGTTCTGGGCGTTCACGCTTGCGTCGTCGCCCTGGTCGATCACCTTCACCGTATCTCCCGGACCGAGCATCGAGAGCGTGATCTGCAACCCGCCGGTGCCCCACCCGCGGGCGATGGGGAGTTCCCGCGACCCGAAGGGCACCTGGTAACCGGGGATTGTGACGGCCTTCAGCAGTGCCCGCCGGATCTCCCGCTTTGATACGGCGTCGAGGAACCCGTACGAATACCCGGTAACAGCCTCTCCATGGGTCCGCGTGAGTGTTTCGATGCTAGCCACGGCTGGATGCCTCCATCAGCTGGCGGAACTTCCGTGAGCGCTGCAGGCCCGACTGGAAGGTCACGTAGTGCGGGAGCTTCAGGTGCTCCACGAAGCCGGAGGACTCGATCGAGTCGATGTGGGTCAGCACGAACTCCTGGTTCGCGACGGGCTGGCCGCTGCCATCAGCGTGGGTCAGTGAGCCATCCACGATCGCCATCGCGATCGCTTTGCGTTCGTCTCTCCCTGCGACCAGGCCGTAACCCAGCAGGTATTCCTCGGCCTCGCCTTCCTGGAGCGAGCCGTGGCCACCGGAAAGGTAGTGGGCCTCGGTCACGAAGACCGACCCGATGGTCACCGGCCTCCCCGTGATGGGGTGGGCAATCCGGACGGGAAGTTCGCCAGCCCGCAGCTCGCCGATCGCGCCGTGGCCCAGGCCCCCGTAGCCGCGCATCGAGGAGTAGGCGAGCATCAGCAGGCTCCCTGCTTCCCCGCGGGTGAGTGCCTGCAGGGCCGCCGAGCGCGGGGCGGGGAATCGGAGCGGCATCCGCGTGATATCGAAGGGCTCGTCCTCGGCCGGCTCAGCCGGCGCGGGCGGTACCAAGCCTTCCTCCCGGAGGAAGTCGATCACTACGGGGAACTCCGGCGGTTCGCCGTCGTGGTCCGCCCCGCCGTTGTGCCCGTTGCGGCTGGCCTCGCTCCAGGGGACCGCGGTCGCGAGGTCGAAGTTCAGCAGGCGCTGGGTGTAGTCCCGCGTCTTGCCGAGCAACTGGCCGCCGGGGATGTCCCGGAAGATGGCCGAGATGCGCCGCAGGACGAACATGTCCCGCCCCGTGACGGTCAGGCTGTACCCAAGCCGCGGCAGGGTCGAGCGGTAGGCGCGCACGAGGAACGCCGCTTCGATGAGGTCGCCTTCGGCCTGCTTGATGGCCAGCCCCGCGATGGTTTCATCCAGCAGGCCGCCCTCGGACATCACCCGGTCGACAGCGATCTGCAGGTGGTCCTTGAGCTGTTGGAGGTGGAGCGGGTTGTCGCTCTGCAGTGGCATCGCATCGATGAGCAGCTCGGCATGCTCAATCGCGTCGAGGCCCCCGCGCACAGCGGTATATCCCATGGTCGTTAGCTTCCTTCCGTGATCCTGGTGTAGCGCCCCAGTCCCGCTGCCACGCCCTCGGAGGTGACCAGCACGACATCGAGGCCGCATGGCAGCGTGGCGTTGCGCCGCGCGAAGGCTTCTACCGCCTCCGGTCCGAACCCGCGCACCGGGATGGTCGCGCTGTCGCGGATGCCGGGACCCCGAAGCCTCAGCCGGTGTCCGGGCCCGGCCGGGCCACTGATGCTTTCGACCGCGGCAATCACCGTGGCGCCCCGGTCGGGGTACTCGGGCACGCCGGTCTTCGCGGCATCGATGGCGGCGGCCACGCCGGCGCCCCAGGCGAGCACGTAGTCGGCCTCGCCCACCGAAGCCGTGTGGCTCCCGGTGAGACGCAGCAGGGCCTCCTCTACCTCGGGGTTTGCCGGTGAGGTCGCGAACGACACCTCGTGGTCGAGCAGCGCCTCGAGGACTGTCACGGCGGCGGCGAATGGCCCGCCCTGGTCGTGCGGGGCGATGGCATGCAGTGTGCCGGGCCTCGCCAGCGCCTCGAGAAGGCGCCGGAACGTGGATTGCTCCCGGGCTGAGCGCGGCGTGAGGAGAGGGGCGTTCATGGCGCCATCTCCTCGAACTTCACCATCGTCGGGGCCACTTCGGCCCATTGCCGCCGGCGTTCGAGCCGGGCCCCTTCGAGGGTGATCGCCAGCTCGCGCTCGATTTCCTTGCTGCGCGGGTGACTGGTCTCGAGCGCCGCATCGACGATGGCGCCCGCCAGTGCCATCTCCGGGTGCAGGCCGAGGACCATCGCGTACCCGCGCGTCCCGGCGGCCGAGACTTCCGCCTCGGAAACGGTGATCTCGGCGAAGTTGAAGGGCAGGCGTTCCGAAGGCTCTTCCGCGCGGATCATCAGCAGTCCGACAGAGGGACCCCGGGAGACGGCGACGTCCATCCCCTGCAACAGCTCATCGGCAAGCGCGATCAGCCGTTCCGGGTCTGCCAGCGAGATCGCTTCGGCGCGTTGTTCGCGTTCCAGCATCATCCCTGCTCCGCCAGCTCTTTGAGGTCGAGATTGAGCAGCTTCGCCAGTTCTCGGAGCGGGTTGTAGAACTTGTCCAGCGATTCCAGCTTCAGGTCCGCCGTGGGGTCGACGTACCAGGCCTTGCGTTGGGCGATGAACTCAGGGTTGTCCTTCGTGCTCAGCAGGGCGGCCTTGATCTCTGCCTTGAGCGTCTCCGGCAAGTCCTGGCGGACTGCGAACGGCGTGTTCGGGATGGGGTCGGTCTGGGCGATCGCAACCAGCGTTCCATCCGGGCAGCCATCGAAGTAAGCCTTCATTTCGGCTTCGGTGCGCGGCTTGTTGATCTGCTTGTCCGGATACTCGCAGAACTTGACCTGGCCGGAGTCGTGAAGTCGCTTCAGGTTGCTTTCGTTCGTAGCGCCGGCCGGCGCCTTGCCGTTCCAGACGGAGAGGGCGGAGGTGGGATGGCTCCCGGCAAAGACGGCCTGGAGGTCCTTGTCGGGATTGATTCCCTTCTTGATCAGGAGGGATTTCGGCGCGAGATGGCCAGAGGTTGAGGCCGGGTCGACGAAGTTGAAGCCCTTCCCCTTCAGGTCGTTCAGCGAGGTGATCCCGTTGCCCTTCTTGGTGAAGATGACACTGATGTAGTACGGCAAAGTACTCGGGTTGTAGACCGGTGGGTTCGCGGTGGTGGAGATGGAGACCGCCAGCGCCTCGGCGTTGGCTTCCTGGACGGCGAGAATGTAGGCGAATGGGCCGACCGTCATCGCATCGACGCGCTTCGCGCGCATCGCTTCGATAACCGCGCCGTAGCTCGTCCCGGTGATGATCTCCACCGGGATCCCAAGGCGTTTTTCGAGAAGGTCTTCCATCGGCTTCGCGTTGCGCAGGGTCTCTTCTGCGTCGTCACCACCGAAGAGGCCGATCTTCAACTCCTTGGGCCAGCCGGCGCGCGGGTCCGGGGTCGGGCTGGGGGTGGCGGTGGCCGCCGCGGTGGCGGAATCGCCCGCGATCGCCTCCTCTTCGTCGTCATCGTCACCCCCGCACGCGGCCGCGATCATGGCGACCAGGGCGGGGAGAAGGAACAGCAGCAACAGTCGGAACGGGGACCGGTTCACGGGGTACTCCTTCAAGTTGTCGGGTGAGAGGTGGTAACAAGGGGGGCTCAGTTTGAGGGGCGTGCCCTCCCCGGCTCGGCATCACGCCGCGTGCCACCTTCGATGAGGCTCTTCCGGATGCGGTCGCTGAGACGGTCGAGGAGGGTGACCACGATGATGATCACGATCAGCGCGCCCGTCAGGAGCTGGTACTGGAAGAGCGACATGTACTTCTGGAGTTCGAAGCCGACGCCACCGGCGCCCACAATCCCCAGGATCGTGGCCGCCCGGACATTCGACTCAAACAGCAGCAGCGAATACGAAGCGAGCAGTGGCATCGCCTGCGGCAGGACGGCCATGCTGATCACCTGGACCCGGTTCGCTCCGGTCGCCTTCACCGCCAGCACCTGCTGCGGGTCGATCGCCTCGATCGACTCCGCGTAGACCTTGCCCATGAACCCGATTGACCCGACAGCCAGGGCAAGGACACCGCCAAATGGCCCCAGGCCGACGGCGGCAACGAAGATCAGGGCGAAGATGATGTCCGGGATGGCACGGTTCGCGTTCAGCACCATGCGCGTGGTCTGGTAGATCGCCGGGTAGGGCGCGATGTTGCGCGCACCCAGGAGCCCGAATGGGATCGAGAGGAAGATCGCCAGCAGCGTCCCCACGATCGCCATCTGAACCGTCTCCACGATCGCGGTGATGATCGTTGGGAACTGGAACTCCACGTTCGAAAGCCCGATCCGTGGCACCTCTTTGCCCAGCAGCCCAATCGCCGGCGTCTCCAGCGTCTGTGTTTCCGTCTCCCACTCCGGCGGGAATAGGCGCTGTACGAAGTCGATGATGTTGGGCACGCCCTCCGCGAGTTCGCCCGGCGAGGCCTGCGTCCCATCGATCCCCCACAGGATGATAAGCGCAGCCACCGTCACCAGGGCCAGCCGCCGGACTGAAAGCGTGGGCCAGGGGTGCAAGAGGCGTTCGCGCTGGACTTCCGGGCTTGCCGTCGGGAAGGCACGCTTCTGAAAGCTCACAGGGCGGCCCCCACAAGCTCCCGGACCTGCTCCTCAATCGGGTCCCGCGGGCGGTCGAACCGGTAGATCCGGTCGAGCGCCTGCGAATCAAGTTCGCCGGGTGGCCCATCGAACACGATCACCCCGCCCGCAATCCCGATGATGCGGTCGCAGTACTGGCGGGCCAGGTCGACCGCGTGGATGTTGATGAGCGTTGGTACCCCTTCAGCCCGCGCTATCGAGGCAAGGTCTGCGAGTACCTGGTCGGCGAGTTCGGGGTCAAGGCTCGCCACGGGTTCGTCGGCGAGGAGCACTCGCGGCTCCTGGGCGATGGCGCGGGCAATCGCCACCCGCTGCTTCTCCCCACCGGAGAGCCTGTCGGCTCGCTGTGACGCGCGGTGCAGCATGTTTACCCGGGCCAGGCTTTCCACGGCCTTCGCGCGGTGCGTACGGTCGAAGTGGAAGAGGGTACTGCTCAGCGCCGGGGCATGCGCCAGTCGGCCGGTGAGCACATTGTTGAGGACGGTCAGCCGCTCGACGAGATTGAACTCCTGCCAGATGAAACCGATCCGCCCCTGGAGTCGCCGGAGGTCCCCGGGCGATAGGCGCGAGACCTCGACGCCATCCAGAAACACCGCTCCCGATGTCGGGCGCTCGAGCCCGTTGATGCAGCGGAGCAGGGTGGACTTGCCCGCGCCGCTGCGGCCAACGATGCCGACCAGCTCGCCATCGCGGGCGGTGAGCGAGACGGACTTCAGCGCTTCGTAGCCGTTGGGATAGACCAATCCGAGATTGCGGACTTCTAACAAGTGTCGCGGCCTCCTTTGGTTGGCTGCCGCGACCGTATGTCCGCGCCATTAGCACCCGGTGAACAATCCTGATCTAACTTCGGGCCATGGCTGAAACACTTTCAATCGATCCCAACCGCGACGCCATGGACCGCGTCCGCTACCACGTCCCCGGGTACAACCCGATCGAGGCGCGCATTGCCAGCGCCATCCTGGAAGACCCTTACGCGTTCACACGGATGTCGATCGTCGAGTTCTCGCGCCGCATCGCCGTCAGCACCGGCTCCGTCGTCCGCTTCGCCCAGCTCCACGGCTTCTCCGGGTTCCGCGAACTCAAACTGGCTATCGCCCGGGAGGCTCCAACACCAGCCTCTCCGCCAGCGGTGGTGGAGACCCCCTTCGCCGCCCGGATTGATGCCCAGGTCCGGGCACTCCTGCTTGCGCGCGCTTCGTCCGCCGCCGCCGTTTCTCTCGCTGCGGGGCATATTGCCCGCGCCCGGCATGTGGATATCGCGGCCAGCGGGGCATCCTGGGCCGTCGCAAACGCCGTCCACTTCTCCCTCACCACGCTTGGCCTGCACGCGCGGGCACTCCCCGACCCGGGTGAGCAGGCCGCGGCCGCGGCCCTCCTCAACGCAGACGACGTGCTCGTCGTTATCTCCTGCAGCGGGAGGACCCGGGCGGCGGTCGATGCGGCCCGGCGCGCCCGCGAGGCCGGTGCGTTCGTCGTCAGCCTGACCTGCGGTTCCCGCTCCCCCCTCGCCGCCCACACCGACCTGGCGATCGTCCTCGATGAACGCGCTCCCGCGCCGGAAGATGAGTGGCCCCTGCGGACGGCGATGTATGCCGTCGCGCGAGCCCTGGTCATGGAGATCGCTGACGCCCTCCCCGCCCCCGAGGTGCGCCGGCGGCGCGGCAAGTGGAACTCCGGCCGGTTCGCCATGCGCTACGCCGGCAGTTGAACGGCCAGTCGATCCCGGAACCTTAACCGGACGATGACGGTGCGATAACCCCGCGGCTGCACGCTGCCCTCCCATGGGTGCAATTGAAGTCCAGGGCCTGCGGAAGACGTTTCCCAACGGCCATACCGCTCTTTCCGATATCTCCTTCACCATTCCTTCAGGGCAGTTCGTTTGCGTGGTTGGCCGCAGCGGCGCGGGCAAGTCAACGCTCATGCGCTGCCTGAACGCCAGCCTGCCACTGACTGCCGGAGATGCCCGCATCGATGGCCGATCCGTGCGCGAAGTCACGGGGGCCCGCCGCCGCGCGTACCAGCGCTCGGTGGGTTTCATTTACCAGGAGTTCCACCTGGTAGGGAGGCTGAGCGCACTCCAGAACGTGTTGACCGGCCGCCTGGGGTATATCCCCGCCTGGCGGGCCGTCCTCGGCCATTTCAACCGCCACGATCGCCAGACCGCCCTCGAAGCGCTGGAGCGGGTCAACATGCTGCACAAGGCCATCCAGCGGACCGACTCGCTCTCCGGCGGCGAAAAGCAGCGCGTCGCTATTGCCCGGGCACTCGCCCAGGAGCCGCTCGTCCTCCTCGCCGATGAACCGGTCGCCAACCTCGACCCCGAACTCGCCGATGGCGTCCTCAGGGACCTTCGCGAGGCCGCGCGCGAAGCCAACGTGACCACCCTGGTCAACATCCACAACATCGCACAGGCGCGCCGCTATGCCGACCGCATCATCGGCGTCGCCCAGGGCCGGGTCGTGTTCGATGGCACACCGGACCTGTTCGACGCGAATGCCGAGCACGCCGTATACCGGTTCGACCAGGACCCCGGCGGTGCGGTTGACCTCCGGCGTGAGCTCGACCCCCACGTCGTCACCGACCTGGAGAAGGCGATGAAGCGGGCCCTCAAAAAGGGGACGAAACCCGGCTCGACGGAAGCCGAGACCGAACTCCGCGAACTTGCGGTCGCTGAGTCCGATACCGAAGGCGGTGCGAAGTGAGCAGCTTCCCACCCCTTTCCGCCGGAGCGCCGCGCGGCGCTGCCCGTCCCGGATTCGTCACTCGGTGGCAGGAATCCGCGAGCAGCGTGCTCTTCGGGCGGCAGCCCAGCTTCGACCCCGGCTCCGACGAGCTGCGCCACGCCCGCGAGCGCTGGGCGAATCCGGTCAACCGCCCGAGCCTGCGGCAGGTGCTCTGGGTGGCCGCCTTCCTGACCTTCCTCTACTGGTCATGGACGGGCATCGAAGGCGACATCGTCAAGCTCGCGACCCGGCTTACCTCGTCCAGCCGCGTCTGGCGCGAATTCGCCGACCCGGACTGGGAGGTCCTCCGGCGCTGCATCGACGCCACCATCGTCACCGTCCAGATGTCGGTGGTCGGCATCCTTGGCGCTTCCCTGCTGTCGCTGCCCTTCGGACTGGCCGCCGCCCGCAACGTCTCGAGCCCACTCGTCTATCACACCACGCGCGTCTTCCTCAGCCTGGTCCGGAGCGTGCCTGACCTCATCTGGGCCATCATCTTTGTCATCACCGTCGGGCTTGGGCCTTTTGCCGGGACGCTCGCCATCATCGTCGGGACCACCGGCAGCTTCGGGAAGCTCTTCGCCGAGGCCATCGAGTCGGTCGACCCGCGCCCGGTGGAGGCCGTCCGCGCGACCGGCGCGCCGAGCCTTTCGGCCAGCCTCTTCAGCGTCCTTCCCCAGGCATTCCCGCTGATCCTTTCGTACGTGCTGTTCTATTGGGAAAGCACGGTCCGCAACGCCGCCATCTTCGGACTGGTTGGCGCCGGGGGGATCGGCGTGCTCATCAACACCTACCTTGGCCTGCTGCGTTACGACCGCCTCGCGGTCGCGGTGCTCTGCACGCTCGTCGCCGTAGTCATCATCGACCGGGTGAGCGCGGTTATCCGGGCACGCCTGCTCTAGGAGTTCCGGCGGCCCCGGGCTGCCTGCTCAATGCAATCGAATCCAGAGGAATGGGAAACGAGAAGAGAATATGAGACTCCGTAAGTTCATGCTGCCGACGCTGGCGGCAGCAATGGTCGCCTTCACAGCCGTAGCCGGGTTCGCCTGTGGCGGCGACGACGATGATGACGACGACAGTGCCCCGGCCGTCTCGGCCGCCGAGAGTCCCGCATCCGGGCAGTCCGCTGGCCAGACGGCCGCCGCACCGTCACCCACGGCTACCCCGGACCCACAGCCGTACAAGGGCAAGAAGCTCCGCTTCGGGCTCCTCCCTTCGGAAGACGCTGAGAAGGTCCTCACCGAGGCGAAGCACCTCGAGTCCTACCTCGAAAAGGCCCTGCCCGGTCTCGCCGTCGACCTCTTCATCGGCCCCAGCTATGCCACCACCATCGAGGCGATGAAGGAAGGGTCGGTCGATTTCGCCTACTTCGGCCCCTTCTCTTACTACATCGCGCGTACTACCGGCGCCAAGGCAGAGGCCGCCATTGCCTTCCAGGAAGGCACCAAGACGCCCGGCTACTACAGCGTCCTCTACGCCCGGAAGTCGACGGGGATTACCAGCCTCGCCAGCCTCAAAGGCAAGGAGACCTCGGTGAACTGGGCGCTCGTCGACCCCGGCTCGACCTCCGGCAACCTCGCCCCCAGGGCGATGATGTACGACGCGAAGCTCGATGTGGCTGCCATCGACACCAAGCTCGTCTACGCCGGCGGGCACGACAAGTCCGCCATTGCCACAACAAACAACCAGACGCAGGTCGGCGCCAGCTACGAAGCCATGCTCTACGACCTCTGCAAGAAGGGCATCATCCCCGGCATCAAGGACCTTGCCGGCGGCGGGCAGACCCCGGGCGATTGCGGCGACCCGAACGCCGACGGCGCCCTGGTCCTTCTGCAGAAGTTCCTCCTCCCGGCCAGCCCGATCGCCTATCGCTCCACCATGGATGAGAAGCTTTCGAAGGCCGTCATTGACGCCCTCCTCACCTGGCACGAAAAGGACCCCGAAGGCTTCGCGAAGTTCGCGGAGATCACCGACGGAAAGACGGCCAAGGACACGAAGATGGTCGCCTATAACCACACGAACTTCACCCAGATCGAAGCCATGTGCAGCCGCCCCGAACTGAAGGACGTCTGCCCCAAGAAGTAGCCGCTCCGCACCGGCGCAACGGCATGGGAAATGGGGTCGCCACAGCGGCCCCATTTCAGTTGTCCACGGGACGGGCGTCTTCCGCAGCGCGGCGGACGCGGTCCGGCCTGAGCAAGCGCGCGGCGGTCCCGGCCGCGAGAGCGAGCAAATGTCGCGCCCATCCGCCGCAGTGAATGATAGACTCGACAAATGGCTGGTAGAGACGTTACCGATGGGCCTGTTCTTACGTGGGATGAGCTCGCGGAACTCTTCGACCGGATGGCCGATGGCGTCTATGCCGTTGAGGCGGACGGCCAGTGCATCCGCTACTGGAACGATGCCGCGGCCCGGATCACGGATATCCCCCGGGCAGACGTCCTCGGCCGCCACTGCTACGAAGTCGTGCAGGGCACCGATTACGCCGGCCGCTGCTACTGCCGCCAGGATTGCACCACCATTGAGTGCGCACGCCGCGGCGAAGGTGTCCCGAGCTACGACGTCCTGGCCAAACCCGGTTCCCGCCGCCTCTGGATCAACGTGAGCATCCTGCCCGTGCAGGTCGCGGGAATGGCGAAGCCGGTTGCGGTCCACATCTTCCGCGACGCGTCCGGTCCGCGAACGCTGGAGGTACTCGCCGACCGGGCCGTCTCCGCCATTTCCGGGAGTTCCGGCAGCAAGGCAGTCCCGGAAAGGCCCGAACTTGCACCCGGTCCCCTGACATCGCGCGAGGTCGAAGTGCTGCGGCTCCTCGCTTCCGGGGCTTCCGTCCATTCCATTGCCCACGACCTGGTCATCACGCGGGCTACAGTCCGGGCCCACATCGAGCACATCATGACCAAGCTCGATGCCCACAGCCGGATGCAGGCCGTCGTCATCGCGGCGAATCTCGGCCTCCTCTAAGGCGCCGCGTCTAATACATCTGCCCGATGTTCACCCCTGCCGAGCCGCTTACCGTCCGGTAGACGTCCGGCGGCTGCATCCTGGTCCCAGTGGCTCCAGCCGTCCGCTGTCGAGGCAAGGAGGGATTCCATGGTCAGTACATCAGAAGTCCTGCAGAAGGGGATGGAGCG
>CAZRUZ010000014.1:13908-25752 GCA_964603275.1 uncultured Anaerolineaceae bacterium | reverse complement strand
CGCCACGTCCGCCGCGATTTGCAAATCGTTGCAAATCGTCGCCCCGTGACAGGGCCAAAAGCGACGGTATGGCTGACTGTCTTGGTCCAGACGGTAGATTCGTGAAGCGACATAACCATACGTGAGAGACGGCCTGGGATAGCCCGAGATGCCCTCATAACCCGAAGGCCGGGGGTTCGAATCCCTCCCCCGCTACCAGCCTTCCTGTGCGCACGCTCTTCACAGGCCCTCCTCGGAGGGCCTGTTTCTTTTCCCCGAACCCCCATTGCCGCCGCCACCGTCCTCGGCGACGATGGTTCCATATCTGGCTCTCAGGGAGTGGCAACGTGGCTGACTTTCTCGCGCCGGGACTCTGGTGGCTCCACGGCACGCGCGGCTCCAACGTCTTCCTCGTCGAAGCCGATGATGGGCAGCTCGCGCTCGTCGATACAGGCTTCGCCTCCTCCGTCTCCGCCATCAGCAAAGAACTTCACGCCCACGGTGGCGCCCTCGCTGCCATCCTCCTGACCCACAAGCACCGCGACCACTCCGGCTCTGCCGTCGCCCTTCGCAAGGAGTTCGGCGCACGAGTCGTTGCCGGGCGCGGCGACTGTTTCGAGCGCGCAGGCCGGCTGTTTCTTCGCTCCACCGTGGGCCGCACCCACGTGGGGCGCTTCATCGCGGGCAGCCTCCGTCGAGGCGGCGCTGGCCCAGTCCCCGTTGACGTGGCGGTTACCCGGGAAGCGGAAATTCTCCCGGGCATCCGTGCGATCCCCGTCCCCGGCCACACACCCGGTTCGCTCTGCTTCGTCGTCGATCGTCTCGATGCGGCCTTCGTCGGCGACCTCGTCATCAGCCACCACGGCGAGCTCACCCGCTCCATGCGCATGGCCAACCACGACGATGACCAGTACCTCGAGGCGCTGCGCCAGTTCGGGTCAAGTGCGCCTGGCGCCGGCCTCCCCGGACATGGGACTCCGATCATGCACGGCTTCGGCGAGTCGCTTCGCACGCTTGCCGCGCTGCCCCGCCGTCCGATGGGCATCGGCACCACCCGTGAGCGTGTCGTCCGGATGGCCCGCTTCAGCCGCCAACTCTCCCGCAAGCGCCCCCACCTGCACCCCGGCCACGACGCTGAAGGCACTCAGCACGGCGTCGAGCCCCCGGCGCGCGGACGATAACCCGGACGCTGTAAAGTTCCCCGCATGAAGCCCTACGTCCTGGTGATTGGTCATGCCTGCGCCGCCGGTGAAGCGCCCGCGAATACCCTGGCCGGCGTGCGCGCCTGCCTCGACGCTGCCGCCGAGGCCATGGAAATCGACGTCCAGCTCTGCGCCGATGCCGTCCCCGTGCTCATGCACGACGACACCGTCGACCGGACCACCAACCTGAGCGGGCCCGTGAGAGAGAAGACGCTCGCCGAGCTCCAGGCGGCCGACGCCGGGGAAGGCGAGCCCGTCCCCACTCTCGACCAGGTGCTTGCCCTCGTCGATGGCCGGCTGTCTGTCCTCTGCGAGTTGAAGGCCACTCCCGGTGCACCCGAACAGGACCAACAGTGCGTCGATGAAGTGGTGGCCGTTATCCGCCGTCACAATGCCGAATCATGGACTGCGATCCACTCCTTCAACCCGGACATGGTTGAACGCGCCCGTCACACCGAGCCGCGCATCTCCGCAGCCATTATCTCCCCGCCAGTTGCCGATGAAGCGGCCGACCGCCTGCTCGGCGCCCTGCTTAAGCGCAACGGCCAGGCCGTCTCCGTCCACCATGGGGCCGTCGACCGCGTCCTCGTCGAGAAGGCAAAGCGCCGTCAGGTCACGGTCTGGTGCTGGACGGCGGACACGGAGGCGGACTGGGCCCGGGTCGTCGAAGCCGGTGTTGATGGCATCATCACCAACGTTCCGCACCGGCTTCGCGAGTGGCTCAGGGCATAACCGCCCGTCAGTCCTGCTTCGGGCCCGTGTACACCATCTCGAACAGCACCCGGTCGGGCGATTCGAACATCACCTGGTAGTAAGTCTGGTCCGGCCCCTGTGCATAGTCCGGGCGGTGCCGCGGCGTCTCGAACAGCGCCGGCACCCCGGTTTGCGCGAGATACCCGGCCGTGGCGTCGACGTCCGCCTGCGATTCGGCGCCGATGGCGATGTGGTTGACGCCCGGTCCGTCGTAGTCGTTCGGTGCGTCCTTCACCTCGCCAATGAACCAGAGGCTGGCGCCGTTGGCGCCACCAACCCCGATGAACGCCTCGCCCTCGAGCAGCGTCTGCCACCCGAGGAAGGCCATCAGATCGCGGTAGAACGGGAGGTTGTCCTTGCGCACGTTCACCTGGAGATGGGAAAGGGATGTCTTCACGGCGTGATCCTCCTTACGGATACTGGAGGCGCACACCATAGAACAAACGTTCGGTAGTCGGCAATGGCTGACTGTGAACTACCTCACAGCAGTCACGGTCACCAGCTTCCGCCGCCACCACCACCGCCGCCGCCGCCACTCGATCCTCCCGAAAACCCCGACCCGCCCGAGGACTTCGTGCTGGCCAGCGTGGATGAAACGGAGCTCGAGAATCCCTGGAGGCCGCTGGAGAAGGCAGCAACCCGGAATGCGCCCGTGCCCGAGTACCACGACGACGTCGACTGCGAGACCTGGTCCTCCAGCCCTTCGAACGCCTCTGCCCACTTCGAAACGCAGCCGAACACGATCGCGAAGGGCAGGTACTTCGCGAAGATATTCTCCTCTTCGTTGAAGCGCTGCCGGTGCGTCTCCGCCTTCGAGATGTAGAGCCGGAAGCCAAGCACCCGGCGGAACATCTCGCTGCCGGCCGCCGTCCTCCGCGCCATCGAACGGGAGAACACCAGCATCGCCAGGCCCGCCGGGAAGAGGCCCAGCGGCATCAGGCCGCGATGGAGCCAGTACCCGGTGAACGCCGCCAGCCCCGCGCCGAGGAAGAACAGGCTGAACGCGACCACCACCCACATCCCCCGGGCGGTCTCCGGTCTCATCGTGAACCACTTGTGCCACATCGCGTCGTCGTAGATGAGGTCCTTCGCCTTCGCCAGATCTTCGGCGAACTTGTACTTCAGGTCCGAAAGCTCCACCTCGTCACCGCTCTCGAACAGCGAGTTCAGGACCTTCGCCTCGAAGCTGTTGAGGCCGGTCGCATCCTGCTTCTTCGTCAGCTTCCAGTCGTTGCTGCCGAACCAGCCCTTCTTCGGGAGTTCCGTGATGTGCAGGTACCCCCGCACGGCCAGGTCGATCACCGTTGCCGTCACATCCAGCGTGTCGGCCCGCTCGTCCAGGAGGACACCCATCTGCGCCGGCTTGAGGTCGTCCGGTGGCAGGTATTCCACCACGATGTTCTTCCGTGCGAACAGCGGCCGCGTCTGCTCTTCCGGGTTGTTGGTCAGGTAGTACAGCGACGTGTAGGCCCGGTCGCGCCCGTGGGTCCACCAGGCGGCGCCAACCAGGACCACCCCAAACGCCAGGCTCAGAAAGAGCCCGCCCCATTCCATCGCGTCGAAGGTAAACAGGTCCCCGATCGTCAGCCGGTCCTGGAGCAACGGGGCGTCGATCTCGACGATGCCCTTCTGCCAGCCGACCGCGACGGTGACCTGCTCGCCTTCCTCCAGCGAGCGGGTGGTCTCGAACGTGGCAACATTGCTGGCGCTTTCGTTGATGCACGGGTCCGAAAGCCCCGCGTAGCCCTGAAAGCAGACCGAGAAGACCTCGGCCTCGTCCGGCAGCGTCACGCGCATCCTGAACGAGTCGATGTTCACCGGCCATTCGCCACTCGCGTCCCAGTACAGCTCGTCGTGGTCATCGTAGGCATCAAGCGCGCCCCTGACCGTGTACGTGATGACGTACTCCTGCGCCCCGGAAATCAGGATGTCGGCATCACCGATTTTCACGGTCACCTCGCCGGACTCTCGCGTTACCTCGTACTTCCAGCTGCTCCCGTCGGCCCGCCTCACGCTCTCGATCGCGTACGAATACTCGCGGTTGTACCCCGGCGGGCAGTCGAACACGGGCTGCTGAGCACCGGCGATCGGGTCAGCGCATCCGACTCGCTCGTAGAAGTAACGGAAGATCCCGTGCTTCTGCAGTGAGCCGAAGTCAGCTTTGATGGTTTCCACCGCCGTGATTGTCCCGTCCTCGGCGATGGTGTAGTCGACCGCGTACTCCGTGATGGTCCAGCCTTCGTCGGCCCGCGTTAGCTGCAGGGGCAGGAGGGCAAGGCCGGCGGCGAGGAAGGCGAGAAGAGGAAGGGCAAGGCGGTTCATCACGCGCCATTCTACGGCCACACCGCCCTGTCCACGTTCAAGACAACGGCCACGGCCCGGCTTATGATCGGACCTACTGTCCCCGTCCCGTGATCTGCCAGAGCGCGGGCTCAAGCCAACCCCAAAGGATTCGGTGCATGGAAGCATTTGACTACGTCGCGCCCCGCACGCTGGATGACGCCTTTGCCGCGATGGGCAACGGCCGCCGGACGCTCATGCTGGCCGGCGGCACGGATGTCATCATCCAGCTGCGTGAAGGCCGCAAGCATTGCGACCAGGTCCTGGACCTCAAGCACATCCCGGGGATGCAGTCCCTCGAGTTTGGCTCCGATGGATCCCTGGATATCGGGGCCGCTGTCCCCCTGGCCGTGATCTATGAAAGTGCGGAGGTCCGCGCCAGGTTCCCCGCGCTGGTCGATGCCGCCTCGATCATCGGCGGTACCGCCATCCAATCGCGGGCCAGCCTTGGCGGGAACCTCTGCAACGCAAGTCCCGCCGCGGATTCGCCTCCGGCGCTCATGGTGCTCGGCGCCTGTCTCCTCATCGCCTCGGCCTCCGGTACCCGCGAAGTCCCGGTGGAGGAGTTCTTCGCCGGCCCCGGCCAGAACCGCCTCCAGCCCGGTGAAATCCTCCTCAAGGTGCGTATTCCGGCCCAGCCCGAACGCTCGGCCGCCTACTATCACCGCTTCATCCCGCGGAACGAAATGGATATCGCCGTCGCCAGCTCGGGTGTGCGCCTCCAGCTCGCTCCAGACGGGGTGACCACCGCCGATGCCCGCATTGCCCTCGGCGCCGTCGCGCCCACACCGATTCTCGTTCCCGCTGCCGCCGCAGCCCTCGTGGGCCGCCCGGCCGCCGCGGAGGCGTTCACCGCTGCCGGCGAGGCCGCCGCCGCCGCCGCCACCCCGATCGATGACATGCGCGGCGGCGTCGCCCAGCGCAAGCACCTCGCCCGAATCCTCACCATCCGCGCGCTTGAGGGCGCGCTCCAGCGGCTCAAGGGGGCCAACTAACCCATGGCGAAAACGCACATCCAGACGCGAATCAATGGCGAGGACATCGAGTTCCTCGCCGAGCCGCGCCAGAGCCTGCTCGAAGTCCTCCGCGATGACCTGGGCCTCACCGGGACCAAGGAAGGCTGCAACAACGGCAACTGCGGCGCTTGCAGCGTCATTCTCAACGGCCGCGTTGTGAACTCCTGTTGCGTCCTCGCCGTCGAGACCGCCGGCGCCGAACTTACCACGATCGAGGGTGTCGCCCATGGCGACCAGCTGCACCCGCTTCAGCAGGCGTTCCTGGAAGAAGCGGCCCTCCAGTGCGGCATCTGCACGCCCGGGTTCATCATGTCGGCCAAGGCCTTGCTCGAAAAGGAACCCCACCCCGATGAGGCCCGCGTCCGGTTCTGGCTCGCGGGCAACCTGTGCCGCTGCACGGGTTACGACAAGATCGTGAAGGCCGTGCTCAAGGCGGCCGATCAGATGCAGGAGGCGAAATAGCATGACCACCGTCGATCGCCCCGCCTATTCGGTCATCGGCACCCGCCCGATCCGCCCCGATGGCGTCGAAAAAGTCACCGGCAAGGCCCGCTTTGGGCCGGACGTCCATTTCCCCAATCTGCTCCACGCGAAGATCCTGCGCAGCCCGCACGCCCACGCCCGCATCCTTTCCATCGATACGAGTGCCGCCGAGAGCTACCCCGGCGTCCTTGCCGTCGCCACCAACCACGATCTCCCGACGGCCGCCGACAAGATCGAGGAGCTCGGCGAAAGCGCGGTCAACCTGCGCGAGGTCAGCGACAATGTCCTCGCCTCGCGCAAGGTGCTCTACCGCGGCCATGCCGTTGCCGCTGTCGCCGCGGCGAATCCCCACGTGGCCGAACTCGCCCTTGCGCAGATCAAGGTGGAGTACGAGGTCCTCCCGCCCGTCCTCGACGTGCAGGATGCCATGCGCGACGATGCGCCGCTCCTCGATGAGACCCGCCGCACGAAGACCCTCATGACTCGTGAGGTCGGTGACCGGCCGTCGAACATCGCCACCTATAACCGCTTCGAGGGCGGTGACGTCGAAGCGGCCTTTGCGTCCGCCGATGCCGTTGTCGAACGCGAGTTCACCACCAGCATGGTCCACCAGGGCTACATCGAGCCGCACAGCACCACCGCCATGTGGAACGCCGATGGCACCCTCACCGTCTGGACGAGCACCCAGGGCGCTTTCGCGGCCCGCGGCGTGATCGCCCAGGTCCTCCGGATCCCGCTCTCTAACGTCCGCGTCGTCCCGATGGAGATTGGCGGCGGCTTCGGAGGCAAGACGCCGGTCTACATGGATCCCGTCGCCGCCATCCTCTCGAAGAAGACCGGCCGCCCCGTCAAGGCCACGATGAGCCGCGCCGACGTGTTCGAGGCCACCGGCCCGACCAGCGGGACCTACATCAAGCTGAAGGCGGCCGCGTCCGGTTCGAAGCTCACCGCCGTCCAGGCCACGCTGTGCTACGAAGCGGGCGCCTTCCCCGGGTCCTCCGTCGGCGCCGGTTGCATGACCATGCTCGCGCCGTATGTCGTCGAGAACTTCCAGCTTCACGCCTACGATGTCGTGGTCAACAAGCCAAAGGTTGCTGCCTACCGTGCCCCCGGCGCCCCCGCCGCGGCCTTCGCGATCGAGAGCGTGGTTGACGAACTCGCCCAGCATCAGGGCATCGACCCGCTCGAGTTCCGCCGTGAAAATGCCTCCCGCCAGGGGACCAAGATGGTCACCGGCATGCCCTTCGCTCGTATCGGCAACGAAGAGGTCATTGAAGCCGCCATCACGTCTCCCCACTACCGCTCACCGATCGAAGGTCCCAACCGCGGCCGAGGTGTGGCCTCTGGCTACTGGTTCAACGGTGGCATGCAGTCCAGCGTTGTCGTGGCGGTGAACAACGATGGCACCGTCAACTTGATCGAGGGCTCGACTGACATCGGCGGTTCGCGTGCCTCGCTTTCGATGCAGCTGGCTGAAACGCTCGGCATCCCCTACGAGGCGATCCGCGCAGCCGTCGCTGATACCGATTCGATCGGACATAACGATGTGACCGGAGGCAGCCGCACCACCTTCGCCACCGGCCTGGCCATCTACGAGGCGGGCATGGATATCCGCCGGCAGATGGTGGCCCGCGCGGCGAAGCTCTGGGGCGTCTCCGACGAGGACGTGGTCTACGAAGCCGGGACTCTGCGCTGCCTGAAGGACTCCACAAAGGAGCTTACCTTCGGCGAGATGGCCGCCCAGTCGGCTCGCACCGGCGGCCCGATCGCCGGAAAGGCGTCGCTCCTCGCCCGCGGCGCCGGCGCCGCCTTTGGCACCCACATCGTCGATGTCGAGGTCGACCCGGATACCGGCAAAGTCACCATCCTCCGTTACACGGCCGTCCAGGATGTTGGTACGGCAATCCATCCGTCGTACGTCGAGGGCCAGATCCAGGGTGGCGTCGCTCAGGGCATCGGCTGGGCCCTCAACGAGGAGTACTTCTACGACGAGAGCGGCCGGATGCTGAACGCGAGCTTCCTTGACTACCGCATGCCGACCGCCCTCGATGTCCCGCCTATCGACACCATCATCGTCGAGGTGCCCAACCCCGGGCATCCCTATGGCGTTCGTGGCGTCGGCGAGGTCCCGATCGTCCCGCCCCTCGCGGCAATCGCGAACGCGATCGCTGATGCGACCGGGCACCGCTTCACCGCGCTCCCGATTTCGCCCCGGCGCGTGGTGGAGGAACTGAACGGCCTGGTTTGATGGCAACCATCGTCATCCCGGCGACATTGCGCGACCTCTGCGGAGGCGCGCCGTCGCTGGAAGTCGAAGGCGCAACGCTGCGCGACCTGCTCCTCGCCCTCGACCGCCGCTGCCCGGGCTTCTACGGACGCGTGGCCGAAGGTGGCCGTCTCCGCCCCGAGCTCGCCTTCGCCGTCGATGGCGAGATTGTCCACCTCGGCCTCCACGATGTGGTCCGCCCCGCCGCGGAAATCACCATCGTGCCCGCGATCGGGGGTGGCTGACCGGGGCCCGGTGGCGCCGTGTGCTCGCTTGCGAAGGCAAGTGCGGGAGTCCTAAGGTACGTCATCCGTCGAACCAGTGGTGGAACGCATGGGTGCATCGCCCGGTCAGTCCCTTTGCCCGTCCTGTTCCGGGCCAGTGCCAGACGGCGCCCCGTTCTGTCCCGCGTGTGGCTCGGCGCTCCGCCCGCCAGACCCCCGCGCCGTGCGCCTCTGCGAGAGCTGCGACACGGACAACGCGCCCGGAGCGCAGTTCTGCGAGGGGTGCGGCCAGTCGCTTGATACCGTCGCTCCAGCGGCGGCCGAGCGTGCTGCCGCCGCCTCCGTCCAGCCGCTCGCCCGGGCAGCCGCCAGCCCGTGGCGTCTGGTGCTTGCGGGTGGGGGATCTGTCGTCGCGGTGGCCGCCATTGCCGCCGGGATCCTGCAACAGTGCGATGACGCACACGAGTCTGGCCCGGCGGCCATCACTGACCTCCCGCCCTCCTTGACCAGGCCCGCCGGGACGCCCGCCTCCGGCGCCCAGGGCTCGCCAACCCCTCCGCAGAGTGGCGGGTCGGTTACTCCCCCTGCCGGCGGCACTGCGTCGCCGCAACCGTCCACCGGGGCCGCCACCCCCTCAACCACGTCTCCTGTGGGCGTCGAAGGCACGAAAGCCCCGACGACCTCGGCCACCGTCCCCCCGGCAACGTCGCCCAACCCGACACCAGCAGCCAGCGCCGTCGCCCCTGCACCGACCGCGACCAGTGTGCCGCCTTCTCCCACGCCGGTGCCGCCGGCGGTACCCGCACTGCGCTCCGTCCTCGTCGCAGGGGCCCGCCTCGAACCGTCGCTCAAACCCGGTGACATCTACGACACGGCGACCGTCCAGGTCCAGGTGGATCCGGCCCGCGCCATCTGGATCGCCTGGAACAACGCCCCCACCGTCTCGCTTGAGCGCCCCGAACGCCCGGGCGTCACGCTCCTCGGTCCCGGCGGGTTCGGCACCGATGACCGCATCGAACTCACCGTGACCTCACCCGATGGGAAGTCCGCGACGGCCGCTCTCGACCAGAACGACGCCTGGGGCCGGTCCTCAGGCCCGCAAAACGTGATCTTTGGCACCGCGGCCGCCGCGCCCGATGCGTTCCGCATCAGCCCGGCGTTCGCAACTCCGCCGAACGAGCCGGCCTTCTTCAATGAGGGTGGCACGCACAACAGCGTCTTCACGGTGGCGGGCACCTACACGTTCACGTTCGTCTTCGTGAACAGCTACTCCAACTCGGGCGGCCACAGCGCCGTCTACCTGCTGGTCTACGAGAATCCCTGAGCCCGACGCCTTACCAGGCCTCGCCGAAGCGCTCCCGGTGTGTCACCTCGGCCACCGGCCGGCGGCGGTTCCGCCCGAGCCGGCGGTCCGGCCAGCCCATCGGGATGATCGCATGGACCGCCATCGTTTCCGGCAGCCCGAGCAGCGGCCGCAGCTGCGTTTCGCGTGCCTTCCATCGGGTAGTGAGCACCGTGCCCAGCCCGGCAGCGCCGGCAGCGAGTAGCAGGTTCTGGACCGCCGGATAGATTGACGCCCCGAGGGCGGCCATCGCAGCGTCCCCCTCGCCGAAGGCATACTCCGAACACACCACGATGAGCACCGGCACATCTTCCCAGGAGGTGTGCTCGGGTGCGCCCGGTCCATACATCCGCGCCCCGAGGTCATCGAAGATGGCGCCCAGCTGCCGTTTCGTCTCCCGGTTCCTGACCACGATGAAGCGCCATGGCTGCACATTGCGGGCACTGGGCGCCCGTGTGGCCGCGCCGAGGATGCGCTCAACCAGCGCGTCCTCCACCGGTTCTGCGGTAAACGTCCTGATGGCCCGCTGGCTGGCCATCAGGTCCTCGACGTCCTCCAGGCTCAGATGTCGGTCCACGAAAGTCCTCCCAAAACGAAAAAATGCCGCCCCCCGGGGCCCCGGGGAGCGGCGGACGCTCTTGCCCTGGAACTATCCGCGCGGCAGGCCGAGGCCGCGAGTCGCGATGATGTTCCGCTGGATCTCGCTTGTGCCGGCCGCGATCGTCGCCGGCACAACCTGCATGTACTCCATCGCCGCGCTGTTGCCCAGCGTGCTCTCGATCCCATCGAACTTGCGGAACTGCCCTTTCATGCCGGTCAGGTGCATCTTCGTCAGCGCGATCCGCTGCGAGAGCTCCGAGCCGTACATCTTGCACATCGAGGCTTCCATGTTTGGGACGCCGCCGCGCGCCTGGATTGAGATCACGACGAACGACAACAGTTCGCAGACCGCTGTTTCCACCGCCCGGTCCGCGATCTCGAGCTTGTACGAACGCCCGACCGGGTCGCCCGCCGCATCGCGCTGGCGCGAGTACTTTGCGAGCTTCTCCACGTTCTTCCGCGCTGTGATCGCGCGCGCGATATTGGAGCGCTCGAAGTCGAGCGTCGTCGTGCCCACGTACCAGCCGCGGTTCTCCTCGCCGATGCGGTTCTTCACCGGCACGCGAACGTCCTCGAAGAAGACTTCGTTGAAGACGTGCCCGTTCGCCATGTTGATCAGCGGCCGGACCGTGATCCCCGGGTTCTTCATGTTCACGAGCAGATAGCTGATGCCGCGGTGCTTCGGCGCATCCGGGTCCGTCCGCGCCATCATGAAGATCCAGTCCGCCCGGTGCGCGCCGGACGTCCAGATCTTTTGCCCGTTTACGACATAATCATCACCATCGCGCACGGCCCGTGTCTGCAGGGAGGCGAGGTCCGAGCCGGAACCCGGCTCGCTAAAGCCCTGGCACCAGCCGACTTCGCCACGGAGCATCGGCGGCAGGTGCTCGGCACGCTGCTCCTCGGTCCCGTGCAGCATGATCGTCGGGCCGACAAGGTTCAGCATCTGGCGGCTGGTCGGCGCACCGGCTTCGTGGAGTTCCTGGTTAAGCACGAACTGTTCCAGCACCGACATGTCGGCACCGCCGTACTTCTTCGGCCAGGCCGCGGCGATCCATCCGTTCTCTGCCAGCTTGTCGAGCCAGACCTTCGTCCGGCTCATGTCTGTCGGACCCTCCATCGAGTCCTCTTCTTCGCCGGGCCTGGAATGTGCCCGCCAATGGGTATCGACGAACTGACGCACCTGCGTGCGCCACTCCGCCAGTTCTGGGGTGTCCTGGAAACGCATGGGGATAGCCTCCGGGGTAGTTGCGCTGCGGATTCTACACGCTTCTTTAGACTCGCGTGTTCAGGCTGGACCGAACGCCACAGCCGCGGCTTCACCCGAACGGACCGCACCCTCGATGCACGCCTGGTGCGTCCAATCACCCGCGAATACCAGCGGGGGTTGCCGCTGGTAGGCCGCCATCCGCGTGAAGTGGCCGGGCGCCATTGTCGGCACCGCATGCTCCCAGCGCACCACCTCGTGGATCGTCCAGGAGTTGAGCGCAGGCAGCCCCGGTACGATTGCCGCCGCCGCATCCCGCAGGAGCCGGGCGATCTCCGCGTCCGGAAGCCCCTCCAGCCGCTGGTTGTACGCTTCGTTCCCGCAGATGAGCGCCCACTGCCATCCCGGAGGGCACATGCCGTGGGCCCCATC
>CAZRUZ010000014.1:12406-13808 GCA_964603275.1 uncultured Anaerolineaceae bacterium | reverse complement strand
CTCCCCATGCTGTTGGCGACCACTTCCATCTGGCTCCCGCCCTGCCGGATCATCTCCACGCGCGCGTTCGGGCGCACTTCCAGGTGGCTCGCAATCCGCTTCCATGGTGAGTCCATGCCCTCCGGCAGCCGGAACTGCGTGGCCCGGCTGGCTGCCACCCACGACCGCAGGAACTCCGCTGACTGGCGCGAAAGCGGCGCATGCAACCCATCGAACATGGGCCCGAACAGGTATCGCGCTGCCGCGGGGCTCACCTGCGCGAGGTGGTCCTCGGCGGTCTCCTGGTCGTTGAACGTCCGGTACCCCAGTGGCGGGTATCCATCGAGCCATTGGAGCCAGTTGCGCAGCCGCCCACGCTCGTCCGCGGGCACCAGGTGGCGCCCATCCGCCGCCCGGGGCAACCCGGGGCCCCGGTACACCGTCCCATCCAGAAGCAGGTCCGGGGCAGCCTCTGTCCCGAGGTGCTGGAGCCGGTCGCGCTCCCCGACTTCCTCCAGGAGCGCCAGCGTCCGCGTGTAGGCTGAGGTGATGGTGGTAGCACCGCTATCGAAGTAGTGGCCCGGGGCGAAATGCTCCGTGTGCGTGCGCCCGCCCACAAACGGCCTCGCCTCGAAGACCGTCACCCGGTGGCCCGCCTGGGTCAGGCGGTAGGCCGCGGTGAGTCCTGCCACCCCCGCACCGATGACGGCAATGCGCATCTTTCGAGTATAGAGTCCGCCAGCGAGGGGAAATGAGGGCGCAACCGCTGGCCGGGGGTACAATCCGGCGACATCAGGCAACGAACAGGGGAACGCGTGCGTATGGACTGGCGGGATAACGGGGCCACGAGCATGGGTGTGACCGAGCGGGGGTTCATCATCGAACGCAGCGGCGACCGCATACCGGGCATTCTCTGGTCCCCCGCGGAAGCCGCAGGCCCGGTGCCGCTCGTGCTGATGGGCCACGGCGGCCAGAGCGAAAAGCGCAACCCCAACGGCCTGGCGCTCGCCCGCCGGTTCGTCCGCCGTCACGGGGTCGCCGTCGCCGCCATCGATGCGATTGACCACGGCGAGCGCGGCTCCATTGCCGTGACCGACGACCCCGCCGGGCACCCCGCCTACATCGACCTCTGGAAGCGGCCGGACACCTTCGACCGCATGATTGCCGATTGGCAGGCCACTCTCGATGTGCTGGCCGGCCTGCCCGGGATCGATGCGGGCCGTGTCGGCTACTGGGGTCTCTCCATGGGGACGATGCTTGGCCTGCCACTGGTCGCCGCGGAGCCGCGGGTCAGGGCGGCGGTGCTTGGCCTCTGCGGCTTCACCGGGCCGAGCGCCATCCGCGGCCGCTTCGGCGATCGCCACCGGGCGGACGCCCCGCGCATCTCGTGTCCCGTCCTGTTCGTTGTCCAGTGGGACGATGA
>CAZRUZ010000014.1:7677-12306 GCA_964603275.1 uncultured Anaerolineaceae bacterium | reverse complement strand
GGCATCAGCCTCACCGAAAGCTCCCGGATCGCCTCCGTCTCATCGGCCGGGCATTCGAAGATCAGTTCGTCGTGCACCTGCAGGATCATCCGGCTTCGCAGGCCGCGTTCCCGCAGCTCATCGTCCACCCGGATCATGGCCACCTTGATGATGTCCGCTGCTGTCCCCTGGATCGGCATGTTGATTGCTTCCCGTTCGGCCGCCGCCCGCACCTGGAAATTGGTGCTGCGGATCGCCGGCAGGTAGCGCCGCCGCCCGAACACCGTTTCCGCGTACCCCTTCTCCCGCGTCGAATCAAGGGTGGTCTGCTGCCACGTGGCGATCCCCGGGAAGCGCCGGTAATAGGTGGTAATGAACGCCTCGGCCTCTTCCCGCGTCATCCCCGTCCGGCTCGCCAGCCCGAACTCGCCCATGCCATAGGCGATGCCGAAGTTGACCATCTTCGCCGTGTCCCGCATCTGGCGGGTGACCTCCGATGGGTTGACACCGTACACCGTGGCGGCGGTCGCACGATGGATGTCCTGGTCGGCCAGGAACGCCTCGATCAGCCCGTCATCCCCGGTGATGTGGGCGAGCACCCGCAACTCGATCTGCGAGTAGTCGGCCGCCACGAACCACGGGTCATCGAAGTGTGCCGCCACGAACGCGCGCCGGATGTCCCGTCCCGTGTCGGTGCGAACCGGGATGTTCTGCAGGTTCGGGTTGGTGCTGCTCAGCCGCCCCGTCGAGGCGACCGTCTGCTGGAAATCGGTGTGGATGCGCCCGTCTTCAGCGATCGTTCCGGGCAGAGCGTCGGTGTACGTTGATTTCAGCTTCGTCAGCTCGCGGTACTGGAAGATCAGGTCGATGATCGGCGCCACCGCCCGCAACCCTTCGAGCGCGCGCTGGTCGGTGCTGTAGCCCTGCGTGGTCTTTCGCGTCTTCGGCAGCCCCAGCTCGCCGAAGAGCACGTCGCTCAACTGTTTCGGGCTCCCAATGTTGAACTCGTGCCCGACCGCCCCGAAAATCTCCCGCTCGGCCTTCTCGATGTCCACGGACATCGCCCGCGAAAGCTCCCGCAGGACTCTGGCATCCGCCGCGATCCCGAGCTTCTCCATCCCGTAGAGCACCCGGATGAGCGGCATTTCCATGTCCGCGAAGAGCGCCCACTGTCCCCGCTCGTTCAGTTGCTGCTCGAGCTCGGGGCGGACCCGCAGGAGCATATCCGCCTGCTGGCAGGCATAGGGCGCCACCTCCTCGATGCTGACCTGCGAAAGCGGCGTCGCGTTCCGGCCGCTCCCGGTCAGCGTCTGCAGCGAGGTCATCTGGATCCCCAGCCGCTCGTTCACCAGCGCCTGGAGCTGCGATGAGGTCTCGCCGAGGAGGAATGCGGCGATTGCGACGTCGAAGTCGCATCCCCCGAGCGTCATCCCGTTCCGCTCGAGCTGGTGGAGCAGGTACTTGGTGTTGTAGACCGTCTTGCGGATGCTCCCGTCTGCGAGCAGCGGCCCCAGTGCATCGCGCACCGCCTGCAGCGTGACCTGTTCGTTGCCGCCATCAATGCGGGGGGCGTGCCCTACCGGGACGTACCACGCGCGCCCCGGTGCGGCCGCGAACGCCAGCCCCAGCACCATCGGGTGTGAGGTATCCCCCGTGGTGGAGACCCCCGCGAAGCCGAACGACCCCGCCGCCCGCAGCGTCGCTGCAAGGTCCGACAGCGCCTCCGGGGTCGACACTGTCGTGTAGGTAGCCTCGGTGGTCTCTTCCTCGGGCCTGGCAGGCGCGGCGGCCCCCAGCACCTCCTCGAGCCGTTGCGCCAGCATCCGGAACTCGAGTTCGCGGAAGAGCGCAGCCACCCGCTCCCGGTCGAAGTCCTGGACCCGGCACGATTCCAGCTCGAACGGGACGTCGAGGTCGGTCCGGATTGTCACCAGGTCGAGATTCCGGAATGCGGTCTCCCGTCCGTCGATCAGTTTCTGCTTGAGCGCCCCGCGGACCAGCTCGATGTTGTCGTAGATCTGCGGCACACCGCCGAACTGCCGGATCAGGTCGGTCGCCGTCTTCTCGCCGATCCCGCGGATCCCCTCGACGTTGTCGCTCGTGTCACCCTTCAGCGCCTTGTAGTCGATCATGTGCGCCGGGCTGAAGCCGTACCGCTCGGCCGCCCGCTGCTCGTTGTAGTCGACCGTGTCGCGCTGGTACGGACGGAACATGAACACGTTCACGTTCGGCCCGATGAGTTGCACCAGGTCCGTGTCGAGCGTCGCGATGTAGGTTTCGACTCCCTGGGCCGCGGCCCGCTTCGCGATCGTCCCCGCCACATCGTCGGCTTCGTAACCGGGCGCCTCGAACACGGGGATGCTGAACGCGTCGAGCAGCTCCCGCACGCGCTCCATCTGCCGCAGCAGCTCCGAAGGCGTCTCCCGCCGGGTGGCCTTGTACGCCTCGCTCGCTTCATGCCGGAAGGTCTTCCCGTGGGCGTCCCAGGCTGCGCAGATGTGCGTCGGCTTGAGCAGGTCGAGGACCCGGATCAACGTCTCCGCGTAGCCGTGCACGGCGAAGGTGAGTTCGCCCTTCGAGGTCATCAGCGGATGGTCGGAGTTCGCGAACGCGAAGAACGCGCGGTACAGGATACCGTGCGAGTCGAGCACGACGAGGCGCGGCTTCCCGCTGGTTGCTGGTGGCATCGCCCGATTATAGACCGCGGGGACCGCGCAACCGTTCGGCTGCGGGTCCCCGTGGTGTGATGCGGCGGTGTTCTGAGGGCGGGATGTTACCGCATCGTGGTGGCCGGCGCCTCGACCGACTGGCGCCACTGCTCGCGCTGGTTCTTGTCGGCGCCAACCGAGATGGCGGGGACCCACTGGAATTGCAGGAAGCCGCCATAGTAGCTGGTGATGAAGTTGAGGTGGGCGATGTCGTTGGTTTCAACGACCATGACTGACGGCCGGGTTTCGCTGGCGCCACCAGCCGGCCCAAACGACCCGATGATGCTGCACCCGGCCGGCAGCCGGAGCGGGAGGTCGACCGCCAGCTGCATCAGCTTGGGGTCGATCTTGGTGTCGCCCGTTCGGTAACGGGCCTCTTCCGCAGCCTGGAAGCTCAGGGTTGGCCGGTAGTAGCCAAGATACAAAGTCATGACCAAAGACCTCGATTCTGGTGCCCTCAGAACACCGGACGTTCGGGTCGCGGGCCAGGCCCGTGGCCGCCAACCAGTGTAGTCGAGGCGTCAACGATTTGTTGTGCCCGTGCCGGGATCTTCACAAACCATTCTCCCGGGCCGCTGCTATCCTCGAACGCGCGTGGCTGGCCCGGCCGCGAAACCCTGACGCATCGTGGAGACGACCAGTGGATTTCCGCCTGACCGCCGAACAGACCGCATTCCAGCAGGAGGTGACCGGCTTCATCGCGCAGGGCCTTCCCGCCGGCTGGGACACCGATCATGACACGCTCGCCGGTAGGCTTGCCGTCGAACGCGACATCATGAAGCGCCTGGCGGCGAAGCAGTGGCTCGCCCTCCCCTGGCCCAAACAGTTCGGTGGCCTCGGCGCCTCACCCATGCAGCAGCTCATCTTCAACGAGCAGATGGCCTACCACGGAGTCCCCGGCACGGTGAACATGGGAGTCGCCTGGGTCGGGCCCGTCGTCATGCTCTACGGCACCGACGCCCAGAAAGCGCAATACCTCTCCCGCATCGCCGATGGCACCGATCTCTGGTGCACCCTCTACAGCGAGCCCGGTGCGGGCTCCGACCTTGCCGCCATGCAGACTCGCGCCGTCCGCGATGGCGATGACTACATCATCAACGGTCAGAAAATCTGGACCACCTTCGGCCACTATGCCGATTGGGGCTGGCTCGCCGCTCGCACCGACCCCGATGCACCCAAGCACAAAGGGATTTCCACCTTCGCCATCAAGATGGACACCCCCGGCATCACCGTCCGTCCGCTCACGAACATGGCGGGCACTCACGAGTTCAACGAGATCTTCTTCGAGGACGTCCGCATCCCCGCCGCGAACCTTGTCGGCGAGGAGAATCGTGGCTGGTACAACGTCGCTGTCGGCCTCGATTTCGAACGCTCTTCGATCGGGGCAACATCTACAGCCCGGCGCATGGTCGATGACCTGGTCGCCTACCTCCGCCGCTCGCCAGCAGGCGCCAACAGCCCCATGCGCCACCGTCTGGTCGAGCACGCCATCGGCGTCCAGATCCTCCGCAACATGGCCTACTTCATCGCCTCGCAGCAGGAGAAGACCGGGATCGCGCCAACCCGGGAGTCCCAGATGGCCAAGCTCTTCGGCGCGGAGATGCAGCAGCGCATCGCCGCCACCGCGGTCCAGATCTTCGGGATGGGGGGCCAGGCGGCCAGCGAGGGATCGCCCGCCCTCACCTATCAGTACGCACTCCTGCGCAGCGTGGCCAATACGATCGAGGGCGGCACCAGCGAGATCCAGCGCAGCGTCATTGCGACGCGCGGCCTTGGTCTCCCCCGCGAGTGATCCGAAGCAAGAAGGGGGCGGGACCGCAGTCCCACCCCCTCCGCATTACTTGAACCGGTACGTGATCCGCCCGCGCGTCAGGTCGTAGGGCGAAAGCTCCACGAGCACCCGGTCTCCGGTCAGGATCTTGATGAAGTGCTTGCGGATCTT
>CAZRUZ010000014.1:0-7577 GCA_964603275.1 uncultured Anaerolineaceae bacterium | reverse complement strand
ACGTGGATACCGCGCGCCGCGATGTTCGTCGCCACCAGCACGCGGACATGCCCGCGCGTGAAGGCCTGGAGCGCCCGTTCCCGCTTGGGCTGGCTCAGCCCGCCATGGATCACGCCGGCATCGACACCTGCGCGCCCGAGGTCGCGGACAATGCGCTCGGCCCCACGCTGGGTCCGGGCGAACATAATCGTCCGCTGCGGTCCCGCAGTGATGGCGGCGGCCACATTCGTCTTCTCGCCAAATTCGACACCGATGAAACGGTGCTCCATCGCCGATTCGGGCTCGTCTTCGGTCGTCGCCTCGTGGTGTACCGGCTCATGCTGGTACTTGCGGATGAGCGTCGCGATCGCGCCATCGAGCGTCGCCGAGAACAGGAGTGTCTGGTGCCCGCTCGGGGCCTGGTCGAGGATGCGCTCCACCTGCGGCAGGAAACCGAGGTCGGCCATCTGGTCGGCTTCGTCGATGACCACCATCTCCAGGTCGTCGAGCGTCAGCGCACCACGCTGGAGCAGGTCGAACATGCGCCCGGGCGTGGCGATCGCGATGTCGATCCCCGCCCGCAGCATGTCGGCCTGGCGGTTGATTGAGGTCCCGCCGTAGATCGTGCCGAGGCGCACCTTCCGCGCTATCGCGAGGGGGCGAAGCGCTTCGAGGATCTGGGTTGCCAGTTCCCGCGTTGGGACCAGCACCAGCGCCCGGGGGCGCCGCGGTGCGCTGCGCCCGGTCCGTTCGATGAGCGGCAGCCCGAACGCCAGCGTCTTGCCCGAACCGGTGCGCGCCTTGCCGCAGACATCGAGCCCTTCAAGGGCGTCCGGGATGGTGAGTGCCTGGATGGGTGTGGGTTGAGTGATCCCCCCGCGGCGGAGGACCTGCACAAGGTCGTTGCCGAGGCCGAGATCCTTGAACGCAAGGCGTTCCGGGGCGGCCGGGGCCGGCTGCGGGGCGGTACCGTCGCGGACTTCAGCGGCGGTAGAGGGGGTGCGAAGGGTTAGCAGAAAAATGGACTCCGTAGTATTTGCTGAGCGAAGTGAGGCCGATTGGGAACCGCCTCAAATCACCGCAACCTGGAGCAGCCTGAGGTAGTACCGCGGCACGCCACAGCGTGCTCTGTGTTCAAGCCTAACACACCCGTGCGCAGAATGCCGATTTCGCTCTCGCCGTTCAGTCGCTCAGCCGCAGCAGCAGTTGCCCTTCTTCGATCCGTGCCGGCGCGCTCACCCCGATCACCGTCACGGTCCCACTTCGTGGGCACTCGACCGGGATCTCCATCTTCATGGCCTCAATGATCGCGATCTCTTGCCCGGTCGCCACCACGTCGCCGATGGCGACCAGCACTTCCCTCACCGTCCCTGTCATCGGCGCCGGGATGTCGAACTCTGCCATCAGGCCCTCCTGTTCTCGCTCGCCGCACTCTAGCCGGGCATCCTGGTGGCTGCCAGTAGCGATCGTCCGGAAATGCCGAGGGGCCGCTTCCAGCCCCTGCGGGTGAAAGGCGGCCCCTTTGGCTCGTGGAGGTAGTCTGTCGAGGACCACTGGCGCCTGACCTGCCTGCCGGGGCTTGCACCCGCGGTCGCGTTGAACCTGACGCCTGCACCGCTGCGCACTGCCGGGAGCCTTGCAGCTCCCCGGGGGCTTCCCTGGCCGGCGGCCTTGCGGCGCCATGCCCCGGTACCACCCTGCCACGCTGAGTTGCCTCTGCGTGACCGCGCTGGCGGTGGCCATCTCGGGGGCCGAGGCTCCCGGGCTGGCCTTCAGCGATTCCAGGCCGGTTGGCCTTTCCCCGCCTGCGTGGTGGCTCTCAACCACCCCGCCTCCAACGCCGCGAAATGTACCTGTCCCCGCCGCCGATTCCAAGCATCTTATGACGACTCGGGCGACCATTCACAATCCCTTGATATGCCCCCGGAATTATCGTCGTCAGTGGCTTCACAAGTGACAGAACATTGGGGCGCGATAGAACGCGTTTATGTTTCGAGGCTCGGATTCACCGGCGCCAGGCACACAGAAAAGCGGCTGGTCCCGGCCAAAACCAGGACCAGCCGCCAGTTGATGCGTGCTGGAGTTCCGCTTAGCCGAACGTCAGCGGGGTGTCGCTCCAGGATGCGAGCGTCTCCGAGATGTTGAGCTTCACTTCCTGCCAGGTCACCTTCACGCCGCGTTCGCCCCGCGAGGGCTCTTCTTCGACCATCACCTCGAACATGCCCTGGTTCGTCGCCTCGGCGGGCTGCGCCAGCAACTGCATGAACGCCTCGGCCGCCTCGAACGTCTCGAGCATGCGCGGCTGCCAGCGTCCAAAGACCTTCGGGTTCTCCGCGTACTCGTTCGTCATCCCCGTCCGCACGAACGGGTACATCACGGAAAACGCCGAGACCAGGCTCGCGGCCTTGCCCAGGTTCACGGACAGCACCTGCGGGAGCTGCAGCACGGCCCAGTTGGCGATCGCGTAGCCCGGCACGCTCATGCCCGGGTCGATCGACTGCCGCGAGGAGATGTAGACAATCTGCAGCGGCTCGTTCGCGTACACCGCCTCGCCCGACCACAGGTGGGTCATCGCGAGGAACCCATCGATCTTCGTGTCGAGCACCGCCCGGCTCTCTTCCAGGTTGCTCACGAACGCCTGGCGCACCCGCGCCCGCCGCTTCGCCTGGGATTCACCTTCAACCTCGCGCAGTGACCGGCCGAACGAGTACCCCTTCTCCGTCAGGCCCGAGTTGCAGATCACCAGGTTCGGCGTGCCCCCCATCTTCTCGATGACGTAGCTCCGCGTTGCCCACAGGTCGCCCATGTTCGTCACGTCTGCCTGCAGCGGAAACGCGTTCACGCCCTGGGCGCAGAGGAAGTCCGCCAGGTCGAGCCCGTCTTCGTACGAGCTGTGGAAGTGCACGGCCACGCTCTCGGCGCCATTGAGGCCCGCAGCCAGCGCGAACGACTGGCCCAGCCCGCCATCCTTGCCGGCGCCAGAGATCAGGACGCGCTTCCCCTTGACTCCCCCCGCGAACTCCGCGGGGAAGCGGAAGTTGTCGGGATTCACCGTAAATGCCATGTCAGGTACTCCGAAGGTATTGGCGCGCATTATGGCAGAGTCACCGCCTATAGGCGCAGCCAACCAGCTAGTGAAACGTCAGCAGCAACGTGGCTATGGCCTCGAAAGCGATCCCCGCCGCACCAGCCCCCGCCGCGCCGACTCTTCGATAATCTGCACCACATTGGTCGCCGCGCCCTTCCGGATGCTGTCTGTCACCGTCCAGAACGTGATCCCCCCCGGCAGCGACATGTCGGCGCGCAAACGGCCGACGAGCACGTCGTCGGTCCCGGCGACATCCATCGGCGTGGGATAGACCTCGCGCGAGGGGTCATCCACCAGGCGGAACCCCGGCCCGGCGGCCATCAGCCGGCGCGCTTCCTCGGCACTGATCGGCTCGGCGAATTCCGCCCAGACCGACATGGCGTGCCCGAAAAACGTCGGGACGCGCACGCACGTTGCACTCACCGCGACGCCTGGCGCATGCAGGATCTTCCGCGTCTCATTGGCCATCTTGATCTCTTCCTTCGTGTACCCGTCTTCGGCGAAGAGGTCGATCTGCGGGACCGCGTTGAAGGCGATCTCGCGCTTCTGCGTCCCCGATGGCTCGTGCCGCCCGTCCAGCGCCGCCACGGTCTCGGCGCGGAGGCCATCTACCGCGGCGCCCCCGGCCCCGGCGACGGCCTGGTAGGTGCTCACCACCACCCGCTTGAGCGGGTTCACCCGGTGTATGGGGTTGAGCGCGAGCACCATCGGCGTTGTCGTGCAGTTCGGCTGGCTGACAATGCCCTTGTGCCACTCCAGGTCGTCAGCGTTGATTTCCGGGATGACCAGCGGCACAGCCGGGTCCATCCGGTAGGCGCTCGAGTCGTCGACCACCAGGCTGCCATTGGCCTGAGCGATGGGCGCGTACTCCTTCGAGGCCGACCCCGAAGCCGACAGGAACACGACGTCGTCGTCCTTTGTGAAGCTCACAGCCGTCGTCTCTTCCACGGTGATCTTCTCGCCCCGGAACTCGATCACCTTGCCTGCCGAGCGGGCCGTGGCGAGCAGGCGAAGCCGCTTCACCGGCACGCCGCGGCTTTCGAGCAGGCTCAGGAATTCGCGGGCCACGATGCCCGCGCCGCCAACGACGGTGATGTTGTACGCGTCCAAGGGGCGCTCCGGGGGAAGATGTGCCGTTATGGTATCGCGGCATTGGCGCACGGGCCACGAAAGCGACCCGGCAGGGACGTCTCCGGCGCTGCCCGGACGAGAGCCCGCCCCCGGCGTAAACTCCGCACCCAACACCACCCCGGGGGCACGCTCGTGGAACTCAACGACATCCTCTACCACACCGATGGGCCGATCGCATGGATCACGTTTAACCGCCCGAAGTACCGAAACGCCCAGTCCTGGCGCCTCCTCGATGAGTACGACATCGCCATGGACCGCGCCGTCGCCGATCCCGAGGTCCGTGTCATCATCACGCGCGGCGCCGGCGGCAACTTCTCCAGCGGCCACGACCTCGGCACGCCAGAACAGGCTGAAGCCCGCAGGGAGCGCGGCATTGGCGATTCTGGCCTCGAGTTCTACGACAACTTCAAGCACTACAACCTCGACCTCCTGGTCAAGTGGCGAAACGCCCCCAAGCCCACCATCGCCATGGTCGAGGGCTACTGCATCTTCGCCGGCTGGATGATGGCCTCCTGCGTCGACCTCGTCTTCGCCGCGAAGGACGCTCTCTTCCTTCCCGCCCTCCTCGAGTACTTCTCGCTGCCCTTCGATGTCGGCACCCGTAAGGCCAAGGAGCTCATGTTCGAAAGCCGCTTCCTCACCGCTGATGAAGCGCGGGACCTTGGCTTCGTCAACCGCGTGTATGACCTGGCCGATCTCGAGCGTGAGACCGTGAACTACGCCCTGCGCGTCGCCGAAAACAGCCCTATGGCCGTCCGCATGTCCAAGGCCGCCGCAAACAAGACCCAGGACCTCATGGGCTACACGAACTCGCTGGAATCGGGTCTCTCCGACTACATGCTCATGGCCCAGAACCGCGGCACCGGCCGAGTCGAAGGGATGCGCCGTCTCGGCGGCGTCGACCTCGCGGTCCGCGGCCTTCGCGGCGAGCGCCCGGGCCTCACCCCGAAGGAGTCATAACGGCCCGGCTGCCGGGCTACCGCCAGAGGAGGATGTTCTCCTTCACGAAGTGCCACGTCGCCGATTCGCGGTAGTGCATCACGTATTCCTGCAGCACCTTCGGCGCGCCCACGAACACCACGATCCCCACGAGCCACCGCCAGGACGGGATCCGGAATTCCGGGTCGATTGAACGCAACCCCGCCACGCACAGGTAGAAGTTCTCGAACACGTTTGGGGTCACCAGGAACGTCTGGCGGATCTCCGTCAGTTCGTAGAACACCACGCCGCCCGCCCGCAAGGCGAACAGCGCCACCCCGCCCCAGCGCACCAGCGGGTCGAGCCAGCGATATGCCACGATCGCCTCAAACAGCAGGTAGTAGGTGTCGAACGACTTGTCCACCAGGTGGTAGTGCCCTTCGAGTGGCTCCGCTCCCAGTGCATCCTGCAGGATCGAATCGCTCGCGTCCGCGAGGATGCACAGCAGCCCTCCCGCGAACTGCCAGCGGAACACCAGGAACGGCACTCCTCCGCGCACGGCGATAATCAACAGCAGGACCGCCAGGTCCTTATCCATGGGCGCCGCCCTCAGCCGTCACTCGGCCCCGCTGAGCAGCATGGCAAGCGCCACTCCCCCCGGCACGTAGGCCACCGCAACGATCATCAACAGGATCAACCCGCGTCGGACCCGCTCCCGGTTCCCGCAGGCGAAGACGTTCTTCAGCACGGCGCTACCATACTCCCGCGGCGGGCCACCCGCCGATCACCTTAACCGCGCACTGATCCTGGCGGTCGCTTCCTCCAGCTCCTCGACGCGCAAGAGGCGCGCCATCCCCGCGTAGAACGCCGCGCCGGCCACGGCCCCCGAGACGGCGACCAGGGCATGGTCTGCCCTGCTCTCGATGTCGAAGCCCACCAGCGCAATCGCGAGGAACAGCGCCATTGCTGCCCCGCATACGCTGATCGCCGCAATCTCCTCGAGGTCGCCCCAGAGCTCGGCGCCCGTTCGCCGCTCGTACAGCCAGTACAGGGCGGACCATTCCAGCCACGCCGCCGCTGAGACCGCGAACGCGAGGCCCTCCGTCCCGTACTCCGACCACAACACAGCACTCAACGCAAGGTTGAGCGCGACCGCGGCGATCGCGGTCGCCACCGGCGTGCGTGTGTCTCCAAGCGCATAGAACCCCCGGCTGTGAATCTCGATCCCCGCCTGCGGCACGATCCCGAGGCAGTACCACCCCAGGGCCGCAGCGGTGATCAGCGAGTCTCCGCGGAGGAACTCGCCACGCTCCAGCAGGACCACCGTCGCGGGTTCGCGCAACATGGCCAGCCCGAGCGCTGCCGGCACAGTCAGGAACATGATCACCCTGAGCACCCGCGAGACCGTCGCGGTTAGCGCTTCCAGGTCCTCGTCGGCCGCCTGGTCGGCCAGCCTCGGGAACGCCGCCGTCGAGAGCGCCATCCCGAACAGCGCCAGCGGCAACCCCGCCAGCAGCCACGCGTACGTCAGGTTTGAAATCGCGGATGAGCCCACCTTCGAGGCGAAGAACCCGGTGATCACGAAGTTCACCTGTGCTGCCGCGAGACCCACTACTCGCGGGCCCATCAGCCGCGCGACTTCCCGCACCGCGGCATCGCCCCAGCCGAAACCCGGTTCGTAGCGCATGCGCTCGCGGAACAGCCCGGGCACCTGCACGGCCAGGTGCAACCCGGCGCCGATAACCACCCCCGCGGCCAGCCCCTTCACGCCCCATTCATCCGCAAGGAACACAGCGCCGAAGATGATCGCGAGGTTGTAGAGCATGGGCGAGATCGCCGGCAGCAGGAACTGCTGGCGCCCGTTCAGGATCCCCGTGATCATCCCGCTGACCGCGAACAACAACGGCGAGAGCAGCATCAGCCGCGTGAGTTCGATGGCCTCGTCCATCAGCTCGTCCCGCCGGCCGATATCCTCCCCCAGCCCCGGGGCGAGCAGCGGTACCAGCACCGGCGCCGCGATGAACGCCACGACGCAGAGCGCGGCCGTCGCGACCGTGACGATGTTCAGGACCCGGCTGGCGAGCCGCCACGCCTCGGCCGAACCCTCCCGCCGGTACAGGCGCGAGAACACCGGGATGAAGGCGCTGCCCAGGGTCGCCCCGGCAAGCACCTGAAAGATCAGGTCCGGGACGCGGAACGCGATGTTGTAGGCGTCGAGCTCCGGGCTCGACCCAAACGCGTCTGCGATCGCGATGGTCCGCACCACACCAAGCAGCCGCGACCCGATGAACCCGAACGCCACGATCGCCGCGGCGATGGCGAGCCCGCCGGTCGCGTTCGCCGGTTCATCGCCTGCTCCCCGGGCGGGGCTCTCCGCCATGGCCGGATCCTAGACCGTTAGCCCCCTACGGGCGCACGGCCCCGGATCACCCCCGTCCGAAGCGCAGCGAAGCAATCTCCC
>CAZRUZ010000013.1:0-26527 GCA_964603275.1 uncultured Anaerolineaceae bacterium | reverse complement strand
CGGACTGGAGGACGAAGGGGAGCTGCATCTTGCCGGAGCCGAAGAGCTCGCCGACGACGCGCATCCCGCCGAGCAGATGCTCGTTGATGATGGTGAGCGGGTCGAAGTGGCTGAGCGCCTCCTCGAGGTCGTCCCCGATCCCGCGGCGGTCGCCGTCGATGATGCGCTGCCTCAGGCGCTCTTCGACCGGCAGGGCCGCACGGTCGGCCTTCGTTTCTTTCGCCGCTTCGACGTTTTCGAAGAGGCTGATGAAGTGGTGGAGGGGGTCGTAACCCTCACGGCGGCGGTCGTAGATGAGGTCTCGGGCGGTTTCTAGCTGCTCTCCGGGGATGCGGTTGAGGGGGAGGATCTGCTTCGCGTTGACGATGGCAGCATCGAGGCCGTGCTCGATCGCTTCGTAGAGGAACACGGAGTTGAGGACACGGCGGGCGGCGGGCTTGAGCCCGAACGAACAGTTCGAAACACCGAGGACGGTGTGCACGCCGGGGAATTCGGTCTTGAGCTGGCGGATGGCGTTGAGCGTCTCCATGGCGTCACCGCGGAGATCTTCCTGCCCGCCCGAGAGGGGGAAGGTGAGGCAGTCGAAGAGCAGGTCGCCGGGTTCCATGCCGTAACGGTTGACGGCAATGTCATAGATGCGGCGGGCGACGCGGAGTTTCCATTCCGCGGTCCGCGCCTGGCCTTCTTCATCGATGGTGAGCGCGACCGCGGCGGCGCCGTGGCGGCGGATCAGGGGTAGGAGCCGGGTGATCTTCCGTTCGCCATCTTCGAGGTTGATGGAGTTGACGATCGCCTTGCCGCCATAGAGCTTGAGTGCCGCCTCGACGACGGCCACCTCGGTGCTATCGAACACGAGCGGGAGGGTGGACTGGGTGCGGAAGGCGCTGACCACGCGTTCGACCTCGGCCACGCCATCGCGGCCAACGTAGTCGACCATCACATCGAGGACGTGGGCGCCTTCGGCGGCCTGTTCGCGGGCGAGGGCGACCATGCCATCGAGGTCTTCAGCGAGGAGGAGGTCGCGGAAGGCACGGGAGCCGGTGGCATTGGTGCGCTCGCCGACGACGAGGAACGAGGTCTCCTGTTCGAGGGAGACGCTGGTGTAGATGGAAGAGACGTTGGCTTCGTACTGGGCGGCCTCACCACCGAAGAAGGCGCTGGCGGCGGGCCGGCGCTTCGGCGCGCGGTTGCGGCCGATCTTCGCGATTGCGGATTCGAACATGGCTGGCGTTGTGCCACAACAGCCACCGACGATGTTGGTGCCGAACTCGTCGACGAAGATCTCGTGGTAGCGGGCGAACTCATCGGGCGTGAGGGTGTAGCAGGCCTGACCGTCGACCACCTCCGGGAGGCCGGCGTTTGGCGCGATGAAGACCGGGCGGCGCGAGTGTTCGGCGAGGTAGCGGACGTGTTCGACCATCTGCTCGGGGCCGGTGGCGCAGTTGATGCCGATGATGTCGACGATATCGAGCGGGTCGAGGGCGGTGAGCGCGGCGCCGATATCGGAACCGAGGAGCATGGTGCCGGTGGTCTCGATGGTGACGCTGGCGATGACGGGGATGCGCTTGCCGGTGTACTCGAATGCCTCGGCGGCGCCGGCGATGGCGGCTTTGGTCTGGAGGAGGTCCTGGCAGGTCTCGATCTTGAGGACGTCGATTCCACCTTCGATGAGGCCGATGCACTGCTCGCGGGCGCCATGGACGAGCTCGTCCCAGGTGATGTGGCCGAGGCTGGGCAGCTTCGTCCCCGGGCCAATGGTGCCGAATGCGTACCGCGGCCACTCCGGCGTGCTGTAGCTATCACGCACGCGGCCGATGACCTGCGCGGCCAGGCGGTTGAGCTCGCGCGTGCGGTCCACGAGACCGAATTCGGCGAGGACGACCTCGTTCGCGCCGAAGGAGCAGGAGTCGACCGCGTCAAGGCCCGCGGAATAGAACATGTGGTAGACGCGTTCGAGGGTTTCCGAGCTGGAGACGTTGAGCCACTCGGGACAGCCGTCGTGAGCTTCGCCATCGGGGGCAACATAGGCTTCTGGGCCGAGGTTGAACGAGAGCAGCGTGGAGCCGATGGGCCCGGCGGCATAGAGCACCTGGCCCCGCAAACGGTTGAGCAGCGGGTGATCGAGCGGCACGTACATGTGGTGTGGGATCAGCGTACACGGTGCCCGGCGCTAGCAGCCACGCTGGGATGGGTTCGATGAGCGAGGCGCGAGACGGCGGTGGCTAGAAGCCGATGTAGAGCCGCGGGTTGACGGCGCCGCCGAAGTAGCGGATTTCGAAGTGCAGGTGGTGGCCGGTGGTGTAGCCGGTGAGGCCGGAGAGGCCGATCATCCCGCCGGCACTGACGCGCTGGCCCGGGCTGACGTGGATTTCGCTCATGTGGGCATGGAGCGTGGTCCAGCCATCGCCACAATCGATGACCACGTAATAGCCGTAGCTGTATGTAAGGTACTCGACCGTGGTGACCACGCCGTTGCAGACGGAGAAGAGCGGCGACGGGCCATAGGCGTAGAGGTCGAGGTCGATACCTTCGTGGATGCGGCCTTCGCCGCGGAAGGTGCCGAACTCATCGCTCACACCGCTCCATGCGCCGATGGGGAACGCCGAGAACCGGCCGCTGCCAGCGGTGGGGGCGTTGCCGCCGGCGGAGGGACCGCTTGGGCTGGCGACTGCGGCGGGTGGTGGCGGCGGCGGCGGTGGGGGTGGCTTCGGTGTAGCGCCGACGAGGAGGAGGTACTGGCCGTCCTGGAGGTCGGAGGGGTTGCTAATGCCGTTGGGCTTGTAATCGACAACGGCGGACGCGGTGATGTTGTCGTACTGGCCGACGATGGAATCAACCGTCTCGCCATAGCCAACCTTGTGGAGGATGCCGTCCTTGCGCGGGATAACGAGCACCATATCGCGCGGGATGAGGTTGGCGTTGGTCACGGTCTTGTTGTTGTCGAGCAGGGTCTGGACGGTGACGCCGAACTTGCCTGCGACACCGCTGATCGTGTCTCCGGCCTGGGTGCGGTACTCAACGATGGGGCTGCGAGGGTCAATGATCTCGGCCAGGGGCTTGAGGCCGGCGCCAACTTCGCCGGAGGTGGCCGCGGCGACGGTCACACCGGATGAGAGCGACGAAGCGGGGGAGACGCCGCCAACAGCGCGCTGGCTGGCAACATCGGAGCGGACCGCGATGGCGGCGACGGAGCCGAGTGTCTGGGTGGAGGCGCCGGGGCGGAAGTAGGTGGCGGCACGGGACTGGTTGCTGCCGGCGACACCGGAGAGGGTGAACGAGGGGACCGAGGAGAGGGTTGAGGCTTCAGACGAGGCAGGGAAGCGGGCCGCGCCAAATACAGCAGCGAGCGACAGCATCACGATGAGGACGTGAACCGTAAGTCGCCCGTGGCGCCTCCCATGCGCGTGGGACCGTGTCCGTGTTCCCTCAATACCCATAAGCGATTTTCAGGCCGTGGCGGGCGGGGTAAGCCACCTCCACGGGCTGAGCACTGGCTAACCTTGCCCGCATTCTCCTTTACGCGCTATCCCCGCAGCCTCTGATTGCGGAGACGCCTGGCCCCTAGGGGTTTCCTAGAGGTCCGTCCTCAGACCCGAGAGGAACTCCTCATTCGTGGTTGTCCTCGCGATCCGCTCGAGCAGCCGTTCGGTTGCCTCGAGCTGGTTCGGCGAGTTCTGCGAAATCATAGCGGTCATGCGGCGCACGAGCCAGACACCCTTCAGCGTCTTCTCGTCGAGCAAGAGCTCTTCGCGGCGGGTGCTGCTGCCCTGGACATCGATGGCCGGGTAGAAACGGCGCTCGGCGAGCTTGCGGTCGAGCCGGAGTTCGAGGTTGCCGGTGCCTTTGAACTCTTCGAACACGACTTCATCCATGCGGGAGCCGGTATCGACCAGGCAGGTGGCGAGGACGGTGAGCGATCCGCCCTCCTCGCATTTGCGGGCGGCGCCGAAGAGGCGCTTGGGGGGATAAAGGGCGACGGGGTCAACACCGCCGGAGAGAGTGCGTCCGCTGGGCGGCAGGGCGAGGTTGTAGGCCCGCGTGAGACGGGTGATGGAATCGAGGAGGATGACGACATCCTTGCCGGCTTCGACCAGGCGCTTGGCGCGTTCGAGGGCCATTTCGGCGACACGGGTGTGGTCTTCAACCGGCTCATCGAAGGTGCTGCTGACGACTTCGCCGCGGACGCTGCGCTGCATGTCGGTCACTTCCTCCGGGCGTTCGCCGATGAGGAGGACGATGAGGTGGACGTCCGGGTAGTTGGTGGAAATGCCGTTGGCGATGTTCTTGAGGAGCATCGTCTTGCCGGCCTTCGGCGGCGAGACGATGAGGCCGCGCTGACCGCGCCCGATGGGGGCGATGAGGTCGATAAGCCGGTGGGTGAGGTTGTCCGGGGTGGTTTCCAGCTTCAACTGCTGGTTGGGGAAGATGGCGGTGAGGTTTTCGAAGTACGGGCGGCGCTTGGCGGTCTCGGGGTCCATGCCATTGACGGCTTCGACCTTGAGGAGACCGTAGTACTTCTCGTTGTCCTTGGGGTGGCGCACCTGGCCGGTGACGTAGTCGCCGGGGCGAAGGGCGAAGCGGCGGAGCTGGGACTGGGAGACATAGATGTCGTGCGGGCCGGGGAGCATGGACTCGCCGCGGAGGAAGCCGTAGTTGCCATCGTCGCTGACTTCGAGGAAGCCGCCGGAGAAGACGTTGCCCCGAGCTTCGGCCTGAGACTGGAGGAGGCGGAAGATGAGGTCGGACTTGCGGAGGACGCCGGCCTCTTCAAGGCCCATCTGGGCGCCGATTTCGATGAGCTGTTCGCGGGTCTTTTGTTCGAGCTCGGCGATGTTGAGGGGGGCCATCTGGCGCTGGTTGTCGCGCTCGGGGCGTTCGGGACGTTCCGGGCGCTCGCTGCGGTCCTGGCGTTCGCCGCGTTCGCTGGCGCCGCGGTCACCCCAGCGGCGCTCGGAGCGGCCCTCGGACCGCTCGCCACCATCACGAGAGCGCCACTGGCGGCCCTCACGCGGTTGCGCGTCATCGCGGGGCTGGGCATCTTCACGCTGGGCGCCGTCTTCGCGCCGGAACTGGCGTTCACGCCGGGTGGGCGCCGCCTCATCGGCCTCGGGTTGCCCGGCCTCGGGCTCGGCGACCGCCGCGGCCGAGCGGGCGCGCGACGACGGCTTCGACTCGGGCCGCGTTTCGGCGGCGACATCGACGATGTCCGCTTCGGGCGGCGCCGTCTTGACGGCGCGGGTGCGGCGGCGCGGCGCGGGTGCGGGCTCGGCCGAATCGGCCGAACTCGCGCCATTTGTGCTGTTGACTTGTTCCTGGATGTCAGTTTCTTCCAATGTGGAGCTACCGTGTGCGTGCGTGTTGTGCCCGGGGAAGTGATGGGCGAGGTGGCATTGCGTGATGTCTGGTGAAACAGCCCTGGGGACGATTAGGGGGTGCTGGTGAACGCCGGGTACCGGCGCCGTCCTATCCAGCTACGGACAACATACGACGAACTGGCAGCGCGGTGCAACCACCCCGTGGCAGCGAAGTTGCGCACCCTGAACGCGGCACTCGGATGCCGCAACGGGTGGGGCCAGCCTCACGTTCGAACAGCCCTCCGTATACTGCGGGCTGCGCGGGACTAACCCAGGAGACGGCACCACCCATGAAAGCGATTGCCATCACCCGCCCGGGCGGGCCCGAGGTCCTCCAGCTGGCTGACGTTGCGGACCCGCGGCCGGGGCCGGAGGACCTGCTCGTGCGCGTCCGGGCGGCGGGGCTTAACCGTGCCGACCTGCTCCAGCGGGCGGGCGGCTATCCGCAGCCGGGACGAGCACAGGCTGTCGAGGTCCCCGGGCTCGAGTTCGCGGGCGAGGTCGTGGGTATGGGCGAGCGGGTGGAAGGCTTCGCCATCGGGGACCGGGTGATGGGGTTGCTTGCCGGAGGGGGTTATGCCGAGATGGTGGTGACACACCACCGCCTGGCGATGAAGGTCCCCGGGAACCTGGGCTGGACCGAGGCAGGGGCCACGCCGGAGGTGTGGATCACCGCGCATGACGCGCTCCTCCAGTGTGCAATCAGCGCGGGCGATGCGGTGCTCATCCACGCCGCGGGCTCGGGCGTGGGTGTCGCGGCGATCCAGATCGCGAACCTGCTGGGTGCTCGGCTGGTGCTGGGCACGGCGGGGAGCGATGAGAAGCTCGCGCGGGCCAGGGCACTGGGGCTGGACGTGGGGATCAACTACCGCACGGACAACTTCGCCGAGGAGACGCTCAAGGCCACGGGAGGCTCCGGGGCCGATGTCATCCTCGACGTCATCGGCGCGGACTACTGGGACCAGAACATGCGGGCCATCGCGCGCCAGGGGCGGATGGTGATCGTAGGGCTCATGGGCGGCGCCAGCACGACGGCGAACATCGGCGTGCTGTTGCAAAAGCGCCTGCAGGTGCGCGGGACGACGCTTCGGGCACGCCCACTGGAAGAGAAAGCGCTGGCCACGCGGGCGTTCGAAAAGGCCGTACTTCCGCATATCGCGAGCGGGCGGATGCAGGTGGTAGTCGACCGCGTGTTCCCGCTTGCGGGGGCGGGGGCGGCACACGAGTACATGGCCACGAATGCCAACTTCGGGAAGATCGTGCTGGAGATGGGGTAGAGGGAGAAAGCGCGGGCGCTATTCGGCCGCGATGGGTTCCGCCGGGGCCTCGCGGGGCACGCGCTCCATGTGCTCGAGCCCGGCCATGCTAAATCCGAGGTCGCCGAGTTCGCAGAGGAAGCTGCAGTAGGTGAGACGCAGGGCGCTTGAAGACTTCGCGGGGAGGTAGGCCAGGTTGCAGCGCTTGCAGCGCGGCATTGCCAGGATCTCGCCGTCAGTCGCGGGCATCGGGAGGGATTCGTCGCGGTCTTCGGTCATCGTGCTCACAGGGATATCCCTTCGGTCCGATCTGAGTATGCGACAGCGAGCGGTTTCGTGCTCGGCGGGGGCACGCATTCATACGGTTCACTAACATTCTGCGTGTGATTGCGCGACCAGGCGAGCGCGGCGGGTCCGCTGCGCGCTCTATGAAGGAGATCTCAGAGATACCGTTGCCAGCCCTGCCCGGCATTGGTACGGTGACTGCCAGCTATTCATGAACGTCACGTGAACGAACGTGACGGGTCCGGACCGCAGGGGACACACCAGAGTGACCATCGCAAGCACCGCGCCACAGGAAGCGAGACGGCCCACCGCCGTGTGGCGGCGCTGGCGCGTGGCGGCAAGCGAGCTGAGCCTGACCGCGGTGGTGATGGCGTTCTACTTCCTCCTCCGGGGGATCCGCCCGCCGGACGTGGACGAATCGGTGGGGCGCAGCCTGCAGCTGATCCGCTTCGAACAGAGCGTCGGGCTGTTCCGCGAGGCGCACTGGCAGGCGTTCTGGCTCGATCACGGCTGGGCGATGACCATCGCGAACTTCGTCTACGCGTGGTTGCACTACCCGGTGATGGCCGCTATCGGGATCTGGCTGGTGTTCAAGGACCCCGTCCGCTTCCGTTTCGTCCGGAACGTGATGTTCGTCTCGGCGGTGGTTGGCGTGGTCAGCTACTGGATCCTGCCGGCGGCGCCGCCGCGGCTGATGGAGAGCTACGGCTACGATTTCGGGTTCGTGGATACGGTGCACGGGGCGGCGAGCAATGTGAACTACTTCCAGCCCGGGCCATTCGTGAATGACCTCGCGGCGCTCCCGAGCTTCCACTTCGGGTGGATCCTGCTTTCCTCCATGGCGGTCTGGTACAACACCTCGAGCCGCCCGGTGCGGGCGGCGGCCGTCGCCATGTCGGTGGTGATGTGGTGGGCGGTGACGGTTACCGGCAACCACTACTTCTTCGACATGATTATGGGCGGTGTGGTGGTGGTGCTGTCGTGGATGTTTGTCGCGGGCGTTGGCGATATCCACCTGAGCCAGCTGTGGGCGGATGGCCTGCGCGGCCTCGGGCGGCGCGAGGGCTCGGGACCCCCTTCAGCGGAATAGCGCGGCCGGCGGGGCTCTCAGTCTTCGCCGCGGGTCAGGTCTTCGGGGCGGGCTGCATCGCGTGAGCCGAGTTCGTGGCCCAGGAGCCGCAGCTCCCGCGAGAAGCGCGCGGTGCGTTCCGCCATCCCGGCCAGGTAGACCCGCGTGGGCGTGACCTTCACCCACAGGCGGCGGCGAGGCAGGTAGAAAGTGATGGCGAGCCCCACCATGGCCATGGCAACGGCGATCCAGATGAAGGTATCGCCGGGGTCGCGGCGGATGCTGAGCCCCGAGGCTTCGACCTGTCCGCGGAAGGTATAGGTATAGCCTTCTTCGTTCCCGGCAGGCGCATCCGGGGCGAGGACGAGGGGATCGACACTGACCCCGGTGAGGAGGAGGTAGGGCACGCCATCGCGGCCCGTCGGCATCTGGATGGTCACTTCATCGCCAAGGGCGCCGGGCATGTCGGCAACGCTGAGGACCGGGATCGCCTGAACCTCGATGAAGTCGAAGCGGTAGCCCTCGACGAAGACGGTGGCGCCGGGATCGAGCGAGATGGGCGTGAGCCCGGCGCCGCTCATCGAGACGTGCATCGTGCCATCGCGGAACTGCCAGCCGACCGCATAGGTAGCGGTGGTGCTGGAGCCGAGGCTATCGGGGAAGACCAGGAGCGAGAGGGCGGAGTCATCATCCCTTTCCGGCGACGCGCCGGTATCGGTCGCCATCTGGGGAAGCTGCTGGTTGAAGAGCACGTCACCATTGACCGTGCTGACGCGCAGGAAGGGGACGAGCGCGGTCTGGTTCTCGAAGTCGACGATGTCGTCGTAGAGCGGTTGTCCGTTTGGCGCCTCAACGCGGAGACGGGCGATGTCGTTAAACCAGGCCGCCTGGTGGATGCGGTACCCGAAGGCGGAGCAGGGGTCGTTGACGGTGGTCTTGCAGGTGACCGTCTCCTCGCCCCGGCGGACCTCGATGATGCTGTGGTAGTCGATGATGTTGCCGCCGGCATCAAGGCCCCGGTTCGCCTCGACCATCCGGACGAAGACCTGGTTCGGCCCGGGGGTTTCGAAGACCGGCGCGGCGGGTGTCGTCTCGGCGACCACGAGGGTCCGGTCGAACCCGGCAAACACGGTGAGCAGGGCGCCGATGAGCAGCATGAGCAGGGCAAGGTGGCTGACGAACGTGCCGTAATGGCTCCAGGCGAAGCGGTCGGCGAAGAGGTAGGTGGCGCCACGCTCGCGGGTCACGTGTTCGACGCGGTAGCGCTTGCGGCGGAGGAGCGCCTCGACTGGCCCGGCGCCGTCCGCGTGGGCGAACTCGGCGCGGTGGTGGGCGTGCTCGAAATAGCTATCGGGGACTGTGCGCTGGGGACGCTGGACGGACCGCCAGGTCGGACGGAAGCGGCTGACGGTACAGACTGTGACGGCGAGGATGATCAGGGCCCAGAGACCGTTGAACCAGGCCGAGTGGAAGACATCGAACAGGCCCAGCGCATCGAACGTGCCGGTGAAGGGGCCGTAGGTATCCCTGCGGAGTTCGAGCCAGGCAGAGCGCGCGGCAGGGTTGCCACGCATCGGGCCCGGCACCTGCGGGAGCACGACACCGATGAGCCCGGCCACCAGGGCCATGCCGACCAGCAGCAGGGCGAACTTCACGTTGGTGAGCAGCTTCCACGCCCAGCCGAAGAGATCGAGGCCACCGGGTTCGATCGGTCGGGTGGGGCCGGTGGTCCTCGGGCGGGCGGTCACGGGATCTGCTCCTCGATTCCGGAAATCTGGTCCGGGGTGATCCGGCCGAGATAGACGCGCTCGACAACACCCTGCGGGTCGATCAGGAAGGTGGCCGGGAGCCCGGGGAACTGGTAGGCGTTGCTCACCTCGCCAGCGGTATCGAGGAGGACCGGGTAGGTGACGCCGAACTCGGCGGCGAAGGCCCGGGCGGTGGCCGCCTGTTCCTGCTGGTTGACACCAATGACCACGGCGCCACGGGCGGCGTTCATCTGGTAGAAGTCCTGGAGGTCGGGCGTTTCGCCACGGCAGGGGCCGCACCAGCTCGCCCAGAAGTTGAGGAGGACGTACTTGCCGCGGTACTCGTCGAGGGTGTGGGTCTCGCCCTCCGGAGTCTGGAGCTTGAAGTTCGGCGCGGCGCGGCCTTCGCGGGCGGCGGGCGGCCGGCCTGTCGGGTTGAGGCTTTCGGAGAGCGCGATAATGCCCAGCCCGGGGACACCGGGGCCGGCAGCGCTATCGGTGGCGCGGAATTCGAACCACCAGATGGCAAAGCCGACAACGGCAATGATGAGCGCGGCCAGCCCGAGCGTTGAACCCGGGCCGGAGTATTCGCGCCGCCGCTGCGGCCGTTCGTCGGGGTGGGAGTCTGTCATGAGGGCGCTGTGATCGAGGGTAGCATCCGGGGCGAGATGAAGGAGGAAAGAACGATGGTCAGGGTTCTTCACGGACTACGCCGGTTGCGGGGCCGAAGTCGCGGTCATAGCTGATGATGGCGTCGAGACGCTTGCGAAGGACATGCTGCACGGAGAGTGCGTCCTCGAAATCGAGGTTCGACTGTTCGTACATGTCGAGCGCGGACAACACCCAGCTCTTGAAGTCCATACGCAGACCTTTGGCTTCGACGAAGGGCCGGACGAGCGCGGCCACCTCCTGACGGGGAAGCCTGTAGAGCGAAGGCGAGGAGAGCACGAAGACGACTTCAGCCAAGACGCTTTCGCTCGTGAAGAGCTCGACTTCGCCGCGTTCCGCCGCCTCAAAGAGCGCAAGGCAGCGCTCAGACTTGGCGAGGTCATCCCGGGTGACGGCGCGAATGAACACGTTGGCGTCGACGAACTTCATTCCTGCTTTTTCCGCCAGCGGGCCGCCCGTTCCCGCTGAACCCGTTCGGCCAGTTCCTCATCCGGGATTCCGAGAGCGGGGACCACGGCCGCGACATCGCGCACGCGGCGGGCGCGGCGCTTCATGATGGCGACGTCGCCATGCACTTCGAACTCGACGCGGTCGGAGGGGCTGAGGCCAAGCTGGTCTCGCACCTCCTTGGGGATTGTTACCTGGCCCTTGCTGGTAATCGTGGTGCTTCTGGTCATTACCTGACCTCCAAGTATTACTCTACACGGGAATGTGCGGAACGTGCGTGCGGCGTGAGCAACCCGGACCATCCGGGGGAGGAGTTTGCGGGCCGCCGGGACGCTGGTAGGCTACGCGGACCGTGATACCAACATACGATCGCATGATGCTACCGATTCTTCGCGAGCTTGCCGACGGCCATCCGAAGAACACCGACCAGTTCCTCGCCGCGATCGCGCGGCAGTTCCAGCTCACGCAAGAGGAGCTCGCCCATCACCTACCGTCGGGCCGTCAAACGACAGTCCGAAACCGCATTGGGTGGGCGAGAGTACGGTTGCGCAAGGCAGGGCTGGTCGAATCCACGTCGCGAGGGATAGACCGCATCACGGACGAAGGAAGGGATGTCCTGGAGTCAGGCATTGAAGCGCTGAACGACGAATACCTCATGCGATTCCAACCGTACCGGGCCTGGGTCGAACAGTTCGGGGACGTCGGCGAGACTCCACCGACCCAACCCGACGAAGCGACTACCACCCTCACGCCTGAGGAAGCGATGAGTTCCAGCCACACGAGGCACCGCCAGGGCGTGCAGGATGACCTTCTGACGAGAGTGCGGGCGATGGACCCCTACGGCTTCGAACGGCTCGTTGTGGAGTTGCTCGTCAGGCTCGGATACGGCGGCGCGTTTGGCGAGGCGCAAGCAATTGGCCGGAGCGGGGATGGTGGAGTGGATGGAGTCATCAGAGAAGACAAGCTCGGCCTGGAACTGGTCTACGTTCAGGCGAAGCGGTGGGCAAACAACGTGGGACGACCGGAGGTGCAGGCGTTCATTGGGAGTCTGGAAGGTCTTCGTGCACGCAAGGGCGTGTTCATAACCACCTCCACCTTCTCCAAGGACGCGCGCGATTACGTGGACCGCATTGAGAAACGCGTTGTTCTCATTGACGGCGAAGAGCTATCCCGACTGATGTTTGAGGCCGGAGTGGCGGTGACGGTGACCGCACGCTACGAAGTCAAAGCCGTCGACAGCGACTACTTCGCCGACGTATAGGCCGAGCCCCCCGTCCGCGTTCATTTCCAATAGATCCCGAGCCCCCTATAATCCGAACATCTGTGCGATTGGGGGCAGCCATGGCGAAACCGCCACCCGCCTATCCCGTCCCGGCCGTCAGGCCGATCCCGCCGGCGGTCATCGCCGAAAAGGTGGTGGCCGACCTGCAGGCGCGCCGCAGCGAGACCACCGTTCGGCGCATCGATGAGCGCCCCCCGCGCTACGCGGAGTGGCCGGAGGGGCTGGACTCCCGCCTGGTGGCGGCGCTCCGGAAACGGGGCATCGACCGGCCCTACACACACCAGGCCGCAGCCGTGGCCCATGCGACCGCCGGCCGGAACTGCGTGGTGGTCACCCCGACGGCGAGCGGCAAGACGCTCTGTTACAACGTGCCAGTACTCGATGCGGTCCTGAAGGACCCATCGACGCGGGCGCTCTACCTGTTCCCGACGAAGGCGCTGGCGCAGGACCAGCTCGATGAGCTCCACGGGCTGATCACAAGCATGGGCGAGGAGATCCGCACCTTCACCTACGATGGCGATACGCCGGCCGACGCGCGCCGGGCGGTGCGGACCGCCGGGCACATCGTGCTGACCAACCCGGACATGCTGCACGCCGCCATCCTGCCGCACCACACCAAGTGGATGCAGCTGTTCGAAAACCTGAACTACGTGGTCATCGATGAGCTGCACACCTACCGGGGCGTGTTCGGCAGCCACCTGGCGAACGTGCTCCGGCGGCTGCGGCGGATCTGCCAGTTCTACGGTTCGGACCCGACGTTCGTGCTCTGTTCGGCCACCATCGCCAACCCGGACGAGCTCGCCCGGGCGCTCACCGGCGACGATGTGGAGCTGGTGGACGACAACGGCGCCCCCGCAGGCGAACGGATCGTGGTCATCCACAATCCGCCAGTGGTGAACCGCGAGCTGGGCATCCGCCAGTCATCGCTGAAGGCGGCGCGCGACGTCTCGGCGCAGCTCATCCGGGCGGGCGTGCAGACGATCGTGTTTGCCCCGAGCCGCACGCGGGTGGAGATCCTCCTCACGTACCTGCGCGATTCGCTGCGCAGCAAGCCCGGCGACCCCGAGCGGGTGACCGGCTACCGCGGCGGTTACCTGCCGAATGAGCGCCGGGCGATCGAGCGCGGGCTGCGCGAGGGGACGATCCGCGGGGTGGTAGCGACCAATGCGCTCGAACTCGGCATCGATATCGGCGGGATGGGCGCGAGTGTGGTCACGGGCTATCCGGGGTCGTTGGCGAGCCTCTGGCAGCAGTTCGGGCGGGCGGGGCGGAGCCGCGAGGCGTCGCTTTCGGTACTCGTCGCTTCATCGAGCCCCCTCGACCAGTATGTGGCGACGCACCCGGACTTCGCCTTCGAGACCCCTGTCGAGCGCGGCCTGATCGATCCGGACAACCTGCTCATCCTGGCGAGCCACATGAAGTGCGCGGCCTTCGAGCTACCGTTCGCCGAGGGGGAGGTCTTCGGCGAACACACGGGCGAGTTGCTCGACATCCTCGCGGAGGAGGGGATCGTCCAGAAGGCGAACGGGCGCTACCACTGGATGAGCGAAGCGTATCCGGCCGAACAGGTCAGCCTGCGCTCGGCCAGCACGGACAACTTCGTCATCATTGAACAGGGGCCAACGCCGCGGGTGATCGGCGAGTGCGACAGGCCGAGCGCGCCGTTGCTGATCCACGAAGACGCCATCTACATCCACCGCGGCCAGCAGTACCAGGTGGAGTACCTGGACTGGGACGACAAGAAGGCGTTCGTCACGCCGGTGGCCGTGGACTACTACACCGATGCGCAGCTGGCCATCGAGCTCAAGGTGCTGGAGAGCTTCCGCCAGGAGCGGCAGCGGGCGGGGGCGGTCGAGACCGGCGAGGTCGCGATCACCTTCCTCGCAACCATCTTCAAGAAGGTGAAGCTCAACACCCACGAGAACGTGGGCTGGGGGAAAATCGCCATCCCGGAGGAGAACCTGCACACGACCGCCTGCTGGGTCACCTTCGACGAGGAGGCGACCCGCGGACTGGGGCGTGATGACGTGGCCAGCGGGCTGCTGGGGATCGGCAACCTGGCCCGCAACCTGGCGCCGATCTACTGCCTCTGCGATGCCGGCGACATCGGCGCGGATGCGCAGGTGCGGTCGCCCTCGACCGAGCTGCCCACGGTGTTCCTGTACGACATGGTGCCCGGGGGCGTCGGCCTGGCGGACAAGCTCTTCGAGGCGCGCGGGCGCCTGCTTGCCGCCTGCCTGGAACTCGTCAGGACGTGCGAATGCGAAGACGGGTGCCCGGGGTGCGTAGGGCCGCAGGTGGAGAGACTGAGCAGCGCAAAACGGGCCGCCGCGGTGATGCTCGAACGGGTGACCGGGTAAGAACGTCAGATTGCGCTGGCGATCATCGGGAGGAGCGCGGTGATCAGTGCGCCCAGCTGCAACCCTTGCGCGAGCGGCCCATCGATGGTGGCAGCGGTGTTGACTTCGTAGTGGTTGCGGCGGCCGTGCCGCTCACGCGCGAGGTACCCGGCCTGCTCGAGGTCGGCAACGATCCGCTTGACCGCGCGCTCGCTGATCCCGACGCGCGAGGCGAGGTCGCGCAGGCGGATGTCCGGCTCTTCCGTGATACAGAGCAGGACGTTGGCGTGGTTGGTGAGCAGGGACCACTGCGACATGCGTTACAGGCTACCGACGGCACCCAATATCAACCAGCGACACGCAAATGGTGAAATCCAGTGCCTTTATCTTGTCTGAACCAGGGTCAGGAGCGTTCGATGTGGAAGCTTCCGAGGCGGCCGTCGATCGGGAGGATTTCCTGGTCGATGCCGTCGATAGAGGCCTCGGCGGGACCGCGCTTGCAGGCGACGACGAATTGCTTCACAAGGTCACGCGGGCCTTGGACGATCGCTTCGCAGGTGCCGTCTTCGAGCAACCGGCAACTGCCCCCGAGCGCGAGCGAATGCGCAACGGTGCGCAGCCAGATCTGGAAGGCGACGCCCTGCACCTGGCCGCGGATGACCACGCGACGGCGTTCCGGGATGTACAGGTTCTTTGCTGCGCTCATCACCTGATCATCGGCGGAGGGGGTTTCAGGGTTGAGCCTCCCAGAGGGTGGGCCAGTTTTCGCCGCCGCGCACCGCCTCGGCCATCGCGCGGCGTTCAAGGACGAGGGCGTGTTCGAGCGCGGCATCGAGGGCGGCGTTGCCCTCGGGGGTCAGGCGCGAGCGGAGCGGTGCGAGCTTCCCGCTTTCGATCAGGCCGCGGACCGTCTGCGGCCAGACGAAGTAGCTGAAGCCCTGGGGCGGCCCGAAGCTCCCGCGGTGGCGGCCAAGCCAGATGTAGCGTTCCTGGACCGAGGGGACGGGGTCGACCATGCCGACCCACTGGCCATCGGTGTCGTTCGTGCGGACATCGATGAGGAGGCGTTCGGGGAAGAGGGTGAAGCCGATGGTGGTCAGCTCGCCCTGGGTCAGCAGCGTCTCCATTGTCCGAGCGTCGATTTCGAGACCGTTTTCCGTGCGCACCTTGAGTACCTCCGTGGAACGAGCGACGGAAGAAAGCACGAGGGGGTGGGCTTTCGCGCCACCCCCTCGGGTACTGGTCCACCGTCAGTCCCGGCTTGCCGGGAGGGGGGTGTCCGCCGGGTTAGTACATCGGCGGGGCCTGGATCGGAGCCTGCTGTTCGGGCTTCTCCGTGACCAGGCAGTTGGTGGTGAGGACCATGGCAGCGATGGAGACCGCGTTCTCGACGGCGGAGCGGGTCACCTTGGCCGGGTCGATGATGCCCTTGGCCACCATGTCGCCGTATTCGTCCTTCTGGGCGTCGTAGCCCTGGCCCTTGCCGAGCTTCTTGACTTCCTCGACGACCACGGAGCCATCCTTGCCGGCGTTGATCGCGATGCGGCGGAGGGGCTCTTCGAGGGCGCGGCGCAGGATGCGGACGCCGGTCGCCTCATCGCCGTCCAGCTTGACCTTGTCGAGCGTGGGGAGGGCGTTGATGAGGGCGACACCGCCACCGGAGACGATGCCTTCTTCGACGGCGGCGCGGGTGGCGCTGAGGGCGTCCTCCACGCGGTGCTTCTTTTCCTTAAGCTCGACTTCCGTGGCGGCGCCGACCTTGATGACGGCGACGCTGCCGGCGAGCTTGCCGAGGCGCTCCTGGGCCTTTTCGCGGTCCCAGTCGCTCTTCGCCTCTTCGAGGATGGCGCGGATCTGGGAGACGCGAGCGTCGATATCCTTCTTCTTGCCCTTGCCTTCGATGATGGTGGTCTCTTCCTTGCTGGAAGCGACGCGGCGGGCCCGTCCGAGGTCGGTGATCTCGACACTTTCGAGGGTGCGGCCGATCTCCTCGGAGATAACCTGGCCGCCGGTGAGGGCCGCGAGGTCGCCGAGGTTGTCCTTCTGACGGTCACCGAAGCCCGGGGCCTTGACCGCGAGGATGTTGATCGTGCCGCGGAGCTTATTCACCGCGAGGGTGGCGAGGGCTTCGCCTTCGAGGTCACCGCAGATGATGACGACGTTCTTGGTGACCTGGAGGATCTTCTCGAGCATCGGCAGGATTTCCTGGACCGAGCTGAGCTTCTTGTCGGTGATGAGGATGTAGGGGTCCTCGACGACCGCTTCCATGCGGTCCGGGTTGGTCACGAAGTAGGGGCTGATGTAGCCGCGGTCGAAGGCCATGCCGTCGACGTACTCGACTTCGGTCTGGATGCCCTTGGACTCCTCGACCGTGATCACGCCGTCCTTGCCGACCTTCTCCATGCACTCGCCGATGAGGGCGCCGATGGAGGGGTCGTTGTTGGCGGAGATGGTGGCGACCTGCGCCATCTGGTTGCGCTCGGTGACCTTGATGCTGTTCTTCTTGATCGCCTCGACGAGGGCGTTGGCGCCGGCTTCGAGACCGCGCTTGAGGCCCATGGGGTTGGCCCCGGCGGCAACGTTCTTGAGGCCTTCCTGGACGATCGCCTGGCCGAGGACGGTGGCGGTGGTGGTGCCGTCACCGGCGATGTCGTTGGTCTTGGAGGCGATCTCCTTGGCCAGCTGGGCGCCGATGTTCTCGAAGGGGTCTTCGAGTTCGATGTCCTTGGCGATCGTCACACCGTCGTTGGTGATGGTGGGTGCGCCGAACTTCTTGTCCAGGACGACGTTGCGGCCCTTGGGCCCAAGGGTGATCTTGACGGCGTCCGCGAGCGCATCGATACCGCGCTTGAGCGAGTGCCGCGCTTCCTCGTCAAAAAGGAGCTGCTTTGCCATGAGTACCTCGATGAGGGGTGTTGTGTTGTGCGGAGGCTATGTTAGCACTCCCTGTCAATGAGTGCTAATGGCATGGTGGCGGATCGCCCGGGGGAGTGCAAGAGGCAGAGCGGCAGGGCCTTCCGCCAGCGGATGCGGCGATGCGGGCGGCGGGCGAACGGGCCAGCGAATCCGGACGGCTCGGCCGTGACGGGCACCCCGGCAATGGGCGACCATGGACCAACCAGACCGAGGTGAACCATGGCCACAGACCAGGAAACCCCCAGCGAATACCTGACCGGCGACCGGCGGCATCGCCGCATCCTCTACCGCGCGGAGATGGGCCGGCCGTTCCGGCACGACCACGACACAGACATCCTCGACGGGATCTATCGCGATGCCGAGGGCGACCCGCTCGGGCAGCTCATCACCGAGGAGCAGCGGGGACCGCTGGATACGTTCCTGGTGCTGCCGGACGAGGGCATTCCGCTCGTGCATGTCGAGGCGTCGCTCGAGGCGGATGGGCGGGTGAGCGCCTACGAGCAGGTGTTCGGGTTGCTCTACGACCCCGGGGAGACCGCGGCGGCGGGCGTCCGCGAGACGGGCGAGCGCTGGGAAGCCGGCGACCTGGTGGTGTACGTGTTCGAGACGGATGAGGAGGCGCTGGAGGCTCAGGGGTAGGGGGGCGCCAACGGCGAAGGACGAAGTTCGAAGTCCACCGGGTGGGGCGGGTTCGGCGTTCGGGGGACAGACGTCGCGGCGCGCCATCCCCTGGCGCGCCGCGGATGGTTGGTTGGATGGTTTCGCCGCTCGGGGGAGTGGCATCCCCGCGCTTGCTTACGCGCGCGCCTATGATGGGGTGTGAGTGTGCGGGCGTTCGGGCGACAGACGTCGCAGCGCGCCATCCCTGGCGCGCCTCGGATGGTCATCCTTCGTCCCTACCTCGCACCTTTGCTGCGCCCGCGATACGCTCCACTGCGATGGCTGAACCTCTTCGCGCGGCGGTTATCGGGCTCGGGTCGATGGGGGCGAACCATGCCCGCGTGTTGAGCGATACGCCGGGCGTTGAGCTGGTCGCCGTGGCCGATGCCGATGGCGAGCGCGTGAAGAAGGCGATCGGCGGCCGGCCCATCAGTGGCTTTGCCGATGCGGCGGCGCTGCTCCGCGAGGCCCGGCCCGATTTCGTCTCCATCGTCGTCCCGACCCAGCTGCACGAGGCGGTCGCCCTGGAGGCGATCGCGGCTGGCGCGAACGTCCTGGTCGAAAAGCCGATCGCCGCCTCGCTGCCTGCCGCCGCCCGCATCGCCCGGGCCGCCGAGACCGCTGGTGTGCTGCTCACGGTCGGCCATATCGAGCGCTTCAACCCCGCCATCGGCGAGCTGAAGAAACGGCTCGACGAAGGCCAGGGCGGGCGCGTCCTCCAGCTCCGCGCGCGACGCGTCGGCCCGTTCCCCCACCGCATCCGCGATGTCGGCGTCATCCACGACCTCGGACCGCACGACATCGACATCATGCGCTACCTGCTCGGCGACGAAATCGAGCGCGTCTACGCGGAATCGCGCAGCCACATCGCCACGGGGAACGAGGACCTGTTCGCCGGGTTCGTCGATTTCCGCGGCGGCGCGATGGGCCTGCTCGATATCAACTGGCTGACCCCGATGAAGGAACGCTCGCTCACCGTCCTCTGCGAACGCGGCATGTTCCTGGTCGACTACGCGGCCCAATCGCTGGCCTTTTACGAGAACTACGCCGCGGCCGCGCGCGAGGGCAGCTACGCGAGCGTGACCGAGGGCCCGATGACGCGCTACCCGATCGCCAACCGCGAACCGCTGCGGGTGGAACTCGAAGCCTTCCGCGACGCGGTCGTGAACGGCGGCCCGGCGCCGGTGAGCGCGCAGGATGGCATGGCCGCCCTTGCCGTCGCTGAGGCGCTGGTGCGCTCCGGGGAAACGGGCATGCCGGTGCGGGTGGAAGAGGTAACAGCCACACCATGAACGTCGCGGTCGTCGGCATCGGGCGGATCGGATTGCCGGTGGCTGCGACCATCGCCTCGAAAGGTCACCGGGTGTTCGGCTGCGATGTGAACGGGACGCTGGTCGACCGGGTGAACCGCGCCGAGAACCCCATCCCCGACGAGGCGGGCCTCGATGCGATGCTGCGCGAGGTGGTCGCCTCGGGGAACTTCACGGCGACGACCGACACGGCGGGCGCGGTGGCGCAGTGCCAGGTGGTGCTTTTCGCCGTACGCGTGGATATCGACGGCGAAGGCCGCGCCGACCTCCAGTACCTGCTCGCGGCGGCAGACGACGTGGCCGGGGCGCTCCAGCCGGGCACGCTCTGCATCTTCGACACGACGCTGCCCGTGGGCACCACGCGCCGGCTGTTCGCGCCGCGGCTGGAAGCGGGCGGGAAGAAACTGGGAGTGGATTTCCACGTGGCCTTCAGCCCGGAGCGGTTGCTCATGGGGCGCGTGATCGAGGACCTGACGAAGTATCCGAAGGTGGTTGGCGGCGTGGACGCGGAGGGCGGCGCCCGTGCGGCGGCGTTCTACCGCGAGGTCTTCGGTGGCGAGGTGATGGAGCTGGCCAGCGCCGAGGCGGCGGAGCTTTCGAAACTGGCCGAAGGCGCCTACCGCGACCTGAACATCGCGCTCGCGAATGAGCTCGCGATGATCGCCGACGTGCACGGGATCGACGTGGCGGAGGTGATCCGCGCGGCAAACTCGCAGCCGTACTCCCACATCCACGTGCCGGGCACGGGCGTCGGCGGGCACTGCATCCCGGTTTACCCGCGCTTCCTGATGCAGGGCGAAGGCCCCAGCGCCCTTTCGGCGCTGGGCCGGCGTGTAAACGACGCGATGCCGGGTTACGTGGTCGACCGTGTCGCGGACCTGCTGGGCGGGCTCGAAGGAAAGCGCGTCCTCGTTCTCGGGCTCACCTTCCGGCCGGACGTTGCCGTCACGTTCCACACCAACGCGGTGGACCTGCTGCGCGAGTTCTCCGGGCGGGGCGCCCGCGTGGCCGGCCACGATGCGCTCATGAGCGACGCAGGCGTGCGCGAGCTCGGGTTCGAGCCGGCGCCGTTGCCACTCGCCGGCTACGACGTGGCGGTGGTGCATGCGAACCACCGGGCTTACGCCTCGCTCGACTGGGGCAGGTTGGCGCCGCTCATCGTCGACGCGCGCAATGCACTGGACCGGGCAGCGGTGGAAACGGCCGGGGTGCGCTACCTGGGCGTCGGCCGGCCGGTCTCGGGCTGAGCTGCCGGGAGTCAGGCGAAGACGGGCAGCCCCAGGCCAGCATCACCGATAATTTTCTCGACCTTGCGTGCGAACGGCACGTCGCTGAGCTCGACGCCCTCGCTGGCATCGATGAATTCGATGCCCACCACCGCACCGTCCTCCGAGTAGTCGATAAGACGCATATCGTCGAGTGGGTGTGTCTTCGCAACCCTGGCATGCGGTGCCAGCCGGACGTACAGCACGTCGGCCTCGGGGTCGTACTCAACGGATGCCTCAGCCACGGGTTGCCTCCTGAGTCACTCGTCGCCTTCCCAGACTACCGTTTTCACGAATGGCGGGCTGGAACCGCGCGCTACGTACACCTTTAGATTTCGACCGAGATATTCGCCAATGAATATCTCGGTTGGGCCGGCATTCCTCCGGGGCGGAGCTGGCCGGCGCGTGTGGTAATGCGTAAGCACCCATGGCACGGCCTCTTCCGGAATGTTCCGTTCGGCCATTCGCTTCCACGCGTACGGCCGAATCACGGGACGGCCAACAGGGGGCTCACCGCTCTCAGTCACGACCCGTGTAATGGTAGACCGCCCGTCAAGTCAGTTTGGCCCTCGATACTCGATGCCTACCGCCGGATCTTCTTGTTGTCCCAGGTGACCGTGCGAGCCGGCGTGAAGACCACCCAGCGCCAGTGGCGGCCACGCGCGGTCGTCTCGTTCTTGCGCGGTTCGGCCGGTTCGCCGTGGCCGCCGGCGTACTTCGTGCCCATCTGCCAGCGGACGTCCTCCATGCCAGGTTCGGCGGCCTCGGCATCGGCATCTTCGAGCACCTTCGCGGAGCCCTGGAACATCGCGCCCTGGAGTTCCGGGAAGCGCTCGTTGCGGTCGACGAGGATGGTCGCGGTTGGGTTGCGGCGGAAGTTCACGACCTTCTGCCCGCGGCAGTAGAAGAAGATCTTGCCCTGGGCCCAGCCGAACCAGAGCGGGGTGAGGTTGATGCGCGTGCCGGGGCCAATACTGGCGACGCGCATGTTCCACGAGCTGAGCATCATCTCGTCGAGTTCTTCGGGGGTGAGGGAAAGTTCCTTCGGGATGGGCATGCAGGGGTACCTCGAACAGATGGTGAGAGGATGATACGCTGTTCGGCGTTCGCACCCGGGCGGGTGTGGTTCAATGGCAGAACGCGACCTTCCCAAGGTTGAGACGAGGGTTCGATTCCCTTCGCCCGCTCCACTTCTCCCCAACGTTCCCGGTCAGTATTCTCCCGCGAGGTCGCGCTTGCCCTGCTGGCTTGCCTGCGCCGCGTGGTTGAGGATGTTGCGCGCCATCGAGGACTCCTGGAGCACGGAGCGGGCGGCATAGACCTCGGCGCGGAGCGCGTGCGCGGGCTGCGAGCCGGGCTCGGCAATAACCGCGAATTCCACCAGGTGGCAGGCCATCCGCAGGTTGCCTTCTGTCTTGAGCGCGGCGACACGTTCGAGCACGCGGTCGATTCCGCCGGCGAGGGCCACCCATTCGCGCGCCTGCTCGGCGCGGGGAGCCGGGAGCAGGTTGTCGGGCTCGCCGTCGTACCAGCCGCCGTACAGCCGCCAGACGTTCCGGACCAGGAACTGCGGGTCATCGTAGACCGGGCGCAGGTGGGGCTTATCGCGCAGATGCCGGGGGATTTCGACCTGGTGGATGACGCGGTCGAGCGTGCAGCCGGTGTTCATGAGGGCGAGCACTTGCGCTTCGATCGAGTCGAGCAGCTCGGCCGAATCGAGCAGCGCAACCCTGATGCGGTCGGCCCCGAAGATGGGCAGGCCGTGGCCGGAGAGCATGATCTCGGCACCGAGGGCGGCCATCCGGCGCAGCGCCGCCGCCCATTCGCCCGAGTAGCGCTGCACCTTCTGCGGGTTTCCGGCGTTCGGCACGGCGTAGATGAAGAGGTCACCGGGCGACAGGAGCTTTCGCTCGGGGACCCAGGTCCAGGTGGCGTCCTCGGTCTCGCCGCGAGCATGGTTCAGCTCGAAGGTGAGGTCGCCGCAGGAGAAGGCCATGCGGTCCTTGTACGTGACATCGGCGTAACGGTAGTGCTCGGGCCACTGGAACTGGGGCAGGTCGATGGCGAACTGGCGACGGTTGATGGCGGTGTTCCAGCCGCGCGTGCGCCTGTAGCGGTCGAAGTGCCAGGCGAGCGCTTCGTGGCCGTAGACGAGCGGGCGGCCCCAGCCGTTGGCCTGCGCTTCCTGTTCGAACGGCCCCATACCAAAGATGTGGTCGACGTGGTGGTGGGAGAACACGGCCGCCCGAAGGGGGACGGCGGGGCGCCACTTCCGTACTTCGGTGTGGAGCGGGAGGGTATCGTTGATGGCGCCGGTATCAAGCATGACGAGGCCGTCGCCGGTATCTATGGTGTTCGCGCTGGCGAGGCCCTTGTAGTAGAGGAGGCCGGGGGCGATCTCCTGGCCCTCGGGCTGGCGCCAGGCAACGGGGTGGACCTCGTGGGTGGAGACCTCGCCGTTCCAGATGCGCTCTGCCAGGTCGCGGATGTCTACCATGGGGTCCTCCCGGGGAATTGCTAAGGGGTGTATGCTTTTCTAGCGTGGTGGAAGAGCGGGGCGCACTTTTCTAGATCCGCGGGCGGGACTAGAAAAGCGACAGACCCGTGAGGCGGGATTCTACGCGCGAGTTGGCATCAGGCGGCGTAGATCGCATCGATGAGTTCGGCGGCGACCCAGCGCAAGGGATAGCTTCCCGGCAATTGCCGGACAATACCGAGCTTCGTAAGCGTCTCCAGCGCGCCTTTTGCCGTGCGGTAGTCCCTGCCGATCGCCGCCGCAATCTCCGGGGCCGTCACATAGACACGCTCGATCACCACGTTGAGCGCGGTCAGCGCCGCCTGCGACTTCGAGGCTGCTTCCACGCGCCGGGAGTAGTCCGCCCGCAGGGTCAGCAGATTCTCGACGCGGGTGCGGGCATCGGTGGCCTGATGGATCACTGCCCGGAGGAAGAATTGAACCCAGGCCGACCAATCGCCGTGCGTGCTGACTGCCTTGAGGAGGTCGTAGTACTCATCGCGACGGCTTTCAAAGTAAGAGCTGAGGTAGATGATGGGACGGTCAACGGCCCCGGCGGAGAGCAGGTACAGCGGAATCAGCAGGCGGCCGAGCCTCCCGTTCCCGTCTTCGAACGGGTGAATTGCCTCGAACTGGTAGTGGATCAAGGCCGCGGCCACGAGCGGTGGCACGTCAGTCGCTGTTTCCGCGTAGTGGACCAGGTTCTGCATGAGGTCGGGTACGTATTCCGGAGGGGGTGGAATGTACCGGGCCTCTTCCGGCGAGTCCCCCTTCCTGCCGATGCCGACCAGCTTGCCGCGAAAGCGCCCCGGATCCTTGTCCGCTCCCCGGGTGCCCTGCAGCAAGTCCTGATGAAGCGCCCTGATGAAGTAGGTGCTCCATGGCTGGCCGTCGCTGATCGCTTCGCGTCCCTTGTGGAGGGTTTCGACGTAGCGGAGCACCTCGAGGTTCGCTTCGGCCCTTTCGCGATCCCGCGGGGGACCGGCAGAACGCTGGAGCAGAACTTCCTCGATCAACGTGTGCGTGCCTTCGATGCGGTTGCTCTCAACGGCCTCGCGGGTCAGGAGCGGCCCCATCACGAGCTGCTCGTTGTTGATCAGCCGCGCCTGTCCAACCAATTCGCCCAGCCGGCGGGACGCCGCATCGAGAAGTGCTGCCAGGTCCCACGTCATCGGCGGCTTCGGGCCCAGTCGGTCAGGGACAAAGGCCCAGCCATTCTCGATGGTGACCAGCTTTCCCGGGGCCGCCTCGGTGAATTCGGATGGCTTCACAGTTTGGATTCTCTGGAGTTTTTTCCAATCTGTCGAGTCCGGATGCGCACAACCTCCAATCGGTTCACTCCGGTGATCCAATTCAGCCGGTGACCCCATACCGCTCACCATGGTGAACCGATATGCAGAAACTCCAATCCTCGCCGCCCGGATTGGATTTCTCGCCCGTTTTTCCAATCCTCCGGAGCGTCAGGGTGCAGGGGCGAATTCGGGGGTCTGGTTGGGGACGCCGCCCCAGGTGCTGCGCGGCCACCAGCTGACCATCGCCTTGCCCACGATCAGGTCCTCATCGACGGGGCCAAAGACGCGGCTATCAAGGCTGTTGTTGCGGTTGTCGCCCATGACGAAGTACTGGCCGGGCGGGATGACGGTTTCGTTGAGGTCGCCGCGCCATGGCTCCTTGACGTACGGCTCGATGAGGGCGCGGCCGTTGATGTAGACCACGCCGCCCTCGATGCGGAACCGGTCGCCCGGGAGGCCGACCACCCGCTTCACCAGGTCGCGCGCCTTTTCCGATGCAGGGTGATGGAGGATGACAATGTCGCCGCGTTCGGGGCCATGGAAGGCGTGGCGTTCGGCCGGCTCGCCGGGTTCCCAGAACGGCACCCAGCGGGCCACCGCCTGGATATCGAAGCGGTCGTAGACCAGCGAATTCACCAGGAGGAATTCGCCGTCCTCGAGCGATGGCTCCATGGAAAGGCCTTCGACCCGGTAGTGCTGCACGCTGGCACGGACGGCGAGGAAGACGAGGACCGCGAGGATGGCCGTCTCGATGAGTTCGCGCAGGAACAGGCGTCCCGCGGAACGCTGGCGCGGAAGGGGCTCGGCGACAGCTTCGGGAAACGGCGCCGGAGCGGGTGGCGCTGGAGCAGGCGGGGCGAGGGGGAAGACCACTCCGGGGACGGCCGAATCGGCGCGGCCGGCCGAGGAATGCTGGGGGGCCCATCGCTGGCGGTCGAGCAGGAGCCGCTGGAGGTCGGAGGGTGGCAGAGGCTCTTGCGGATCATCGCCGGTGGGGTCAGCGGGCATCCAGATCTCCTCCGGGTCGCCGCGGTCGGCGCTCTCTCCGGGAATCACAGCATCTTCTGGCCAGGCGGGCCAGCGCAAGCGCGGACCTGGTCCCTGCCGGTGTTGCATCGCGGTATCGGGCCACACTCTGGGGCTCCCGGCCGTGCAGGGTTACGAACGGGTGACAGCACGGCGCTAGCTTCAGTATCGACGGCCGGGATCTGTTGCATCAGGCCATTATTTGTTTAACCACTGGTTAAATCGCGGTTCGCGGCGTTCACGGAAAGCGGCAACGCCCTCGCGAGCATCCGGGTGGTGGTCACTGATGGAGGTCTTGCCTGCGATGTCATCGAGTGCGTGCGCCCAGGGCATTTCGGCGGCGTTGTAGATGGTGCGCTTGAGGAGGCGCATGGCGACCTGCGGGCCGTTGGCGAGCTCGGTGGCGAGTTCCATCGCGCGGGATGCCAGGTCGCCCGGCTCCACCACTTCGTGCACAAGGCCGAGCGCGAACGCCTCATCGGCGCTCACGATGCGTTTGTGCATCAGGAAGTCCATTGTCTTCGCCACGCCCAAGAGCTGGACGAGCAGGTACTGGCCGCCCTCATCCGGGAGGAGGCCGAAGCGCAGGGTCGCGCTGCCGAGACGGGCCTCTTTCGAGGCGATGCGGAAATCGCAGGCGAGGGCGAGCGAGAGGCCGGTCTGGATGGCGATGCCGTTGATCGCGGCGATGCTGAGCTTGTCGAGGTTGCGGACAGCGGAATTCAACGTCTGCGAGAGGACGCGCAGGCCCTCGTAGGTGCCGATCGCCTCGCGGTGGCCGGGGAAGATTTCCGGGACCAGGGCCGTACCGGGCGGGAGCGGACGGCCGGTGATGTCATCGCCGGCGCTGAAGGCGCGGCCGCTGCCGGTGAAAAGTACCACCCGCACACGGTCGTCCATCTGGGCCTGGGTCAGCTGTTCGATGAGGTCGCGTTTGATGGCCTGGGTCAGGCCGTTCATGCGCTCGGGCTGGTTGAAGGTTATGACGGCGATGCCGGGATCGCGGAGTTCTGCCTCGAACCCACGAAAGTTCCCTTGCTGGAACATCGGTGCCCTCCCGCTGGTGGTGGCCGGATTGTAGAGGAAGTGCGAAG
>CAZRUZ010000012.1:16375-27255 GCA_964603275.1 uncultured Anaerolineaceae bacterium | reverse complement strand
CGGATGCGGCTTTCGCTGGCGGTCAGGTTCTCGACGGCGACGCCGAGGCTGTTGATGGTGTGCTCGAGGCGGTTCTGGGCGGCGCCGAGGGTGCCGCGGCGGCTGTTGAGGATCTGGATTGCGCCATCGAGCGCGCTCATCAGGTTGTGGGAATCGGTGATGGTACGGACCACCTGGTCGCCCATGGTGGAGATGAGGCCCGACGAGCCACCGAGCTTGTAGGCGGCGGAGCCGAGGTTCTCGCTGAGCATGCTCACGAATTCGAGCGAGAGGGTATCGGGCACGTTGGCGCCGACCTGGAGCGTGGACGTGTTGCCAGTGCCCTCGATGATGACGGTGTTGTTGGTCGCGCCCGTCAGGTCGGAGATGACGTTGGCGGCCGTGCGGCCAGCCGGTCCGGTCTGGAGCGTGAGGGAGATACCGAGTTGGTTGAAGTCGAGCGAGCGGGTCTCGTTGGCCACCAGGTCGGCGATATTGAGCGTCTGCGAGGTGCCGTCGGCGCCGGTGAGTGTGAGCTGGCCGGCGCCGGGCGAGGTGAACGTGTAGGTCTGCGGGCGGGCCGTGGTGGCAGTGACGGTTGTCGGGGTCAGACCGTTGATCGCCAGGTTCTGGTTGCCGCCAACCGCCATATCGGCGAGGAAGCTGCTCCAGGTGTAGGCGCCGGGATCGGTGGTGACGTTGACGGTGAAGCCGTTCGTGAAGACGACGGAGCCTGCCGAGCCGCCTGCGATGGTGGAGCCGGAAGCGAAGCCCGCCGCGGTCGCAACGAGCGTCCCGGTGGCGCTGCCGAGGCGCATTTCGAGGATGCCGCCATTGTTCACGAACGTGTAGCTGCCTGCCGGGGCGGTGGTGAATGTCGCGGTGCGGGTAGCGCCCGAGGGGAGCGCATCGCCGGTGACCAGGTGGGTGCCGGTCACGCCGGCGTTGGCGTAGTTGATCGTCTCGCCCTGGACGAAGTTGGTGCCGGCCACGCCTGCCGAGACGCTGGAGAGCGCGCCGGTGAGGACCTTCTGGCCGTTGAACTCGGTGCTATAGGCGATGCGGTCGATCTCTGTCCGGAGCTGGACGATTTCCTCGCCGATGCTGGTGCGCTCGGGACCGTTGTCGGCGTAGGTGCCGTTGGCGGCCTGGACAGCCAGTTCGCGCATGCGCTGGAGGATGGCGTGGACTTCGTCCATCGCGCCTTCAGCGGTCTGGAGCATCGAGATGCCGTCCTGGGCGTTGCGGAGGGCCTGCTTGTTGCCGCGGATCTGGGCGCGCATTTTCTCGCTGATGGCGAGGCCGGCCGCATCGTCGGCGGCGCGGTTGATGCGGTAGCCGCTGGCAAGCTTTTCGAGGGTCTTGCCCATCTTCAGGCCAGTCCGGGCCAGGTTCCGCTGGCCGTTGATTGCGCTCACATTCGTCATGATGCGGGTCATTCGTGTCTCCCTTTGGCCTTTCCGTGGCCTGGTACTTGTGACCCTCCGGTGAGAGTGCCGCTCTCCCGCAGGGTGTCTCTGTGGTGACTATCGGGTGACAAGGGTGGAGCTTGAGTGACAAAACGGTGGACGGCGGAAGAATCGGGGATGACACCTAGGGGGTATGGCCGGGTGGATCGCGTGGGCGATCGAGACGGGCGGCGCGGCTAAGATACGGCTGTGACGGGAATCAGCACTGCATCGCCCCACAGACCTCGGAGGAGCGGAATGAGCCGGTGGGGCGCCACGCTCCAGTACCGGGCGTGGTGGGTGGTATCGGCGGCCGTGGGCAAGTTGCCGCTGCGCGTGAGCTACGGCATTGCGACGATAGTGGGCTGGCTCGGGTACTACGGCTGGAGCCGGGGTCGGAAGGCCATGCACGCCAACTACCGCGTCGTACTCCCCGGGCAACCTGCTGGCGAGATCCGCCGCGTGGCCAGGCAGTCGCTGGTTAACTATTGCCGCTACCTGGTGGACTTCGTGCGATTGCCACGGCTCTCGCCCGAGGATGTCCGCGGGCTGGTGGACGGGAACGGCCAGTTCGAACTGCTGGATGCAGCCCTGGCGGGGGGCAAGGGCGCGGTCATCGTGTGCATGCACTTCGGGAACTGGGACGTGGGCGCCGGGGCAGCGTCGGCACGCGGTTACGCCGTGACCGCGGTCGCGGAGACGTTCGGGGATGCACGGCTCGACGCGATGGTGGTCGGTTCTCGGGAGCGGCTGGGGATGCAGGTCGTGAAAATGGAGAAGGCCGGGCCTTCGTTGTTCCGGGCGCTCAAGGACAACGGGTTGCTGGCGCTGCTGGTGGACCAGCCGCGGGTGGGAGATGGCGTGAAAGCGACGTTCTTCGGACGAGAAATCGAAGTGCCGGCCGGACCTGCGAGGATCGCGCTGCGGACGGGAGCGCGGGTTGTGCCCGCAGCATTCCCGCGGGAGAACCCCTGGAGAGCGGGGGTGATCACGCTGTGCGACTTCGGGGTGGAGTTGCCGGACAGCGGAGACCGGGAGGCAGACGTACGAGAGCTAACCCGGCGGATCGTCGCCTCGCACGAGGCGTTCATCCGGGAGCGGCCGGAGCAGTGGTACATGTTCCGGCGCATGTTTAGCGCAGCACCCGGGACGGTAGCCGGATGATGGAACGGACCTGGTGGATGAGGACCGCGCAACCGCTCGCGCAGCGGATGCCGGGGCTGTTCTACCGGATCGCGGGGGCAACGGCCTGGGTGGCATGGCGGCTGAAGCGGCGAACCCGGCGGCGGCTCATCCGCAACATGCTGCCTTTGTGCGATGACGACATGGCTGCGGCTCGCCATGCGAGCAAGGCCTCGATGCGGAATGTTGCTGAGTATTATGTCGACCTGGCGACATTGCCGGGGCGGGACATGTCGACCTTCGAGGGCACCAACCTGGAGGTGTTCCACGGCGAGCGGTTGGGAATGCTGGATGAACCGGGGCCGGTGGTCGTGGTGAGCGCGCACACCGGAAACGCGGAGCTGGCCATCCAGGCGCTCACCTACCGGGGGCGCCCGTTCGTGGCGCTGGTAGAGGCGCTCGAACCGAAAGCGTGGGCAGACTACCTGTTGAGCCTGCGCTCTTCGGCCGGGGGGACGTTCCACGAGGCCACGCTCAGCGGGATGAAGGCACTTCTCGACGCGATGAAGGGGGGCCAACTGGCGGGGGTGATGGGCGACCGGGACATCCAGGGGACGGGCGTGTGCGTGCAGTTCTTCGGCCGGGAGGTGATGCTGCCGCGGGGGCCGTGGGAACTGGCGAGGCGGTTCGACGCGCCGGTACTGCCGGTGTTTTCGAGCCGTAAGCGGCGGGACCACTTCCGGATCGATGTCGAGGAACCGTTCCGGGTCGGCCGGAGCGATGATGGCGAGGGCGACGTACGGGCTGCGGCAGCCAGGTACGCGCAGATCCTCGAGACGCATCTACGCAGGGAACCGGGCCAATGGACGGTGCTGGAGGACTTCTGGAGGGTGCATGCCTGTGGGAAGAGCTGACCTGCACATCCACACCCGCGTATCCGACGGGCTCGGGAGCGTCGAGCAGGTACTGGAGTACGTGGAGCACCGGACGGGACTCGATGTGGTGGCGATCACCGACCATGAGGACGTGACCGGCGGACTGCGCGCGCAAGAGCTTGCGGCGAAACGCGGCTACCGCTTCGAGGTGGTGCCCGGGGCGGAGGTAACGACCCGCCAGGGGCACGTGATCGCCCTGTTCATCGACCGCGACGTTCCGAGCTTTCGCAGCGTTGAGGCGACCCTGGAGCGAATCCATCGGCAGGAGGGGTTCGCCATCGTGCCTCACCCCCTGAGCTGGCTGACGCGGTCGGTGAGTGGACGGACGCTCGACCGGATCGTAGGGCGCGCGGAGCCGGGAATTACGTTCGACGGCATTGAGCTGGCGAACCCCAGCCCGGCGGGCCTGCGGACGCGGGCGAGGGTGATGCGGCTGAACGCGGAGCGCTGGAAGCTCCCGGCCGTTGGCGGTTCGGATGCGCACCACCTGCCTCACATTGGGACGGGCTGGACGGAATTCGAAGGCACGGGCGCGGACGACCTGAGAAGGGCACTCGCCGGCGGGCAAGTCCGTGGGGCAATGACGCGGTATCCTTCTGCGCAGGACATCGGGTACGGCCGCATCGCGATGGGGCTGGCCTGGGGGTATTCCGCGACGCCGCGGAAAATGCTGCGCGGAAAGTGGAGGGCCGGGTGAAGATTGCGATGGTCTCGCCCTATGACTGGTGCGTCGAGGGGGGCGTCAAGTCGCACATCGCCCACCTTGCGGCGTACTTCCGGGAGTGGGGACACGAAGTGACCATCTTCGCGCCCGCCTCAATCCCCGAGCGGGCTCGCGGTGAGGTTGTGGTGATGGGGAAGCCGGTCTCGATGCGGGTGAGCGGTTCGGTAGCGCGCATCACCTTCGCGTGGAAGTCGCCAGAAGTGAAGCGGGTCTTCCAGGAGTACCAGTTCGACATCGTGCACCTGCACGAACCGCTGATGCCGCTCCTGCCCTACCACTTCCTGCGCTACTCGAAATCGGTGAACGTCGGGACCTTCCATGCGGCGAAAGAGGGAGGAAACCGGTTCTACGGGTACACCGCGCCGCTGACGAAGCGCTGGTTCCGCAAGCTGGATGGGAAAATCGCGGTGTCGCCGGCGGCCGTGAACCTGGTAAGCCGGTACTTCGCCGGGTACTTCAACATCATCCCGAACGGCATCGACTATGAGCACTTCGCGGCGCCGTGCGAACCCATGGCGGAGTTTATGGACGGCAGGCAGAACATCCTGTTCGTGGGCCGGCCGGAGAAGCGGAAGGGGCTGAAGTACCTCCTGCGGGCGTACCTGCGGATTCGCGAGCAGATGCCGAACACGCGGCTCATCGTGGTCGGGGCGGGCGACTTCACGCGGTACGAGCGGCTCTTCGCCAGGTTCGAGGACGTGGTGTTCAGGCCCAATGTGCCGTATGCCGACCTGCCCCGCTACCACCGGAGCGCGACGGTGTTCTGCTGCCCGAACACCGGGAACGAGAGCCAGGGGTACGTGCTACTCGAGGCGCTCGCTTCGGGCGGGGCGGTGGTCGCTAGCAACATCGAGGGGTTCGCGGGGGTGATGACGCACGAAGAAGAGGGACTGCTGGTGCAACCGCGGGACCCGGAGCTGATAGCGGCGGCAATCATGCGGCTGTTGCGGAACCCGAAGCTGCGGAAGGAGCTGAGCGCGAAGGGGACCGCGCTGGCGCACCACTACAGCTGGGACAACGTCGCCCACCGGGTGCTTTCGTACTACGAGCGGCTGCTATACGAGCACAGGCAGGTGGCGGAGACGCGGGCCCGGCGCAAGCTCGCGGCGAGCGAGGGCTAGCCGGTGCCGGTGAACCTGCTGCCGACCCGGCTGCCTAAGTCAATCCAGGACGGGATCGGCCGGTCGGTCGGTGGGTTGGGCATTACCCCCAATATGATCTCGCTGTTCGGGTTCGGCGGGAACCTGGCGGCGGCGTGGCTCATTACGGAAGGGGAGCTGCTGGCGGCAGGGTTGGTGTACCTGTTCTTCTCAGCGCTGGACCTGGTGGATGGCGCGGTCGCACGGGCCACGGGCCTCGCGAGTCCCTTCGGTGCGGTGTTCGATGCGGTACTGGACCGGGCGAGCGAGGCGATCGTGCTGGCGGCGTGCGCGTGGTACTTCGCCGAGCGGGGAGAACAGCTCCAGGTCGCGGCGGTCTCGGCCGCGGTCTTCGGGAGCATCGCAGTGAGCTACATGCGCGCCCGGGCCGAGGTCGCCGGGCTCTCGATGCGCGAGGGGCTGTTCCGGCGGCAGGAGCGGGTGGCGCTGCTCTCGATCGGACTGCTGTTCAATGGACTGACGGTGATCGTCGCCTTGCTGGCGATCCTTGCGAACGTCACGGCGCTGCAACGCTTCTGGATGCTGCGGAGCGGCTTGCGGGACTAATCGTCCGCGGGGCCGTCGCCCGGCGGAGGCGGGCGCCAGTCATGCTCATTGGTGTGACCGGGCGGACTTCGGCGTTCAGCTTCCCGACGCGCATTGCCGGCCATGAGGGCCAGCAGGTAGGCAAAGACAGCTGCCAGGAGCAGCAGGAGCCCGACGCCAAAAATCAGGATGGTGCCACGCCCTATGCGGCCGGAGTCGTCACTTTCGGCCTCGCCGGCGGAGGCAGTGGGCGAGGCCGTGGGTGTCGGGTCATCCTGCTGGGGACGGCGGGTCGGCTCGACGGTTGGAGCGGTGACGGGCGCGAGTTTGTAGGAGGCTCGGAAGGCATTCTCGAAGGCGCTGAGAGTGGCGTAGCCGTAGACGCGGCTGAGGGCGTCATCGAAGCGGGCGCCCTGCTTAATGGTGGCCATGAAGCCACCGAAGGCCGCTTCGCCTTGCGCATCGATGAGGAACTTCACCATGAAATAGCTCTGGCCGTAGAAGACGCCCACCTGGTCCGCCGTGCTCGCGGGGACGCTCATCTGGTTGAACGAGATGAGGCGGTTTGCGCGGACGGCGGATTCGAAGGCGGACTCGTAGCCTCCCGGTGAGCTCTGGGCGTACACGGCCGCGCCCTCATCGAGCCATGATGGGAGCTTGCCGAGGGCGCTTTCTCCGGCCGTCTCGTTGAGGATGTGGCCGAGCTCGTGACGAAGCGTGTCGGTGCGGTCGGGGGAGCCGCAGGCAACCGGGATGATGAGCAGGATGTCATCAGTGACCTTGGTGCCACAGGTGGTTACGGCGGCATCGAAGCTTCCGCCGGTGCCGGGTCGGGCGAGATCGCTCTCCTGTTCGTTCGCGAAGAGGATGACCTTCACGGGGAGGGTCTTGAGGGTGATGTTGTACATGCCCTTGCCGATGCGGTCGTAGGTCTCCTGGCCGGCCTTGAGGTAGGAGCTTGCGATGCTCTCCCGGTCACCGTGGTAGTAAACGGTCATGAAGTCGTTGGAGACAGTCTTCCAATCCTTATCGGGGGGGAGGAAGAGAAACTGCTGGTCGGGCCCGGTGACGGTCTCACCAGCAGCGGTCTGGATACGCCAGCGGTAGGTGAACTCCGAGCCAACGGGGATGTAGGAAGCGCCGGAGTTGACCTGGAGGACGACCTCGGCGGAGAGGGTGCGCGCGGGGGTGAGATCATCGGGCTTACCGAGGGCACTGGTGCCCCGTCCCTTGATGGAATACTCGAGGGTGACATCTGTGATCTCGGCGTCAGCGCGGGCGGTGACCTTGAAGGTGAGCGTCTTCGGGTAGCCGTTCTCGACCGTGGAGGATTCGATGACGGTTTCGGCGGCAGCGGGGGCTGCCACGGGGAGCCAGGTGAGGGTCACCAGGAGCGCGCCCAGGAAAGTACCGGCCAGCCATCGACTCATGCCTCGTCCTCGCCGACACGTGACTTGAGGTACGCCGCGATGAAGTCATCGATCTCACCATCGAGCACGGCGGTCGTGTCGCTGGTCTCGCAGTTCGTGCGGACGTCCTTGACCATCTTATAAGGGTGGAGGACGTAGTTCCGGATCTGACTGCCGAAGGAGACATCCATGTGCTGGCCCTTTAACCGGGCCTTTTCCTCTTCCTGGCGGTTGAGCTCGATTTCGAGGAGGCGGGATTCGAGGACCTTCATCGCACTATCCTTGTTGCGCCCCTGGGAACGCTCGTTCTGGCAGGTGACGACGATGCCGGTGGGGATGTGGGTGATCCGGACGGCGGTCGAGTTCTTCTGGACGTTCTGGCCGCCGGCGCCGCTGGAGCGGTAGACATCGATACGGATGTCGTCGGGGTTGACCTCAATTTCGCCGACCTGGTCGACCTCGGGCATGACTTCGACCTTTGCGAAGCTGGTCTGGCGGGCGGCGCCAGCGTTAAACGGGGACTGGCGGACGAGGCGATGGACGCCACGCTCGCTCTGGAGGTAGCCGAAGGCATAGGGGCCCGTGATCTCGACGGTCGCGCTCTTGATACCGGCTTCCTCGCCCTCGGTGATATCGAGGACCTCGGTGGCGTAGCCGTGCCGTTCGGCCCAGCGGAGATACATGCGCAGGAGCATGTCGGCCCAGTCCTGGGAGTCGGTGCCACCTGCGCCCGCGTGGACGGCGAGAATAGCGTTGCGCTGGTCGTACGGGCCGGAGAGCTGAAGCTGGAACTCGAGGGATTCGAGTTGCTTTTCGGCTGCATCAAGGTCAGCGCCGGCGGATTCGGCGACCGATTCATCCCCTTCGGCCATGGCGAGCTCGACCAGCTCGGCGGCGTCACGGACACGGCGATCGAGCCCGCGCCAGGTTTCGACGCGGTCACGGAGGGTTGCGAGCTCCTGCATTTTGGCGCGGGCGGCTTCGGCGTCGTCCCAGAAACCGGGGGCGGAGGACTGGTCTTCTAGCTGAGCGAGGCGGGCTTCATCGTTGGCGAGGTCAAAGTCGCACCATGAAGTCAGAGATGCGTCGGGAAAGCTCGTTGGCGCGAGCGAGGAGGTCTTGCATGGTCCCATGATCGCACGGGCCGGAGCGGAGCGCGAGCATTGACATGCATGCACATGCATGGATGATGAAAGGATGCGCACCACGATCGAGATCGATGACACGAAACTCCGGAAACTCCGGGAGCTGGCGGCACGGCGAGGGGAGCGGGGGTACTCGCGCCTGATTGACGAGGCGCTTGAGGGGTACCTTGCCGAACACGGGGCCGGCGCCGATCACCGGAGCGAGGAGGCGAAGGAAGCGCGGATCGCCAGGCTGCTGGCACTCGAAGGGAGTATCGGCGAAGAGGAGGCCGAGGCCTGGAAAGCACGGATCCGCGAATCGAGGCGGCAGTGGCGGACGCCCTGATCGACAGCGACGTGCTGATCGATGTCCTCAAGGGGCGACAGAGTGCCGCGGCGTGGATCGCCGAATACAGCCGGGATAGCCTGCTGATCACGTCGTCAGTCAACGTGTTCGAGCTGTCCCGCGGATGGGATTCGGACAGGGCCACCGAGGCGGGCATGGCCCTCCTGCGGGAGTTCATCATCCTGCCGCTGGACACCCGCGCGGCGCTGGAAGCCGCGGTGATCGATACGGAACTCCGGCAGCGGGGAACACCGCTGGATGCTGGCGACTTGTTGATCGCCGGGATGGCGCGGGCGAATGGGCTCGCTGTCATCACGCGGAACGTGCGGCACTTCGGCAGGATTGAGGGACTCGAAGTGGTGACCCCGGCCGTTAGCTGAGCGTGCGTTCCGCCGCGCGGACGGTGTTCACCAGGAGCATCGCCACCGTCATCGGGCCGACACCACCGGTGTAGGGTGTGACGAAGGAGGCGACCTCGCGGACATCCATCGAGGCATCCCCGACGAGGCGGTAGCCGCTCGGCCGGCTCGGTGCATCGACGCGGTTCACGCCAACATCGATGACGACCACGCCCGGTTTCACCATCTCCCCGGTCAGCGTGTTGGCGCGGCCGGCCGCCATGACGACAACATCGGCTTCGCGGGTATGGAGCGCCAGGTCGGGCGTGCCGGTGTGACAGATGGTGACCGTCGCGTTGCCGCCCCTGGCCTTGTTGGAGAGGAGCACGGCGAGAGGCCGCCCGACGAGCGTGCTCCGGCCGACCACCACGACATGCTTGCCCGAAGGGTCGTTGCCCGTGCGCAGAAGCAACTCAACGACGCCGTTGGGGGTGCAGGGGATGGCGCCGGTGAGTTCCCCGCGGAGGAGGCGGCCAAGGTTGTGCGGGTGGAGGCCGTCGGCGTCCTTGGCGGGGTCCATGGCGTCGATAACCGCGAGCTCATCGATGTGCTTGGGGAGGGGGAGTTGGGGGAGGATGGCGTGGAAGCGGGTGTCCGCATTGATGCGGCGGATGAGCGCAACCAGTTCGTCCTGAGTGGTGGACTCCGGGAGGCGGAAGGCCTCGGAGAAGATCCCGGCTTCGGCGCAGGCCTTCGTCTTCATCGAGACGTAGCTGATGGAGCCGGCGTTATCGCCGACGATGATGGCGGCGAGCCCGGGAGTGAGGCCTTTCGCCTTGAGCGCGGCGGCATCGCGGGCGACTTCGGCACGGATTTCGGCGGCGATGGCGGCGCCATCGATGAGTTGTGCAGCCATGAAACGAGGATAAGAGGAAAGAGGAAAGAGGAAAGCGACGGGGGTTGTCGCGATGCTGTCGCACAATCAGGGCATGGCGACAATCGTTCGACTCACCGGAACATCGTTAGCCTTCAAATCGTTCGACTTCGAACCACGCTGGCCCGCGAACTCCTTTTATGAGGACGCGCGGATGCGGCGGACCGACCTCGGCTGGCTCGACTACCTGGGCGTGATGACCGCGGACGAGCTCCGGGCATTCCGAGACCAGCACCAGTTGAAAGGCCGGAACCCGAGTCTCGACCGCATCCTCAACAGCGGTTGGACCGGGAAGGTCCTGATCCAGTGCCTCGAGTGGGGAGGCTACAACCAAGGCGGCCCGCTGGGTCCGCCGGCGCGCAAAGCGGGGCGGTCGCGTAGGATCGAGCGTCTATGGCGACCAAGTTTGCCCATGGCATCGACATCGTGGAAATCGACCGGGTGGCGGACGTGATCGCCCGCCACGGCGACCGCTTCCTGAACCGCGTGTACACGCAGGACGAAATCGCACATTGCCGGGGACGCATCCCGGAGCTCGCGGCCCGCTTCGCGGCCAAGGAGGCCGTGATGAAGGCCCTCGGCACGGGCGTCCGCGGAGTCGGCTGGCGGGACATCGAAGTGCTCCCGAACCGGCGAGGCAAGCCGCTGGTGTTCCTCTACGGGCGCGGGGCGAAGCGGGCCGAGGAGATTGAGTTGCGCGGGCTGGAGATTTCGATGACCCATTCGCGCGAGCTTGCGATGGCCTCGGTGGTGGGCGAACGGGCGATGACGGAGATCGAGGACACGCCGCGGCGGGGAGAGAACGCGCTGCGGCTAATCAGGGAGAAGGGGCTGCG
>CAZRUZ010000012.1:8362-16275 GCA_964603275.1 uncultured Anaerolineaceae bacterium | reverse complement strand
CTGGGCCCGGCAGACCTGGTGATCGACGCGCTGCTGGGGATCGGCCTGCAACGGCCGATCGAGGATAGCGACCCGATCGGCGTGAGCCTGGAACGCTTGCGGGCCGCGCGAGACGGGTTCCAGCCGCCGAAGCTCGTCGCCGTGGATATCCCGAGCGGCGTGAATGCGGACTCGGGAGCGATGGACGCGCGCACTGTGACACCGGACATCACCGTCACGTTCGGCCTCCCGAAGGTGGGGATGTACCAGGCGCCGGCGAGCGGGCACCTCGGCAAGGTGCAGGTCATCGACATCGGCATTCCGAAGTCGGCGATGGAGGCCGTGGGACTGGAGTTGCTGACTTCGCGCTGGGCGCGGGCGCACCTGCCTGCGCGTCCTGAGGACGGGAACAAGGGCACCTTCGGGAAAGTGCTGGTGGTGGGCGGGTGCAGCCGTTACCCCGGCGCGGTGCAGCTTGCGGCGACAGCAGCGTACCGTGCTGGCGCCGGGCTGGTGACGGTCGCGTGCCCGGAGAGCATGGTGGCTGCGGCGGCGCCGGGGATTGCCGAGGCCACGTGGCTGCCGCAACCGGCGGCCGACGACGGGACCTTGAGCGAGACGGCGGCCATCCACCTGCGCGCAACATGGCAGGACTACAGCGCGGTGGTCTTTGGCCCGGGGATGGGGAACAGCGCTGATACGCGGACCCTGGTATGGGCGGTCCTGCCCGATACCGCAGACGCAGCGAATGGCATCGTTATCGATGCGGATGCACTGAATGTGCTCGCCGGACTTGATGACGGTCCCGAACGGGTGCCGGCCGGGGCCATCCTGACTCCACACCCCGGCGAGATGGCACGGCTCATGCGGACGACGGTCACCGAGGTCCAGGCCCGACGGATGAAGACCGCGCAGGAATGCGCGACGAAGTACGGGTGCGTGGTGGTACTGAAGGGCGCGCACTCCGTTATTGCCGCGCCTGACGGACGGGTAAGCCTGAGCCCCTTTGCCAATCCCCTGCTGGCGACGGCGGGGAGCGGCGACGTCCTCGCCGGGATGGTCGGGGGGTACCTGGCCCAGGGGGTCGCGCCGTTCGAGGCGGCGTGCCTCGCGGTGTACCTGCATGGAGCGGTGGGTGAAGTGCTGAACGCGGAGTACGGCACGGCCGGGCTGCTGGCCGGCGAGATCGCCGCGCGGCTGCCGCGCGTGGTCCGGGACGTTTCGGCGAGCTGATGTACACTGCGAGCCAGCCGTGACCATGAACACGTCTCCATCCCGCCGCCGCGTTGTCGTCACCGGGGTCGGGATGATCACCGGCCTTGGACATAACACCGCCGATACCTGGGCGGGGATGACCGAGGGACGGCCCGGAATCCGGCGGATCACCCTGTTTGACCCATCGGGGTACGACTCGCAGGTGGCGGGCGAGGTGCAGGACTTCGATCCCGCGAGCTACATGGACCGGAAAGAGGCGCGGCGGGCCGACCGGGTGACCCAGTTCGGGTTTGTCGCGGCGGCCGAAGCACTGAAGCAGGCTGGCTATGACCCCTCCGAGAACGGCGCGGAGATGGCGGTTGTCATCGGCACCGCAATCGGCGGGATCAGCACGCTGATGGAGGAGTACGACACGCTCCTGGCGAAGGGCCCCGGGCGGGTCAGCCCATTCCTGATGCCGATGATGCTGTCGGACATGACGAGCGGCCAGCTGAGCATCAAGCTCGGGGCAAAGGGTGTGAACTACGCCCTGATCAGCGCCTGCGCCAGCGGCGCCGACAGCATCGGCGAGGCCGCGAACATCATCCTGCGGGGCGATGCGGAGATCGCACTGGCAGGGGGCACCGAAGCGGCAATCACGCCGATCTGCATGGCCGGGTTCGCCGCGGCCAAGGCGTTGACCACGAACAACGGCGACCCGGCGCGGGCCTCGCGACCCTTCGACCGGATGCGGGATGGCTTCGTGATGGCCGAGGGCGCGGGACTGCTTGTCATCGAATCGGAGGAGCACGCGCTGCAACGTGGGGCGACCATCCTGGCCGAGCTTGCCGGGTATGGGGCAACGAGCGACGCCTTCCACATCACCCAGCCGGCAGAGGACGGGTCGGGGGCGGTGCGCGCGATGCAGAAGGCACTGGCCGCTGCCGGCCTTCAGCCGGACGACATCGACTACCTGAATGCCCACGGCACCTCGACGCCGATGAACGACAAGCTGGAGACGCTGGCAATTAAGAAGGTATTCGGCGAGTACGCGTACGAACTGCCGGTGAGTTCGACGAAGTCGATGACCGGGCACCTCCTGGGTGCGGCCGGTGCAGTCGAAGCTGGAGTCTGCGTGATGGCGCTCCAGAACCAGGTGATCCCGCCGACGGCGAACTACGAAACACCGGACCCGGACTGCGACCTGGACTATGTGCCGAACAGCGCGCGGTCGGCGCAACTTGAAGCGGTGATGACGAACTCGCTCGGTTTCGGTGGGCACAACGCGAGCCTGGTCTTCCGGAAGTACAGGCCGGCGACGTGACGGAGCTCGCGGGGGCGCCGAAACCGCGCTGGCGGCTCCGCGACCCGGACGCCCACCGGCTGGGGATCGCCAACTTCCCCCCGATCGTGGCGACGGTGCTGGCCGCCCGGGGCATCCGGACACGCCCACAGGCGGACGCGTTCTACAAGCCGCACCTCGCGGCCGACTACGACCCCCTGCTGCTGCCGGGGATGCACGAGGCCATCGCCCGGGTGCGGGCGGCGATCGACGGCCGCGAGGTCGTTGCCCTGTACGGGGATTTCGATGTCGACGGCGTCACCTCGGTGGCGGTTCTGTTTGAAGGTTTAATGCCGCTCGGCGCGGACTGCGTAACGTACATCCCGGACCGGTTCGAGGAGGGGTACGGCCTGAACCCCGGGGCGGTGCGGCGGCTGAGCGAGTCGGGGGTCCAGCTGCTCATCACGGCCGACTGCGGCATCTCCTCGGTGGCGGAGGTGGCGCTGGCGAACGAGCTGGGCATGGACGTGATCATCCTGGACCACCATTCTGTGCCAGATGTGCTGCCGGCGGCGGTAGCAGCCGTGAACCCCAAGCGGATCGACTCGCCGTATCCGTTCGATGAGCTCGCCGCGGTAGGGGTGGCCTACCGGTTCCTGCAGGTCCTTTATGAGGCGTGCGGGCGGCAACTCGACGAGAGTGCGTTCATCGACCTGGTGGCGCTGGGGACGGTGGTGGATGTAGCGCCGCTCTTCGATGAAAACCGGCGGATCGTGACGACGGGGCTGGAACAGATGCGGCGGGGGCTGCGCCCCGGGCTGGAGGCACTGGCGAACGTCTCGGGCACGGCGCCGGAGCGCTTCGGCGCGGAGACGCTCGGGTTCGCCATCGGGCCGAGGATGAATGCCGCGGGGCGGCTCGCGCACGCCAACATCGCGCTGGAATTGATGCTAACGCGGGACCGGCGCGAGGCGCGCGCGCTGGCCGAACAGCTCGATGGGCTGAACCGCGAGCGGCAGCGGCAAACCGAGGAAGCGATGGCCATCGCAGAGGAGTTGCTTGGCCCCGAGGACGAACCGCTCGTGATGGTCGCGAGCGAGCACTTCTCACCGGGAATCGTGGGGCTGGTGGCTTCGCGGCTGGCGGAGCGCCGGAACCGGCCCGCGATCGTGCTTTCGAAAGGGCCGCTGGAAAGCCGGGCAAGCGCACGAAGCGTACCGGGTTTCGACATCGTGAGCGCGATCCGGAGGGAGAAGGAACTGCTCGTGCGCCACGGGGGGCACCGGGCGGCGGCGGGCTTCACCGTCGGGAACAAGGACCTGGATGTGCTGCGGGAGCGGCTCATCGCGACAGCGGGGGAGCAGCTCGGCCGGGGGCCGGCACGGCGGCTGATCGAGATCGACGCGGCGGCTTCGCTCGCGGACCTGACCGGGCTGGAAGTGAAGGGGCTGATGCGGTTCGAGCCGTGCGGCCACGGCAACCGGAAGCCGGTGCTGTTGAGCCGCGGCGTGCAGTTGAAGGATGCGAAGCCGGTGGGTTCGGACCAATCACACCTGCGGCTGATGGTGAAGGACGGGCCGGTGACCTGGCGGGGGATCGCCTTCCGGCAGGCGGATGCCGAACTGGACCGCGAGGTGGACATCGTCTATTCGCTGCAGCGCGACTGGCGGGGCGATGGCGTGGAGATCGAGGTGCTGGACATCGCGCCGACGGCCGAGGGGAGGCCGCTGGAAGACGGCGCATGAGCGAGCAGATCTCGCTGACAGCCGATGCCGAGCGGGCGGTGCGCGAAGCTGAGAACCTTTGCTGGCGGACGAACGTGGCAATCATCGCGCCGGAGCACCTGCTCGCGGGGTGCCTGCGGGTACTGGGCGCCGTGGGCGTACCTGGCATCCCGGGGGTCGAGACCATCGAACAGGCGGTGGTGCTGAGCCAGGGGAGCGGAGAGACCGTCCTGAAGCAGGATGTCCGGTTCGGCTCGGCGGCGCGCGATGCGCTGGCGTATGCCGGGAGGCTAGCGCTGGATGCCGGGCGCGACGAGATCGACACGTTCGTATTGACGGTGGGACTGCTGTACTCGGGAGAAGTGGGGCCGAGCTTCTTCGCCGCGCTGGGCATCCCGAAGGATGCGCTGATGGAGTTGCTGGGGGGCGAGTAGCGATCGCGGGGCGGGCGTGGCTGCCGGCGGCTGGAACATTTCGCGGGGTTGATACGTTCTCTTGATGTGGACTACCCTGCGGATGCGCCCAGCGTTGAGAAGCGGCCCCCCCTCCGAGCGGGGAGGAGGAAGGAGGAAATGGTGGCGATGGAAGGCCTGACAGAACGGGAGCGTGAGGTATTGCGGTTGCTCGCGCTACAGCCGAGCAATGAAGAGATCGCGGAAACACTCTGCATCAGCCGGCGGACGGCGGAAACGCACGTTGCGCACCTGGTGGCAAAGCTGGGCGTGGCGAACCGGAGGGAGGCCGGCAGGGTGGGCCTTGGCCTGCTGGCTGAACGAAAAGATCAGTAGTGGCTACGGATGCGGAGGCATGGTGCCGCCCACAAGAATGGCGTCCAACTCACTGTGGTAGATGAAAGTGGATGTAAGGACGCGGGCCGCACATGTACACGGGACAAGGGGAGAAGGACAACCAGGGACACGACTCCCTGGCTGCAGAGGGGCACTCCACGGGTTGGTTGCGGGGAGTGCCCTGATGGCCGTACTGGTTGGCTGCGGCTCTGGGGAGGCAGATCCGACGCCCGAGGAGATGCCAAGGGTCGAGACCTGGGCGGGCTCTGGCAATGCTGTGGTTGGAGAGGGAGCGCTGCTCGACGGGCCCGCCCTCGAAGCACGTTTCAGTGAGCCGGCGGGGCTCGCCGCCGATGCCGAAGGCAACGTCTTCGTCGCCGACTTTGGCAACCACGCTATCCGCAAGGTTTCTCCAGATGGGAGCGTCGCCACCTTCGCCGGGTCGGGGCAACCGGGACTCAAGGACGGGCAAGGGACTGAAGCGGAATTCAACGGGCCAACATCCGTCGCCATCGACCGCGCGGGCCGCGTCTTTGTTGCTGATACTGGTAATCACAGGATCAGAGTCATCGAACCGGACGGAACCGTGACCACGCTCGCCGGGTCGGGCCCGTCAGGTTTGGGTCGGGGGACGTTCGCTGATGGGCTAGCAGCCACGGCGCGATTCAACCTCCCGAAGGGCATTGCGGTCGATGCGGAGGGGAATGTGTTCGTCGCAGATACCGACAATCTGCGGATTCGGGTGATCCGAGATACCGGCATCGTCGAGACGTATGCTGGGACCGGCGATATTGGCAGCGCGGATGGCCCCAGGTTGAAAGCGACCCTCGGGCACATTCAGCAGATCGCCTTGGACGAGCAAGGCGGGCTCTGGATTGCAGACCAGTCCAATCGACTTCTTCGCCGGATTACGCCGGACGGCAGCCTCGTGACTGTGGTCCGTGATGGATTGGGCTACCTCGCCGGAGTGACCTCGATCCCTGGCGGGCTAGTGGCTGTCGGGGACACATCAAGTCACGTCATACGCATCTACAACGGCGACGGAGCGCTGGTTACGGCGTTCGGTAGCGGAAGGCAGGGCTACCGCGACGGGGCTTCCAGCCTGGCGGAGTTCTCGAATCCAGCAGGGCTGGTGTCCTGGAGGGGCCTCATCCTGGTTGCAGACTCGGGGAACCACCGCCTCCGGGTCCTGTTCCCCTGACCACGGGTCATCAACCGTAAGGGCCGTCCCAGAGCACATTGGACGAGAGAGGACACACCTTCCATGACTCGCACAAAGTTTGCACTATACACCACGCTCCTGGCAGCAGCTGTGCTCGGTTCTTCCGGCCTGCTGCATTCTCAAAACGCGACGGCTTCGCACTTCACGAACTGGCTTGAGATCCGCTCCCCGTACGCGGGCTACTGGGACCGCTTCGGAATCGCACCACCTAGCACTCATCACACTCCATGGAGTGGAGATTGGGGAACGGACTACTACGCGGCCCCCGGCGCGAACGGAGCATTTAGAATCATCAACAGCAACGGTGGTACAGCGTATGGGACGGTGGCATCAAGAGGATCGTCGTGTGCTGGATCGACTTGGGCAGGATTTGCATACACTTTCAGTATCTATGATGGGTCAGGATACAGAGGGTGGTACTTGACGGCGTATGTCGCGGATACAGCTCCAGGAGGATGGAGTTACTTGCTTCAGCCGGGACAGACAGTCTACAATGGGACACATATTGGCCAGACTGCATTCTGGGGTCAATCTTCCTGCTATAATGTGAGCACGTTTGAGGGCGTTCACTGGCACATCGAAATGCAGCAGCCTACCCACTACTCGTGCTGGTTCCCGTGGAGCGCTGGGAGCTACCTACAGATAACAAACGGCCTTGGGGCTGTAGGTTCAAATGCCCTATCCAAGACGTCTTGTTGGTAGATTGGCGATGGCGGGCTGTCTCGGGCTGGCGCTTGCCGTGGCGGCGGCGGGCTGCGGCGGCGGGAAGGACGAGCGCCCGCCGACACCAATCGCATGGGTGACCCCGCCAGCTCCGCCCACCACGACCGGGCTCCCGGCGTTCTCGCCGGAGTGCGATGGGGACATGATCCGTGTGGCGCGCGGTGAGGCGGCAATCGAGCTGACCCTGCCCAGTTGCGCCACCGCGTGGGAGTGGATGGGCGCGGCCGCGCGTTACCCGGCCGCGCTGCCCGCCGGCGAGGAGGCACATGCCGTCCTGGTGGACCTGTGCTTTCGCGCCTCCGAGGCGCTCTTCCTGAGGTCGGGGGCATGCCTGCAGACTGTCGGGGGCCGAACGGGGCCGCTGGCCATCTACGGCGGCGAGTGGAACGGGGACGATGCGCTCCTGGTGGGGACCCTGGCACTCCAGGGCCGATGCCTCTACATGGTGGACCCGGCGGGCTATTCGCCAGCGCCAGCCGGCAGGCCGTTGCTGCTCGCGTTCGGCATCGGCACGGCCTGGGATGCGAAGAGCGAGACCGTCAGCTACGCGGGCCGCGAGCTGCGAGTGGGAGAGGTGGTGCAGGTCGGCGGCTCGGCGGTCAGGATGAGCGCGGTCTCGACGCAGTGGCTCGTGCCCCCGGCGCCGGAATGCCAAAGCGAGCTGACCTGGTTCGTTGCCGCTGCGCCGATTGGAGACTGAAGGTACGGGAGGTGAGGCGTGGCTGCCGGCGGGTTGACGCCACCGGGATCTGCGGGGAGGATGCGTGGACTTCTCGAAGTGCATTCGCCTTCGAACCGTGGGGTAACCAGGCATGAGTGAGCGCAAGCAGGCGCCGGATATCGAGTTGAAGTCGGTGGTTTCGGGCAGGACGGTGAAGCTGCGGAAGCCGGGGGCGGTGTTGGTGCTGCTGATGCCGACGCAGGCGACGACTGACGCGGTGAACCCCCTTCGGGCGGCCCTGCGGGAGCGCTATCCGGACCCGGCGAAGGTGATCGTGGCG
>CAZRUZ010000012.1:0-8262 GCA_964603275.1 uncultured Anaerolineaceae bacterium | reverse complement strand
TTACCGGATGGTCGGCCAGTATTCGTTGACAGCCTTTCACGTGGGGCGAACAATAGCCCGGCATTGCTCCCCGCACGGTGGCGTGATGGTGCGCCCACCGGCAGCGGGAGGAAGTAGCGTGAAAGGGGAATTCACTTGGCTGAAGCGACAGCGGCGGCGCCCGAACTGCGCCCGCTCGTCCCACACCTGACCCTGGGGGCAACCCGGGAAGAAGACTATCTGAACGGGTCCGTGTGCAAGAGCTGCGGGACCAAGTACGTCGGCCCCCGTCTGTTCTGCGCGAAATGCAGCAGCGCCGGCCCATTCGAAACGGTGAAGCTGAGCTCGACCGGCGAGCTGCACGTGTTCACGATCATCCACCAGGCCACGCCCTACGTGAAGGCGCCGTACATCGCGGCGATCGTCGACCTTGATGGTGGCGGGAGCATCAACACGAACATCGTCGGGATCGAGCCGCGGCCGGAGAACCTGCACTTCGGGATGAAGGTGAAGATGTTCACCGAGAAGGTCTCGGAGGACAACGAGGGCAATTCGTACGTTGCCTACCGGTTCACCCCGGCCTGACAGCATCGCCCGCTCTCGGGAACCAGCGGGGCGTGATTCGCACGAAGGAGGAAACCAGTGCGAGAAGTAGCCATCATTGGCGTTTCGATGATCAAGTTTGGGCGGTACGCGGACCGGGACTTCGCCCAGCTCGGCGCCCAGGCGAGCCTTGAGGCCCTGAAGGATGCCGGCGTCCAGATGAACCAGATCGAGGCGCTGTACAGCGGCAACCTGTATTCCACCTCTGGTTCCGGGCAGCGCATCCTGCAGCAGATGGGCCAGACGGGCATCCCGGTGGTCAACGTGGCGAACGCCTGCGCGACCGGCTCAACGGCCTTCCGGGAGGCGTACTTCGCGATCGCCTCCGGGGCGTACGACATCGCGATGGCGGTTGGCACCGAGCAGATGGGCAAGCAGGGCCTGCTGGGGTCGCGCGGCGACCCGGCGACGAGCCTGGAAGGGCGTGTCGGTTCGTACATGATGCCCGCCGTATTCGGCATGGCCGGCATGGAGCACGCGCGAAAGTACGGGACGAAGCAGGAACACTTCGCCCTGGCGAGCGTGAAGAACCACTTCCACAGCATGGAAAACCCGCTGGCCCAGTACCAGAAGGAATCGCCGCTGGACGAAGTGATGAACTCGCGGGCGATTTCGTATCCGAACACCCTGCTGATGTGCTGCCCGACCGGTGACGGCGCGGCAGCGGCGGTGCTGTGTTCGATGGACAAGGCCCGGCAGTTCACGACGCAGCCGATCAAGGTCGCGGCGAGCGTGCTCACGAGCGACCCGTACACGGACCGTGACCTGACCCTGCCGGACGTCAACACGTTGACTCGGAACGCGGCCCAGATCGCGTACCAGCAGGCGGGGATTGGGCCGCAGGACCTAAGCCAGGTGGAGCTGCATGACTGCTTCGCCACGGCGGAGCTGCTGCACTACGAGAACCTGGGCCTCTGCGGCGACGGCGAGGCCGGCAAGCATGTGGCGAGCGGCGCTCCCTGGATCGGGAACAAGATCCCGACGAAGTACCAGGAGGATGTGGCGCCACTCCAGGACAAGGCGTACCAGCCGAAGACCAAAGCGGTGGTGAACGCCAGCGGCGGCCTGCTTTCGAAGGGTCACCCGCTGGGCGCGACCGGTGTCGCGAACATCGCGGAGATCGTCTTCCACCTGCGCGGGCAGGCTGGCGGGCGGCAGGTCGAAGGGTCGAAGATAGGGCTGGCGCACGTCATCGGGCTCGGCTCGTCGTGCACGATTAACATCGTCCAGAAGTAGGGGAGCCCCCCTTGCGGGCCCCCTCTCGACCGGACGGTGGAGAGGGGGCCTTTTGCATGCGCGGAACGTGCGGGGTGGCACGCATGCAGGTACGGGTGTGATGGGACAATTCGCCGCGGTCGTGCCTGAGGACGTGCTCCGTGCGTTCGGACTGGAGGGTGCTCGCCAGCAGACGCTCGAAGCGGGGCATGTGAACCAGCACTGGCGCATCGGCAAGGGCGGAGAGCGGGTGGTGCTGCGGAAATATGGCGTGCCCCGCAGCGATGCCGGGATCCACTGGGAGCAGGACGTGATGGCCTTTGCCGCGGCGCAGGGCTGGCCGGTGCCGCTGGCGCGGCCCACGGCGACCGGTGGCCGCGTCTTCCGCCGGGATGGGGAGGCATGGACGTGCCACGCATTCCTGGATGGCAAGCAGGCGACAGCCGACACGGCCGCGCTGCGGAACATCATCGGGAGGCTGCTGGGACGGCTCCACCGAGACCTCGCGGGATTCGCCGTCGAGGGGCAGCGGCCGGGGTTCGGGAAGACGTGGGAGCTGGATGTTGTAGTGGAGGCGGCTGGAGCCGGCAGCTTCAACGCACTTGTCGCGGCGTTCGGGCGGGAGTACCCGGAACTGGCGGCGAACATCCGGCGGCAGCGCTACCGCAACCTGCGGGAGCTTTCGCGTCTGCACTATCCGGACCTGCCGGACTACCCGATCCACGGCGACTTCGCACCGAGGAACCTGCTCTTTCGGGAGGGGCAACTGACCGGCCTGCTCGACTTCGACTTCGCCCGGAGCGACGCGCGGGTATGCGATCTGGCGCCGCTGCTCATGCCGTTCCAGCCGCTTGACCCGCGCCTGGCTTCGGGGTTGTTCGAGGGCTACCAGTCGGTGCGGCCGTTGAGCGAGCAGGAGTGGGCGTTGCTGCCGGCGCTGGTGCGGGCTTCGCTGCTGTGGTGGGTAGCGGTGTTGCTCGTGCGCTGGCGGCTGCAGGGTGGGGGCCCGGGCGGCATCGCACGGACGATGGGGCAGCGGTTCCCGGCGTTCGATGCGTACGAGCCGCAGATCCGGGTGCTGGCGCAGCGGGTGCGGGGCTAAAGCCGCGCTACTGAGCGGCGACGACGCGGAGTGATGAAAGCTGGCTAACGGGCGCCATCGCCGAGCCTGTGCCCGGACAGCGCCAGTTACGGCCGGACGTGTTGCGGCAGGAGAGCCAGGGGCCACCCGGCCAGAGCTCAACCCTGACGGTAGTGGCGGCAGCGTTGAGACGGAAGGTGACGGTGTTGAGCAGCCCTGGATTCGACGGGCGCACGCGGTACCGGATGCGCGAAATGGTGTAGCCCGAGATTGCCCCCGAACCGTCGCCGGCCGACGTCGCGGGGACGGTGCTGGAGGCAGCGAAGCCAAGATTCGAGGCGATGAGGATGGCCGACGCCGCGACAACAGCCAGGCGCCGCAACCCGATGACCTTCACGGTGGTTATCCTCCCCGACCCGGCGACCGCCGGGCCCCGACGATTTCAAGGTCGGCGGGAGCGAGGAGTGAGAGAAGGCGGGACCAGGTCCCGTTCACCGGACGTCCACCCGCGGCGCGCCGGTTGGGGCGCGCCGCGGATGGCGGATGAGAACGGTCAGGGGCGCAAGGCGATCTTCAGGACGCCGCCTTCGCGCTTGCGGAAGAGGTCGTAGGCCGCCGGGGTATCGGCGATCTTGAACGAATGGGAGAGCAGCGGCCGGAGGTCCACTTTGCCGGTCGCGATGAGCGACATGAGACGCTCCTGGCGCGCCGTGCCGACCGGGCAGAAGGTCGTCACCAGCTTGAACTGGTAGAAGCTTGCGCCAACCGGGAGCTGGAGCTCGGAATAGCCGCCGTACACGCCGACGGAGCTGACCGTGCCGCCGAGGCGGACGGAGCGGCAGGCGTTTTCGAAGGTGGCCTGGTGGCCAAGGGCCTCGACAGCAATATCGACGCCGCGGCCGGTGAGCCGCTGGATTTCGGCGAGGGCGTTGGCGGGATCGACCACGACATCAGCGCCCATGCGCTTCGCCATGGCGGCACGCTCGGGGACGCCCTCGACGGCGATGATGAGGCCGGCGCCATAGGTGCGGGCGCCCGCTGTCGCGCAGAGTCCGACGGGGCCCTGGGCGAAGATGGCGACCGAATCGCCGGGGCGGACGGGGGCGCGCTCGATGGCGCCGAAGCCGGTGGACATGATGTCGGTGACGAAGAGGACCTGCTCGTCATCGAGGTTGTCCGGGATCTTCGCGAGGGTGGTCTGGGCGCCATTGACGAGGTAGTACTCACCCTGGGCGCCGAAGATGAGGTTGCCGGGCGAGGCGAAGGTCTCGCAGAGCTGCTGTTCGCCCTCCTGGCAGCGGCGGCAGGAGCCGCAACAGGTGAGGCAGCTCGAAGCGACGCGGTCGCCGGGCTTGAAGGCGGTGACACCGGCGCCGACGGCCTCGACGATGCCGACGGCCTCGTGGCCCATCGGGACCCCGGGAGGCACCGGGAGATGATCGAGGACGTGGATGTCGCTTCCGCAGATGGTGCTGAGGGTGGTCCGGATGAGCGCCTGGCCTGGGCCGGGCTGGTCGGGGTAAGGGATCGTCGTCATCCCGACGGCGCCTTCGGCGGTCTTCACGCAGGTGTTCGAATTGGGCATGGTGGGCCTCCAGAGAGATTTCGATGGGGCACTTCGGACTCTACCGGCCGGTAAGCCCGGCGTACAAGGGGAGTTGCGTCAGAAGTTCAGGCGGGCGGCGAGCGGAAGGCGGCGGTCCCTGCCGAAAGCGCGGGGGGTAATCTTCACGCCGGGGGGCGCCTGGCGGCGCTTGTACTCGTTGCGATCGACCATTGCGACGACGCGGCGGACGGTGGCCTCGTCGTAACCAGCGGCGACGATCTCGGCAATGGTGCGGTCGTCCTCGACGTAGGCTTCGAGGATCGGGTCGAGGATGTCGTAGGGCGGAAGGGAGTCCTGGTCGAGCTGCCCGGGCTTGAGTTCGGCGCTCGGGGGCTTATCGATGGTGTTCCGCGGGATGAGTTCGCGGCCGGCCTTCTGGTTGCGCCAGCGGGCGAGCCGGTAGACCAGCAGCTTCGGGACGTCCTTGATGACGGCGAAGCCGCCGGCCATATCGCCGTAGAGCGTGGCGTAGCCGGTGGCCATTTCGCTCTTGTTGCCGCAGGTGAGGACGATGGAACCGAACTTGTTCGAGAGCGACATGATGACGTTGCCGCGCTGGCGGGCCTGCAAGTTTTCCTCGGCGGTTCCGGGCTCGCCGCCTTCGAAGGCATCGGCGAGCATCTCGAGCATGGCGGCGTGTGCCGGCTCGATGGGGATGGTGATGAACGTGACGCCCAGATTCTCCGCGAGGGCGCGGGCATCATCGCGGGAGTGCTGGCTTGAGTAGCGGCTGGGGAGCGAGACGGTCGTGACGTTCTCGGCGCCGATCGCATCGACGGCGATGGCGGTGACGAGCGCCGAATCGATGCCACCGGAGACGGAGACAAGCGCCTTCTGGAAGCCCGTCTTGCGCAGGTAGTCACGGGTGCCGAGGACAAGGGCTTCCCAGACTTCCTCTTCCTCGTCGAGAAGGCTTGCCATGGGCACGGTGAGTGGCGCTCCGGGGATGGACTGGGTGTTGCCGGTATCGGCATCCCAACCGGTATCGACGTGTTCCGCGCCGGAACGCCAGTCGCGGTCGCGGAGTTCCGTCCGCCGGCGGGGATCGTGGAGGCGGCGCTGGGCGACCTCATCGAGGTCGATATCGACGACCACGAGGTCTTCGCGGAACTGGGCACCGCGGGCGACGACCCGGCCCTCGGCGTTGGCCACCATAGAGGCGCCATCGAAGACGAGCTCATCCTGGCCGCCGACCTGGTTGAGATAGGCGATGGCGATGAGGTTATCCGCGGCGCGGGTGGCGATCATGCGTTCGCGGTCGCGGGCCTTGCCGCGATGGTAGGGCGAGGCGTTGATGTTGATGCAGAGTTCGGCGCCGCCGAGGGCGAGCACATCGAGCGGGGCGCCGGGGTACCAGATGTCTTCGCAGATGCTGACGCCGAAGGAGAACTCGCCGGCGGTGTAGACCGGGATGCGGGTGCCGGCCGCGAAGTAGCGTTCCTCATCGAAAACGCCGTAGTTGGGGAGGCGGCGCTTGTGATAGGTATCGATCCAGCGCCCGTTGGCGATGATGGCAGCCGCGTTGTAGGCATCGCCGTTGTGCCAATCGACGAAGCCGACCACGGCGATGATGTCGCGGACAGAAGGGGCGAGGGCGGCGACCGCCTCGTGGGAGGCTTCGCAGAAGGCGCGGCGGAGGACGAGGTCTTCGGGGGGGTAGCCGGTCACGGCGAGCTCGGGGAAGGCGACAATGGCGCAGCGGGCCTGGCGCGCTTCGGCGATTCGGGCGGAGATCACCTGCGTGTTACCGCGGATATCGCCGACGGTGGTATCAATCTGGGCAAGCCCCACGCGGACGGTCCTCATGGCGCGAGTATACGCCGGGAGCAGTGCTGGACCCCAGGGGGACGGCGGCGCGAGATGCGGGGAATACCCTATTTGCGCGGTACCGGGCGGATGTGACGCTCTGGATGGTGGCGCTTTGAGGTAGGGAGATGTCTCGAAGCAGAAGTCAGGTCCATAGCCCATGTCCATTGTGTGGACGGGTAACGCGGGCGCATTCGCGCCTGGTGGTTGCCGATGTCGAAGTGACGGGTTCTCGCCGAAGCCGTTACGCCACGGTGATCTGCCGCGACTGCGCATTTGCGATGGTGCTGCGATCAGAAGCGGCGGTGATGCGCGCCGCGTGCTAGCAAGTCTCCTGGACGTGGCCGCCCGCTGGTGACAGCGGGCGGCTGCGCATGGGTAGAATGGCCCCAAGACGAGCAGGGGCCGCACATGAACGATGTCCTCGCGATGATCCTGGCCGGTGGGCAGGGCGACAGGCTTTCCATCCTTTCCGAGCAGCGCGCGAAGCCGGCGGTGGTGTTCGGCGGGCAGTACCGGATTGTGGACTTCGTGCTGAGCAACTGCGGGAACAGCAGCATCACGAAGCTGGCGATCATGACGCAATACCGGCCGCGTTCGTTGTTCAACCACATTGGCGCCGGGCGAGCGTGGGGATTCGACGCGCCGGATAGCGGGATCCAGATCCTGCAGCCGTACCTTGGGCGGGCAGACGCGGACTGGTACCAGGGGACGGCGGACGCGGTGTACCAGAACCTGTACGTGATCGAGGAGTCACGGGCGAGGGAGGTGCTGATCCTCGCGGGCGACCACATCTATCTGACGTCGTACCGGAACATGGTGGCGTATCACCGGAGCCAGGCCGCGGACGCGACGGTTGCGGTGTACCAGGTGCCGCGAGCAGAGGCGCACCGGTTTGGCGTGCTGGACCTGGATGGAAACGGGCGGGTGACGGACTTCCAGGAGAAGCCGGCGAACCCCCGGGGGTCGTGGGCTTCAATGGGGGTCTACGTCTTCAACAAGGATGTGCTGGTCGAGCAGCTGCAGGCTGACGCCGACCTTGGCGACGCGAGTTCCCACGACTTCGGGAAGGACATCATCCCGCGGATGTACCAGACGCAGCGGGTTTTCGGGTACCAGTACCAGGGGTACTGGCGGGATGTGGGGACCGTCGAGAGCTACTGGTCGGCACATATGGACCTGCTCGGTCCGAACCCCCCGTTGAACCTGGAAGACCCAGACCTGCGGCTGCGGACATCGGGGACATTGCTGCCGCCAGCGCGGTTCGGGTCCCGGGCAACGGTGCGGGAATCGCTGGTTTCGCCCGCGGCGCAGATCGCGGGGGAGGTGAGCCGGTCGGTGATTTCACCAGGGGTTGTGGTGGAGGAAGGGGCGATCGTGCGGGATTCGGTTATCCAGCACCGCTGCGTTATCCGGGCCGGGGCGGTGGTCGACCGGTCGATCCTGGACAAGGAAGTGACAGTCGGGCGTGGGGCCGTCATCGGCGAGGGGACCAACTGGGCGCCCAACTTCGACCGGCCGGACATCGTGAATGCCGGGATGACGATTGTCGGCAAGCGGGTCACTGTGCCGGCCGGGCTTCACGTGGGCCGGAACGTGGTGATCGGCCCGGGGGTGCACGACGAACTGATGGCGCGAAACAGCCTGGAGAGCGGGTCGACGGTCCACCCGACCCAGATGCCGCTTCACCTGTTCGTGTAGCAGCCGAGCCCGGGGACGCCGGGGGTTTCATTGGCGTGCGGGGCGCCTACAATCCCCGCACATCCAGGGGAGGCCCACAATGCCCACGACCACCCATCCAATCCGCGACATTTTCGTCCAGGCGAATGGCCTGCGGCATCACCTCGTGGCGCGGGGAGCGCCAGGTTCGCGTGTGATCATGATGATCCATGGCCTTGCAGGGCAGGCGCACGTCTTTGACGGGATTGCCAATCATCTCGCGGGGCGTTTCCATGTGTACGCCCTGGATGTA
>CAZRUZ010000011.1:0-27671 GCA_964603275.1 uncultured Anaerolineaceae bacterium | reverse complement strand
CACGGGGCGATGAACCTGGCCCAGGGCTTCCCCGATTTCCCCGCGCCCGAGTTCATCAAACAGGCCGCCATCGATGCCATCCGTGCCGATATCAACCAGTACGCCATCACCTGGGGGTCGCCGCGCCTGCGCAAGGCCATCGCGGCCAAGACCAGGCGCTTCTACGGGCTCGACCTCGACCCCGACCGCGAGGTGACCGTCACCTGCGGCGCAACCGAGGCCATGATGTGCGCCATGCTCGCCGTCGTCGAAGAGGGTGACGAGGTCATCGTCTTCGAACCGTTCTACGAAAACTACGTGCCCGATGCGGCGATGAGCGGCGCCCGCCTCGTCTTCGTCACCCTCCACGGCGAAGGCTTCACCATCGACCCGGATGAGCTGCGCGCGGCGTTCTCGCCCCGCACCCGGGCAATCATCGTGAACACCCCAAACAACCCGGGCGGCAAGGTCTTCACCCGGGCCGAACTCGAGCTCATCGCCGGGCTCTGCCAGGAATTCGACACGCTCTGCATCACCGATGAGATCTACGAGCACATCGTCTATGACCAGAACGTCCACGTGCCCATCGCCACGCTGCCCGGCATGTACGAACGGACCATCACCATTTCCGGGCTTTCGAAAACGTTCAGCGTCACCGGCTGGCGGCTCGGCTACATGATCGCCCCGCACGAACTAACCGATGCCCTCCGGAAGGTGCACGACTTCCTGACGGTCGGCGCGCCCGCCCCGCTCCAGGAAGCAGCCGCGGTCGCGATGGAACAGGCCGAGTCGTACTACCCGGAGCTGGGGGAGATGTACACCCGCAAGCGCGGAATCCTCCTGCGGGCACTGCGCGAGGCCGGCTTCCGCTGCCACCAGCCGCAAGGGGCGTACTACATCATGGCCGACTTCTCGGACCTCGGGTTCGAAGGCGGCGATACCGCGTTCGCGCACCACCTGATAGAGAAGGTCGGTGTGGCGCCGGTCCCGGGCTCCAGCTTCTACCACGGCGATGCCGGCAACCGCCTCGTGCGCTTCACGTTCTCGAAGTCGGAGGCCACGCTCGAAGAAGCCGCCGTCCGCCTGGCGAAGCGCTGACGGTCGTCCCGGCGGCTTCCGTATTTGCACGCCACCGTGCAGAATGACGTTCGGGAACGAGGACATTCTCGTTATGTTCGAACCAGAATGACCCGCCGTCCCCGAGGGGGATATCAGGATGGCACAGGCGGCGCGGGCCCCGGGCAGGCTTGAGCGGCGGAAGGCGCGGACACGCGCGGCAATCGTCGCCGCGGCCGCGGAGCTCTTCCAGACGAGGGGCTACGACGCCACCTCCATCCAGCAAATCGCCGAACGCGCCGATACGGGCGTCGGCACGCTCTACGGCTACTTCGCATCGAAGGACGACGTCCTGCGCGAAGTCCTCTTCGAGGCCCGCGGCCAGGTCCTCGCCGAGTACCTCTCCACGATCGACTCACGCACGACGTCGATCGACCGGCTGTGCCGGGCGCTCGAAACGCTCGGCGCCTACCTGCGCAACAACCGGCGGCTACTCATGGCCGTATTCCAGGCCTCGGTCCGCGACCGCCCGGTGGATGAGGAACAGGCCCAGTGGCTCCACGACCAGTACGCGGAGATCATCTCGGAAGGGATTGCCCGCGGGGAGCTGCGCGCGGTCCCGCTGGACGCGGCGGTACGGATGCTCGTCACCACGTACATGACCGCCTGGCTGGGCATTGGCGCCTGGAAGGGCCGCGAAGATGACCCGGCGCTCCGGGGCGAACTTGAAGAACTCGTGCGGGCATTGCTCTTGCCCGTTTAGGGAGGGGCGGCGGGGGGCACGGCGCCGGAATGGGGGACCGGAGCCGTCTCACCTGCCCGCCCGCCGCGAGGTGGGCGTCAGCACCACAGAGACTGACGACCACCTTGCCACCGAGAGCATACGAGGCAGGAACGCTCCGCCCGACGGCAGGCTGGTCCCGAAAATTGCGTCCGAATGGCCGTCTGGCGGCCGCGGGACGGGTTGTTCAGGCAGCGCGGTGTTTATTCGCGGCAGGGCTGGCGCGGGATCTCGCGGGCTGCTAGGATCATTCGACCACGTGGGGGACCGAACGACTTGAGCAACGGGAACGGGCCAGACCAGGGGCGCATCCGCGCCGCCGTGGGCGAACTGCTTGCGGCTGTCGGCGAAGACCCGGCGCGCCAGGGCCTGCGCGAAACGCCGCGCAGGATCGCCGAGATGTACGCGGAGATCTTCGCGGGGCTGGAGGAAGACCCGCGCGAGCACCTGCGCGTGGGCTTCGATGTGACCCACGACGAGATGGTCATCCTGCGCGAGATCCCGTTCTACAGCATGTGTGAACACCACTTCCTGCCGTTCCACGGGCAGGCGCACGTGGGCTACATCCCCGATGGGCGCGTAGTGGGCATCAGCAAGCTCGCCCGGGTGGTCGATGGGTACGCGCGGCGTCCGCAGATCCAGGAACAGCTGACCAGCCAGATCGCTGAGGCGATCATGGAAGTCCTGCGGCCGGATGGCGTGGGCGTGGTGATCGAGGCGGAGCACCTGTGCATGACGATGCGGGGGGTGAAGAAGCCGGGCTCGCGCATGGTCACCAGTGCGATGCGCGGGGACTTCCGCAGGTCTCACGTGACCCGGGCGGAGTTTCTCAGCCTCCTGCGAGGGGGCTGAACGGCGGATCCGGCGCAAACGGGCGAGTGTGCCGCAGGCCCCATGCCCCATCGGGCATCCCTCGTTACACTTGAACGACGATGTTCGACTCACTGACTGACAAGCTGCAGGGCGCATTCCGGAAGTTCGGGGCGCGGGGAATCGTGACGGAGGAAGACCTCGACCAGGCGCTGCGCGAAGTGCGCATGGCCATGCTCGAGGCGGACGTGAACTTCAAGGTCGTGCGGGAGTTCACCACCCGGGTGAAGGAACGGGCTCTTGGCGCGCAGGTACTGCGCAGCCTGACGCCGGCGCAGCAGGTGATCGACATCGTCCACGGCGAGCTGGTGGAAATCCTCGGGGGCGATGCGCCGAAGCTGGAGACCGCCTCGCGGCCACCGACGGTGATCATGCTCGTCGGGCTCCAGGGTTCGGGAAAAACGACAAGCATTTCGAAGCTGGCGAACCTGCTGAAGAAACAGGGACAGCGGCCGCTGGTGGTTGCCTGCGACGTCTACCGGCCGGCGGCCGTGAACCAGCTGGTCACGCTGGCGAAATCGCTGGACATCCCCTACCACGAAGAGGGGACAGCGGTGAAGCCGGCCGCCATCGCGGCGAACGGCCTGGAGAAGGCGCGCAGGATGAACGCGACCCATGTACTCGTCGATACAGCCGGGCGCCTGCACATCGATGAGGAGATGATGCAGGAGGTGGCCGACCTGCGGACGCAGCTGCAACCGCAGGAAGTGCTCTTCGTGGCCGATGCGATGGCGGGCCAGGATGCGGTGACGGCGGCAAAAGAGTTCCATGACAAGGTCGGCACCACGGGGCTGATCCTCACGAAGATGGACGGCGACGCGCGCGGCGGCGCCGCGCTGAGCATCCGGGCGGTGACGGGCGTGCCGGTGAAGTTCATCGGCATGGGCGAGAAGGCGGACGCGCTCGAGGTCTTCCACCCGGACCGGCTGGCCGGACGCATCCTCGGCATGGGCGACATGCTTTCGCTGATTGAGAAGGCGAAAGAGACGATGGGCGAGGACGATGCGGACCGCTTCGGCGACAAGCTGAAGAAGGGGACGTTCGACCTCCAGGACTTCGTGGAACAGCTGCGGAAGGTGCGGAGCATGGGCCCACTGGGTCAGCTGGTGGGGATGTTGCCGGGGTTCAATAAGATCAAGATGCAGCTCGATGTGGACAACATCGACGACTCATTCTTCAACCACGCCGAGGCGATCGTGCTCTCCATGACCAGGTGGGAGCGGCGCCACCCGGAGAAGATCGACGGCAAGCGGCGGAAACGCATCGCGCGGGGGAGCGGGACGGATGCGAGCCAGGTGAACCAGCTGCTCAAGCAGTTCTTCGAGGCCCGGAAGATCGCGAAGACGCTGAGCACCGGGAAGATGCCCCTGTTCCGATAGGGCGCGTGGCGTGGGAGCGCCCGGCAAGCGACTGCATTTAGCGGACGAATGTTGTACGGTACTGAGAATTGCATAATCCGTCCGCAGAGCGCGGGCGTTTGCTGGGAGTAGACATGATCCGGATTCGGCTGAAGCGCATCGGCAAGAAGCGCCATCCTTTCTACCGCGTTGTTGTCGCGGACAAGCCCGATCGGCGCGATGGGCGCTTCATCGAGACGCTGGGTTCGTATGACCCGCACAGCAACCCACCGGTGGTGAAGCTGGACGGGGAAAAGGCGAAGGAGTGGCTCGGCAAGGGCGCCCAGCCGTCCGAGGCGGCGGAGAAGATCCTGGTGCGGGCGGGCGTGATCGAGAAGAAGGTTGTCCGCGCCACTTCGGCGAAGCCGGCGGCTGCAGGCAAGAGCGCGGAGGACTGATCCATGGCCAGCATGATGGCCGAGATCGTGGAGTACCTCGCGAAGGCACTCGTCGACAACCCGGATGAGGTCCGCGTGACGGAAACGGGGGACCGCGACCATGTGAAGGTCCGGCTGGACGTGGGCGAGGAAGACTGGGGCAAGGTGATCGGCAAGGGCGGGCGGATCGCAAGTTCCATGCGCGCGCTGGTAAAGGTTGCCGCGGTCCGGGAAGACGTGCGGGTGAACCTGGAGATCGGCGACTGACAGGGGAGACCGACCAGCCCGGGAGCGGTAATCCTCCGCGGCCCCGGCGGCCCCGGCCGACCAACCCGACCACCACGGCGAAAGAACCGCGTACCGGATACACGGCAGTCGGGCGCGTATTACGCCCGCACGCGCTCCGCGGCGAGCTGCGGGTTGCGGCGTTTTCGGCGACGGCACGGAACCTCCAGCGCGGCCGGCCCATATACCTGGGCGAAGTGCGGCGCGTGGTCGAACGGGCGCGGCCAGACCAGGACCAGTGGATCATCAAGCTGAGCGGGCTGAACAACAGGACGGACGTGGAAACGTTCCGCGGCGAACTCCTGGAAGCCGCGGACAACGACGTAATGCGCGACGATGAAGAGTCATACTTCGTCCACGAACTCATCGGTCTGCGGGTGGTAACAGAGGACGGGCGGGAGCTCGGGCGAGTGACCGAGGTGCTCCAGACAGGGGCAAATGACGTGTACGTGGCGGCCGGCGAGAGCGGTGAGGTCCTCGTCCCCGCGATCGCGGAGGTCGTACAGCGAATCGATCTATCGGCGGGGACAATAGCTATTACACCTTTGCCGGGCATGCTGGACGAATCGCGATAAACGATTGAAACGGTCTATAGCTGGGACTACACTGCCCGAGGCTGGTGGCGGGGTGAAAAGCCTCTGGCCAATGAGAGACAACTGAACAGACACGGGGGAAGTTGCATCATGTCCAAGGCTGAAGCGCTCCAGATGGTTTCCGACTGTATCCACCACTGGGTACTCGAACCTCCGAGAGGGGAGCTCACGCCGGGACGGTGCAAGAAGTGCGGGAAGGAGCGGGAATTCACGGGAGAGACGAGCTATCGCATCGGGCGGGGTTCTTCCCACCGTTCCTAGGGGCAGGCCACTGTTGACCCTGTCACGGACCGCTCCCTACGATGGAGCGGTCTGTTGTTTGTGGGGACGTAGCTCATCTGGGAGAGCGCAGCGTTCGCATCGCTGAGGTAAGGGGTTCGAGTCCCCTCGTCTCCACCACCCACACCATCGTGCCCCCGCCAACCGGCGGGGGTTTTTCGTGGCCCGCCCCCCACGCCGGGGACCTCGAAGGGGCGGCGGAGGAAGGCACAAACGCCGGCGGCGATGGCGCAAAGCGAAGTCCCTGCCGATACCCACTGAGTGCCGTAGCGGACGGCCCATTCCCGTAAGATGACCGCCGGGAGGAGATGAGATGGTGCGTCTTCGGCATTGGCAAGGGATCTGGTGGGGCGCGGCGGCGATCATCGCCGCACTCCTGGCCGCCCTGGCAGCGTATTCCGGTGCATCCGCGCAGGAGATCCCACGACTCACGGAGCGATTGACCGACCGGTCCGGCGTGATCGAGGACCGGGCACGCATTGAGCGCGCTATCGAAGACCTTGAACGCGACCAGAACGTCCAACTCTGGGTGTTGTTTGTCGAGACGACCGGGGTAGAAACCGTGACGGACTATGCGGACGCCGTGGCCGCGGCGAACTCCTTCGGTGGCAACGATGCCCTGCTCATCGTCGCCATCGAGGACCGCTCGGACGCCCTCTGGGTCGGCGGTCTGCTGGACGAGGTTACCGACGACGCCATCGACCGGATGCTGACGACGGTGCTCGAACCGCGGCTCGCTGACGGGGACTTCGAAGCCGGCGTGGCGGAACTTGCCGGCGCACTTGGCCGTGAAGCCCCCACCGAGCCACCTGGCGCCGCGAACGAAAGCGAGAACGCCGGCGGCGGTGGGGGCGGGGTCAGGGGGCTGCTGACCTTCCTCGGCGTCATCATCCTGGTCCCACTCAGCATCGTCGGCCTGGTGAAGGCGACGGCGCGCTTCCGCGGAAAGAAACCAGCGGCGAAACAGGGACCAGCGGCCGACCTGGACCGGCAGGCCAATGCGCTCCTCCTCGAGACGGACGACGCGCTCCGGGAAGCGGAGCAGGAGCTTGGCTTCGCGGAGGCGCAGTTCAGTGAGGCGGACGTGACGCCATTCAGGCAGGCGCTCGAGGGTGCCCGCGCGGAGATGCGGGCTGCGTTCGAGCTACGACAGGCACTCGATGACAGCGAGCCCGAGCCGGCGAGCCGACGGCAGGAGATGCTGTCCGACCTCGTTGCCCGCGCCGAGAAGGCGAGGGCGCTGCTCGACGCCGAACACCGGCGCATCGAAGAGCTCCGTGACCTCGAACGGACCGCGCCCCAGTTGCTACCGGCACTTCCCGGCCGGATCGATGAGGTGGCCGGGCGGCTGCCCGAAGCGGAGCGCCAGTACAGCTGGCTCCAGCGATTCGCGGAGCCGCTTTCGGAGCCAGTCGAGGGCAGCCTGGTGGAAGCGGAGAAGCGACTGGATTTCGCGCGCGAGACCGTCCAGCTGGCATTGGCGCCCACAGAAGGTGAACCCGCCGACGTTGTGCTGGCGGTCCGTCTGGCGCAGACGGCACTTGCCGAAGCAGCCGTGCTGATCAACGGCGTGGCCCAGGTCGAAGCGTCGGTGCGGGGCGCGGAAGGCGCCCTCCAGCCGGAGATCACGGCCGCCGCCGCCGACCTGGAAGCTGCACGGACGGTGGCGGCGGAGGGGCGTGGGGGCGCCACGCAGGAGCAGCTTGCCCAGTCCGAGGCGCTCCTGGAGTCTGCGCGGCGGGAGGCCGCCCTGCCCCGGCCCAACGTCCTGGCCGCCTTGCAGCAGGCGCAGGAGGCGAATCGTCTCGCTGACGCCGCGCTCGTGGCCGAGCGTGAAGCCGGTGAGCAGCGCCAGCGCGAGGCGGCGGCCTTCGGCGCCACGGCGCAGCGGGCAGCTTCCGCCTATGACCGGGCCGACAACTACATCGCCGGGCGACGGGGGGCGGTGGGGGAGGAGCCCCGCACTCGCCTGCGGGAAGCCCAGCGGCACATCGAGCTATCCAACTCCCTGGCCGGCATCGACCTGGCGAAGGCGACCGCCGAGGCGGAAGCAGCCGAGCGGCTGGCGCAGGAGGCGCTCCGGCTTGCCCGGGAAGAGTTCGAGGAGCGCCGGCAGCGCATGGGTGAAGACGCCGGCCGGGAACGCCAGCATCCTCGCGACCGCACGCAACGTTCTCGCGACCGCGACGCGGACGTCCTCGGTGGGCTGCAGGGCCGCGCGATCGGTGGCGTCCTCGCCGGCGCGATGCGCGGGAGGGGCGTGGGATTCGGCGGGACGGCATGGGGGACGCCCGGGAAGGTCGATGGTGCCGCCCTGCGCATACCCCAGGGCGGCCCGGGACGCTCGCGGGGCGGGCGCTGGTAACCCGCTCTGCGGGACAACCCGTTATCATCCGCACGAAACTCGGCCTGCGATCCGGGCCAGGGGAGGCACTGTGGCGAACTCAATCCTTGGACGCATTTCCACGCTGACGCGGGCCAATATCCATGCTCTGCTCGACCGGGCCGAGGATCCAGAGAAGATGCTCGACCAGATGATCCGCGACTTCACCGAGAACATCGCGGAGGCAGAAAAGGCGGTTGCACAGACGGTTGGCAACCTCCGATTGCTCGAAGACGACCTGAAGGAGGCGCGCGAGACCTCGCAGGAGTGGATCGCCAAGGCGCTCGCGGCCTCGCAAAAGGCCGATGGTTTGCGGGCAGAGGGGAAGACCGCGGAGGCCGACCGGTTCGATGATCTGGCGAAGACGGCGCTGCGCCGACAGATCTCGTTCGAGGACCAGGCCAAGACGTACGCCGCGCAGGTCGAACAGCAGACCGTCCTGACGGAGAAGCTGAAGGCCGGGCTCAATACGATGCGGGAGCGGCGCGAGGAACTCGTGCAGAAGCGCGACGAACTGGTCGCCCGCGCGAAGATGGCGCAGGCGTCACTGAAGGTTCAGGAGTCCGTCAAGAGCATCTCCGTGGCGGACCCGACGAGCGACCTTGCGCGGTTCGAAGAACGCATCCGCCGCCAGGAGGCGCTCGCGCGCGGCATGGAGGAAGTGTCGGTCAGTTCTCTCGAAGCGCAATTCGATGAGCTGGACGACGAGATCGATGACCTGGCGGTCGAGGCACGCCTCGAGGCGTTGAAGTCGGGTGGCAAGCCCCAGCTCCCGCCGGGCAGCTAATCCCTGGGGCCCCGGAAGAGTGGCGCGGAGGCCGGCCGGTAGCCGTGCTTTCGTGGCGCCATGGGGGGGCCGATGCTACATTTCGGACAGCGCAGGCGCAGGTACCCGGCCGTGGGCGCCGGGATTGATGCGCCGTCCAAACCCCTACATCCGCGCGTAACCGCGGGTTCCTGAGAGGCTCCCGAATGACCGAGCAGCTGACCGCCGAGCAGAAGCTGGCGCAACTCGTCGAACTGAAAGAGAAGGTCGCCCAGGGTGGCGGCCCCAAGCGGATCGAGGCGCAGCACGCGCGCGGCAAGCTGACCGCACGGGAGCGCATCGACCTGCTGCTCGACCCGGGATCATTTGATGAGCTGGACATGCTGGTGCGCGCGCGGGGTGGAGACAACGCGGCGGGGGAGGCTGTGGTCACCGGCTGGGGCAAGGTCGATGGGCGACCGGTCTATGTCTTCTCGTATGACTTCACCCTGGTGGGTGGGTCGCTGAGCGAGGCGGTGGCGGAGAAGATCCTCAAAGTGATGGACCTCTCGATGACAACCGGGGCGCCGATTATCGGCATCATCGACTCGGGCGGGGCGCGCATCCAGGACGGACCGGAAAGCCTGCGCGGGTTCGGCGAGATCTTTGCGATGAACACCCTTGCAAGCGGCGTGGTGCCGCAGCTGAGCGTGATCATGGGCCCCTCGGCGGGCGGTGGTGCGTACAGCCCGGCGCTCACCGACTTCATTTTCATGACCGAAGGCAGCGGCCAGATGTACATCACCGGGCCGGACGTGATCCGCGCGGTGACCGGGGAGGAAGTCACGCACGATGAGCTCGGGGGTGCGCACGCGCACGCATCGCGTTCGGGCGTTGCGCATTTCGCCGTCGCAGGCGAAGAGGCCACGATGGCGGAGGTCCGCCGGTTGCTGTCGTTCCTGCCATCGAACAACACCGAGGATGCGCCGCTCATGCCCTCGGGCGATGACCCGGACCGGGCTGATGAGGACCTGCTTTCGATCGTCCCGGCGGAGCCAAACCGTCCATACGACGTCCGCGAAGTGATCGATCGGCTGGTGGATGATGGCGACTTCATGGAAGTGCATGAGCTTTTTGCCCCCAACATGGTGGTCGGGTTCGGGCGGATGGGAGGCCGGGCCGTAGGGTTCGTGGCGAACCAGCCGGCCCAGCTGGCGGGGTCGCTCGACATCAATGCGAGCCGGAAGGCATCGCGCTTCGTGCGCTTCTGCGATGCGTTCAACATCCCGCTGGTGACGCTGGTGGACACCCCGGGCTTCCTGCCGGGACTTGGCCAAGAATACGGCGGCATCATCACGCACGGGGCGAAGCTGCTCTACGCCTACAGCGAGGCGACCGTCCCGAAGATCGCGGTCATCCTGCGGAAGAGCTACGGCGGCGCGTACCTGGTGATGTCGAGCAAGCACCTGCGCGGCGACATGAACTACGCGTGGCCGACCGCGGAGATCGCCGTGGCGGGCCCGGATGCGGCGGCCAACGTGGTGTTCCGCGAAGAGATCGCGAAGGCGGAAGACCCGGAAGCGCGCCGCAAGGAACTCATCGACGAATACCGGGCGAAGTTCGCGAACCCGTACATCCCGGCCGGGCGCGGGTTCATCGACGACGTCATCGACCCGCGGCAGACGCGCTCGAAGGTGATCCGTGCGCTGGAAATGCTGCAGAACAAGGCCGACCGCAACCCTCCCAAGAAGCACGGCAACATCCCGCTCTGAACGGGGCCGAATTCCGGTCTTCTGTGAAGCGCGCCGGCCTCGCGGGGCACCCGAGGGCGGTACCATGCCCTGAGGGAGGGTCACCGTGGAATACGAGATCCGGAGCATCGTCGACGCCGAACTTGAAGGTTTCCGGCGCTGTCAGGGGCTGGCGTTCGGAAACGACTTCAACCCCGAGCACCTTGAGCTCGCGCGGCAGATCTTCGAGATGGAGCGGAGCCTGGCGACATTCGACCGTGGCCAGATCGTGGGGACGAGCGGGATCTTCAGCTACGAGATGACCGTGCCCGGGGGTGCATCGCTCCCGGTGGCAGGCGTGTCGATGGTCTCAGTGAAGCCGACACACCGGCGGCGCGGGGTGCTGACGGGCATGATGCACCGGCAGCTTTCGGAAGTCCGGGCACGAGGCGAGGCGCTGGCGATCCTGTGGGCCTCGGAAAGCGCTATCTACGGGCGGTTCGGGTACGGGATCGCCACGCAGATGGAGATCCTGCGGGTGCCGCACGAGTACCGGGCCCTGCGCGACGACGCCGCGGTGGCAACCGGCAGCCTTCGCTTGCTGACAACGGATGAAGCGAGGGATGCCCTGCCCGGCATCCACGAAGGCATCCGGCGGAAGACGCCGGGCGCCGTGAGCCGCTCAGCCGCATGGTGGCATGTACGCTTCTTCCTTGACCTTCCCGACTTTCGGGACGGGTTTGGCGCGAACAACTACCTCGTTTGCGAGGAGGATGGGCGTATCACCGGGTATTTGATCTACCGGCGGAAGGGGGATTTCCACGACTGGCTCCCCGGCGGGAAGGTGCTGGTGCGGGAGTGCATGGCGGAGTCGGCCGGGGCGTACGCCTCGCTCTGGGACTACGTGCTGAACCTCGACCTGGTCGGCATGGTGGAGTACGACGTGGCCAGCAGCGCCGAACCGCTGCTCTGGATGTTGCAGGATTCCCGGCGGACGGAAAGGAAGCGGCTCGACGCCATCTGGGTGAGGATTGTGGATGTTGAGCGGGCACTTGGCGCACGCGCATACCGGGGGGACGGCCGCCTGGTTATCGAGGTGCGCGACACCTTCCTGGAAGGGGCGGGCGGACGGTTCGAGCTGGTGAGCGCGGGAGGGGAAGGTCTCTGCCGGCGGACCGATGAAGTGCCGGACCTCGTGATGGGTCCGGAGGAGCTTTCGAGTCTTTATCTTGGGGGTGGTAGCGCATGGGCCCTATGGCGCGCGGGGAGGGTCGCGGGGGCCGAATCCGCGGTGGCGCTCGCTGACCGGCTCCTGGGCTGGGCTGTGGCGCCGCACTGCCAGGAGCACTTCTGATCCAAACACGACATCAGGGATAGGGAGGGGATGACGCCGAACGGGGGAACTCCCCTATCCAACACTGGTACTCAAGAGGCGGAAACTCGTGGGAGAACACGTCCCACGGGAGGCCGCCATGGCCGGCACCGGATCGAACCCCACCGAACGCAAGCGCGCGGACATCGCCGAAGCGCTTGAGGCGCTGCCGCCTCTGCCCGCGGTAGCACTGCGGGTGATGGAGGTCGCGCAGAACCCGAAGTCTTCGGCGAGCGACCTCGCACTGGTTGTGTCATCGGACCCGGGCCTGAGCGGCCGGATCCTGAGAGTGGTCAACTCGGCCGCCTACCGGCGCTCTCGGGAGGTGACCTCGGTCCAGGAAGCGCTGGTCACCCTCGGGTTCGTCCAGGCGAGGAACATGGCCATCAGCGGCGCGATAGCGGGCGCCTACGCGCCGGACGCGCTGAACGCGCTGTTCCGCATCGAGACATTCTGGCGGCACTCGATTGCCGTTGCCTTTAAGGCCGCGGAACTTGCTGGCCAGAGCCGGCGGCTGGATGTGCCCAGCGCCTTCACGGCGGGCATCCTGCACAACATGGGGCGGCTGGCGATGTTCTACGCGGACCCGGCGGCGCTCGACCAGGCAGTGGCCGAGGCTGTCAAGCGCGGGGTTTCGATCGAGGAAACGGAAGCCGAGATCCTGGGCTACGACCACGCCGAAGTCGGCGGACGGCTGGCGGCGCGTTGGAAGCTACCGGAGCCAATCAAGGAGGCGATCGCCAACCACCACAGCGGTGCGGCGCCGGAGGGCAGCCTTGCGGCGTGCGTGGCGGCAGCGGATCGGTACGTCTGCGCGAACGGCTTGCTGCCGGGGTACGTTGTCCCGCCGGCAGCCGGCGAGCGCCGTGCTGTGGCCCCGGACTACCCGCACCTGGAGAAGCAGGTCGAGGCGCTGATGGAGCTGGTGACGGGGTCACCCGTCGGCGTCGTGCAGCGAGCAGCATCCTGAGCGATACACGACGGGCGAGCGGGGTATCGCCGCGTGCTATGGCTGAGGCGCGAGGTATTCACAGAAGCGCTATCTCGGGGTAGGCTTGACGGGTTGGGCAACTGCCCGTGAGCAGGGGTGAGATGGTCCTTTCAGAGGCTCGCAAGAACACCGCAAGCGCCATCCTGGCGGGTGCGTCGGCAATCCACCACAACCTCTCGGTCCCGGTGCTGTATGAGCACGCGGTACGCCGGCACGAGGGCAAGTTGCTGCAGGGCGGGACGTTTGCGGTCTTTAGCGGTGAGCGCACCGGGCGGAGCCCGAAGGATAAGTTCGTCGTCCGGACGCCGGACATTTCGGAGCACGTGTGGTGGGGGCAGCATAACCAGCCGCTGCCGGCGGACACCTTTGAGCGGCTCCGGGCGAAGGCGGTCGCCTACCTCAACGGGCGCGAGCTGTACGTACAGGACACCGTGGTGGCGCAGGACCCCGACCACCGAAAGAGCGTCCGCGTGATCACGGAACAGGCCTACCATTCGCTCTTCGCGCGGACCATGTTCATCCCCGCGGACGCGCAGCCGGCCGACCACGAACCGGACATCACCATCATCCACTGCCCATTCCTCCAGCTCGACGGCGAGGGCGACGGAGTCCGCAGCGACGCGGTGGTGGCCCTGAACCTCACCGAAGGGATCATCCTGATCGCGGGGACGGCGTACGCGGGCGAGATGAAGAAGTCGGTGTTCACGGCGATGAACTACTACCTCCCGCTCGATGGCGTGCTTTCCCTGCACTCAGCGGCGAACGTGGACCCGCGAACGGGGAAGTCGGCGCTGTTCTTCGGGCTTTCGGGGACGGGCAAGACGACGTTGAGCACCGACCCGGAACGGCTCCTCATCGGAGACGACGAACACGCGTGGACGGAGCACGGGATCTTCAACATCGAGGGCGGCTGCTACGCGAAGACGATCCGCCTTTCGAAAGATGCCGAGCCGGACATCTTCGAGCAGACGACGGAGTTCGGAACGATCCTGGAGAACGTGATCTTCGACGAGCACACTCGGGAAGTGGACTTGGACGACGATTCGGTGACGGAGAACACGCGCGGCAGCTACCCGCTGGAGTCGTTGCGGAACGTGTATGAACAGCAGGTGGCGCCCCACCCGGCGCACGTCATCCTGCTGACTGCCGATGCCTTCGGCGTGATGCCGCCGATCGCGCGGCTGACGCCCGAGCAGTCGCTGTACCACTTCCTGAGCGGCTACACCTGCAAACTGGCCGGCACCGAGATGGGGTTGACCGACCCGGAAACGACGTTCAGCCCGTGTTACGGGGCGCCATTCATGGCGTTGAACCCGACGGTTTATGCCGAACTGCTGGAGCAGCGGCTGAAGATGACCGGTGCGGAGACGTGGCTGATCAACACCGGCTGGACCGGCGGCAAGTTCGGTGTCGGCAAGCGCATCGCGATCCAGGAGACGCGCAAGATGGTGCGGGCGGTGTTGAACAACAGCCTGAACGGGGTGACGTTCCGCAAGGACCCGGTGTTCGGGTTCGAAGTGCCGACCGTTGTACCGGGCGTCGATACCCGCCTGTTGAACCCCCGGGACGTGTGGGCCGACCCGGCCGAGTACGACCGGGTGTACACGGGCCTGGCCGAGAAGTTCCGGGCGAGCTTCGAGCAGTTCCGGCCGCTCGTGCGGCCAGAGGTTGCGTCAGCGGGGCCATGAGGTTCGACCCAACTCGGGGCCAACCGTAGAATCGGAGCGACCGCCGCACTTCGAGGAGTTCCCGCGTGACCCTGAAATACCTGAGCCAGTTGCGCCGTGAAGGTGCGATCGCCGAGATCGCCAAGGTGAAGTTCCCGTTCCCGGGAGCCGGGTACCCGGAACTCGAGACGATCGTGAACGTCCCGAAGCGCAAGCTGACCGTTGGACCAGATGGCGGCAAGGATCTGTTCCCCGACATCGTGGTGGTGCGCCGCCCCGGTCAGTGGCTCCAGATGATGGTCGAGGTCGAGACCCCCGACACACTGACCGACGAATCGGCCACGACGGACTGGCTGCCGATGTCGAAAGTCGGGAACCTGTATCTCTACGTGCCGACCGGATGTGTCCCGCAGACGAGGGCGCTGCTCAAGAAGCACAAGATTAAGGTGGCGGGGATCCGGACGTGGCGGTTCCGGCCGGTCTGGGGCCTGGACGTCGCCGACGCATAACACGGCCTGACCGTGGCCCCGCCCGTCACTCGTACCGCAGGGCGTCGCCGGGGCGAAGCCGGGTTGCGCGCCGGAGTGGTGGGATGACGACGAGCGTAGCAAGCAGGAGCGTGGGGATGACGGCAACTGGCGGATACCAGACCGGGAAGCGGTAGGCTATCGACCCGAAATCGAACAGCTCCGCCACGAGGACGACCAGCGCCTTCCCGATGAGCCAGCCGAGGGGCACGGCAAGGAGCCAGCCGATGGCTGCGACCCCCAGGGCCTCGGCCCGAAAGATGCGGGTGATATCGCGCGCGCTGGCGCCGATACAGCGCAGCACCCCTACTTCCCGAGTCCGTTCGATGACGTTCATGGTCATCATGTTGACCAGGCCAATGAGGCCGATCGCGACGATCGGGATGCCCATCACGGCAAGGATGGCGGTGATCTTCTGGTTATCGGCCAGGTTGGCTTCTTTCTCCACGTAGTGGATCTCGGTGGAAACGGGATAGCCAGCGGCCTCGAGCGCATCCGAGGCTGCTCCGGCGAGCCGGTCGATGTCCTGTTCCATCTGGCTGTCCGAGACCAGCCAGTAGGCGTTCACATCATCGCGGCCGAGCATGTCCTGGAATGACTCGAGTGGGAGGAAGAAGGTAGTCGCGTTGTTCATCAGGCGGGCGTCGATCCCGACGATGGTCAGCTCGACTTCGCCGCGGGCGGTGCCAACGTTGAGGCTATCGCCCACCCAGACGCCGTACTTCTTGGCCAGTGCCCGCCCGATGACGGCGACGCGCGAGCGGGCCGCGGCATCTGAGGGTTCGAGCCAGCGCCCGGCGACGATATCCGGATCGTAGAGCCGGGTGGTGGTGCCAATCCCCCAGCTCTCGTACTGGTCACCATCAACCATGAGGTTGTTGTAGAGGAGGGGCTGGGCGGTGGAAACGCCATCGAGGCCGGAGAGGACGCCGGCGGCGCCGGCATCGAGCGGTGTGCTGGAACTCTGGGCGACGATGAGGTCCCATTTGAGCGTGTCCCAGGTGCTGGCGGTGAGGCTGGCGACGGTGACACCAAGAGCAAGGAACCCGAGTGCGACGCCAACCGCGAGGCCAACCTGGACCACGGTGCCCAGCGATCGGGCACGGCGGCGGATGATGTTCCGAAGCCCCATACTGGCGGTCGCCGGGAGGGGGAGCAGCCGCACGAGATGGGCGGCGCCGGGTGCGGGTGGTGCGGCGGAGGCACTGAGCCCCTCGCGCACCGAAAGGCGGGTAGCGCGGACGATCGCGGGGATTGCGGCGAGCATTGTACCCATGACGCCGGCAACCAGGCTGATGGCCACGACTGGCCAGGCGACACTCCAGCCGGGCGTGACGCCCAGTGCCTCCGAGCCGACGTAGCGCGCGAGAAGATAGCTGCCCGGCACCCCGATCGCGACGCCCAGGAGTGAACCTGCCACGGCAAGGACACCAACCGTGCGGAGGAAGGAAAACGCCACCTGGCGACGGCGTCCGCCGATGGCCTTCATGATGGCGATCTCCTGGCGCTGTTCGGCGACCATGGTGGTCATTGTGTTGGAGATGAGGGCGCCGGCGGAGATGAGCGCCAGAATAGCGCCGACGTAGAAGAGCGTACTGAAGTTGTTGAAGACGTCCTGCCCCGGCCAGCTCCCGGCGACGCGCGTATCGGGGAGGTTGGTGAAGACGACCTCGGGATGGGTTGAGGTCAGCCACTCCTGCACGGAGCGGGTGACTTCGAGTGCGCGGGCAGGGTCCTCGACCCGGATCTCAAGCGTGTTGACGCCACGGGCGCCGACGATACGGTTCACGGTCTCCTGCGCGGCGTAGAGCACGACCGAGCCCTCGATGGCCTCCTGCGAGTACTGGAGCGTCCGGCCGACCCCCGAGAGCGAAACTGTGTGCAGCTGGCCGGAGTTGTCTTCGACCTGGAGGGTGGCCGGGGCGCCTGGCTTGAGGCGGCCACTGCTGGCGTTCTCTGCGTCGCTGAGTACACCGCCCTCTGACGGGAACTCCCCCTGCTGGAGCTCAACGACATTGACCTGCTGGCCGGTGAAATCGCGGACGCCGACAAGGACGAGGTCCTCGCGGCGATCCCCGATGCGGACTTCGCCGAAGTACGTGGTGCGGGATTCGATTGCGTCGACACCGGGCAGCGCAGCGAGAGCATCGAAGTCGGCCGGGGTGAGTTCGATGTCCATCATCGGTACGCGGACATCGTGGAGGCGGTCGTGAGCGATCCGGGACTGCATCGCCCTGTCCATGAGGGTGGGCAGCGCGAACAGCGACAGGCTTGCGACTGCCGCGGCGATGGTGGCGATGGTGAAGAAGGAACGTGCGCGCCGGCGGGCGATGTCCTGGATCGACTTGCGATAGAGGACACTCATGGGACTACCCGTCACTCGCGATCCGGCCGTCGCGGATGGCTATCTTTCGGTGGGCGCGTTCGGCGAGCTCGCGGTCATGGGTCACGTACACAACGGTGACGCCGCGCTGGTTGAGGCTGGCAAGCAGATCAAACACGCGGCCAGCCGACTCGGAGTCAAGGTTGCCGGTGGGCTCATCACCGATGAGAAGGACCGGGTCGCAGGCGAGCGCGCGGGCTATGGCGACGCGCTGCTGCTCGCCACCGGAAAGCTCGGCCGGGAGGTGGTCGAGACGGTCGCCGAGACCGACGAGTTCCATGTTCTGGCGGGCACGCCTTGTCCGTTCGCCGCCCGTGAACAGGCGCGCGAGCTCCATGGGAAGGATGGCGTTTTCGAGGGCGGTGAGCGTGGGGAGGAGCTGGAAGAACTGGAAGACAATGCCGACTCGCCGCCCCCGCCATGCGGCGAGCTTTTCCTCGCTCATGGTATCGATGCGCTGACTATCGACGGTCACGGCGCCGGCGGTGGGCCTATCGATACCGGTGATGAGGTTGAGGATGGTTGACTTGCCGCTGCCCGACGGGCCGACAATGGAAACCATCTCACCGGGCTGTATGGAGAGGTCGACGCCACGCAGGGCAGTGTGGGAGAGCCGGCCGGTCCTGTAGACCTTTTCCGCGCCCTCGAGGCGGATCAGCGGGCCGCTGCTGGAATCGGGTGTTTGGTGGGTGGCCGGGACAGCCAGGGTCATCGCGGGAGGGCCTCCGAGGTGGTGATTCCGGGGCAACCGGCAGGGACTTCTCGTTCGAGCCTAGCGCGTCCCGGTTCACGGGAATGTGGCATGCGCCACTCTCGCCCTTCCCGCAGCGGCGGGGCCCACGATACCCGCTGGCGCAACGGCCGGTAAGATGGCCCGGTGCTGAACATCTTTTTCGACGTGGACCACACGCTGGTGTTCATTGACCAGCACACGAACGCATTGCGGCCGGGAGCGCGCGAGGCCATGCGGCGGCTGAAGGAGGCCGGGCACGGCGTGTTCGTATGGTCAGCCGCCGGGCTGGCGCACGTGGAACGTGTCGTCCGGATGCACGGCCTGGAGGAATGGGTGGATGGGATGTTCGACAAGGACCCGCGCGTGCAGCCCTACCCGGATTTCATCATCGACGACGACTGGTACCTGGTGGAGAAGTACGGTGGACACTGCGTGAGCCAGTACAAATCGGTGAACCCGGACGACCGCGAGTTCGAGGACGCGTTGCTGAGGCTCGCGGAGCTCGGGCACCTCTAAACGAAGCGGCCGGGACGGGGCAACGATGGCGCGGGGACTGTTTGTCGAGCCGTTCTATGGCGGGAGCCACCGGGCGTTCCTCGACGGACTGCTGGCGCACGGGGGACACGAGATCGAACTCCTGACGCTGCCCGAGGGGGAGTGGCGGCGGCGGATGCGGCGGGGCGCCCAGGAGCTTGCCGCGCGAGTGGCGGAAGCGCGGGGGCCGTTCGACTTCCTGGCGGTCAGCGACATGCTGGACCTGCCGGTGTTCCTGGCGCTGACGCGGCCGCGCTTCGACCGGACACCTGTGCTGGCGTACTTCCACGAGAACCAGTTCACGTATCCGCGGCTGCGGGGCACGAAGTTCAACTCGTGGTTCGGGCAGGTGAACTACCTGACCGCGCTCGCAGCTGACGTCGTGGCGTTCAATTCCGAATTCCACCGGGCGGACTTCCTGGGGGCGTTGCGGGCCCTCGCGGAGCAGCCGAACAACTGGCTGGTCCCGGAATCGGTCGAGGCGATTGAGCGCAAGAGTACCGTGCTGCCGGTGGGCGTTGAGCTTGAGTGGATCGGCGAACTTCGCCAGGAGCGGGAGGAGCGCCTGCCACGGACCGTGCTGTGGAACCACCGGTGGGAGTTCGACAAGGCCCCGGAACTGTTCGCGCGGGTGCTGGGGAAGCTGGCCGCGGAAGGCGTGGAGTTCCGGGTGATCATCGCCGGGGAGCCCGGGGACAACCCCAGCGAGGCGATGTGGATGGCGCGGGAGGCGCTCGGAGCCAGGGTCGTGCACTTCGGCTTCGCTGAGACCCGCGAGGGGTATGGCCGGCTGCTGTGGGCGAGCGACATCGTCATCAGCACGACACGGCACGAGTTCTTCGGCGTCGGGATGGTGGAGGCGATGGCCGCGGGATGCATCCCGATCGCCCCGCGGCGTTACAACTACCCGGCCCTGGTGCCGCCCCGGTTGCATGAGCACGTGCTCTTCGAGTCGGAAGCGGAGTTGACGGAGAAGCTCCGGGCTCTGCTCACCGGCGCCCTCCCGGAGCGGGAAGCGATCAGGGCTTCCGCGGCCCGGTTCGGGTGGGATGCCGTTGGTCCGATATGGCAGGAAGCGCTGGAGCGGCTGGCGGGCAGACGGGATACGGGGCGCGGGTAGAATGTGCGGATGGCGACTGAACGCCGGGTGCGCATGTTCGGATGGCGAACCTGGCTGGAAACGGCACACGAACACTCGCCGTGGTTCATCCGCCGGCCGGTGGCGACGGTGGTGCGGACGTTCCAGTTCTACGGTGCGGACGACTGTGCCATCTACGCGGCGGCAATCGCGTACTACGCCATCTTCTCGCTCGTGCCGCTGGCGCTGCTGACGGTTTCGATCTTCGGGGCCTTTGTCAGCCGGGAGCAGATCGTCGACTTCGTCTTCGATCAGTTCGCGCTGCAGGACACGGCGTCAGTACGCGAGGACGTTGACCGCATTTTGGGACAGGCGGGCGAGTTCAGCGTGGCAGGACTCTCGTTCGGCGCGATCGGTTTGTTCTGGTCCGGGAGCGGGATGTTCGGCGCGCTGAGGCGGGGCTTGAACGCGACGACCCACATGCCACAGGCGCGGGCGTTCTGGCGGAGCAAGCTGCTGGACATCGCGCTGATCCCGAGTGTTGGCCTGCTGGTGGTGGTCTCAATCGCGCTGACAGCGGGGAGCCGCGTCGCCATCGACAGGGCGGGCGACCTGGGTGTCATCGAGATCGACACGGGGATGGCGACGCGGCTGCTCGGGGTGTTCCTGCCGACGATCGTCTCTTTTCCAACCTTCGTGTTGATGTACCGGTTCGTGCCGTCACATCGGGTGGGGTGGCGCGAAGCGACCGTGAGCGCGGTCTTCGCTACGGCGGTGTTCGAGGCGTTCAAGAACGTGATCGCGTTGATTTTCAGCTTCACGGCTTTCACCCAGGACCAGGCGATCTACGCCGGGATCGGGACGGCACTCGTGATCCTGTTTGTGGTGTTCCTGGCGGGGTCGATCATCCTGCTGGGTGCCGAGTTCGGGCGGGCGGCGATGCGCGGCGACGAGACAGAGGATGCGGCACGAGACACGCAAGCGGGAGCGGGCGCCAGCGCGAAGTAGGCCGAGGCCGCCCAGTCCAGAACTTTTGCAACATGGAAGTAGCTAAAGTCGGCAAATGGCCCTAGACTGGGGACATGCAAGGAACACGCGACCGGATCCTGGCGTACATCTGCGAGCGCCGTGAGGCCCGAGCCGAAGAACTCGCGGAGGAGTTCGGCATCACTGTCGCGGCCGTTCGCCGGCACCTGGACAACCTCCGGGCCGATGGGCTCGTGGATGTCAGGTCGATCAAGCAGGCAACGGGGCGGCCGTACCACGAGTACTTCCCGACGGCGAAGGCGACCCAAACGATCCCACCGGCCTATGCGGACCTGCTGGAGCGGATGCTCCGCAGCCTGGGCGAGCGGGACGACGTGATCGCGACCGTAATGACCAGCGTCGCGGAATCGCTGGCATCGAAGCACCGTGAGGAGATGCCTGACAGCGCGGCGATCGAGGAAGCCATCGCGCAGGTGACAGCAAGCCTGCGGTCAGAGGGGATCCTGGAAGCCTGGCGGGCAGAGGCGGACGGGTTCCACCTGCTGAACACCTCGTGTCCCTATCACAAGGCCGCGGAGATTTCGTCGCTCCCGTGCGAATCGGACAGGAAAGCGATCGAGCTCCTGCTGGGGCTCGATGTCGAACAGCTCAATCGCATCGTCGATGGAGCGCCATGTTGTGAGTACCTGGTGCGTAACGGAAACGCCCAGCGGCAAGTCATCGAACTTACATGAAGGGGAACGCAGCCATGACAGCTCTCCTGGAGATCAAGGACCTCCGGGCCAAGATCGGCGACAAGGACATCCTGAAAGGTCTCTCTCTGACCATTAACGAGGGTGAAGTCCACGCGATCATGGGTCCGAACGGCTCAGGGAAAAGCACGCTCGCGAATGTGCTGATGGGCAACCCGGCCTATGAAGTGACCGGCGGGGATGTGCTCTTCAAAGGTCAGTCAATCCTCGAGCTGGCGCCGGATGAGCGCGCGCGGCTCGGGCTTTTCCTGGCATTCCAGTACCCTGTGGCGATCCCGGGTGTGACGCTGGTGAATTTCCTGCGGCAGGCGGTGAACGCGGTGCGGGGCAAGGAAGTGCCGATCCGCGAGTTCCGCGAGCAGCTGTTCGCGAAAATGGACCTGTTGAAGGTGGACCAGGACTTCGCCCGCCGCTACGTGAATGACGGGTTCAGCGGCGGCGAGAAGAAGCGGGCCGAGATGCTCCAGATGGCGATGCTTCAGCCGGCGATGGCCGTGCTGGATGAGACCGACTCGGGGCTGGACATCGACGCGCTGCGGACGGTCGCCGAAGGGGTGAACGCGCTGATGAACCCGGGGATGGGGCTGCTCCTGATCACCCACTACCAGCGGTTGCTCAACTACATCAAGCCGCAGTTCGTGCATGTGCTGGTCGAGGGGCGGATTGTGCGCTCGGGCGGAGCGGAGCTGGCGGAATACCTCGAAGGCGCGGGCTACGACGAGTTCGAGACCGCCGCCGCCGCGACGGCCTGAGGAGGCAACGATGACCACCGCGCCAGAATCGATCGTTTCGGACTACAAGTACGGGTTCTTCGATGAGGAAGAGGCCCTGTTCAAGGCGAACAAGGGCCTGAACGCCGACATCGTGAACATGATTTCGGACATGAAGGACGAGCCGCAGTGGATGCGGGAGTTCCGCCTGCGCTCGCTGGGGATCTTCCAGCAGAAGCAGGACCCGCCATGGGGCAGCGAGATGCTGAAGGAGCTCGACTTCAACGACATCCACTACTTCGTGCGGGCGACGGACCGTGACGAGCGCTCGTGGGAGGACGTGCCGGAGTACATCCGCAACACGTTCGACCGGCTCGGCATCCCGGAGGCGGAGAAGAAGTACCTCGCGGGAGTCGGCGCGCAGTACGACTCCGAAGTGGTGTACCACAACATCCGTGAGGACCTGGAGAAGCTCGGCGTGGTCTTCCTCGGCACCGATCAGGCGCTGAAGGAGCACGAGGACATTTTCAAGGAGTACTTCGGGACCGTGGTGCCGCCGGCCGACAACCGCTACGCGGCGCTCAACAGCGCGGTGTGGAGCGGTGGCTCGTTCATCTACGTGCCGAAAGGCGTGAAGGTGGAAATCCCGCTCCAGGCGTACTTCCGCATCAACACGCAGAACATGGGGCAGTTCGAGCGGACGCTGATCATCGCGGATGAGGGCAGCCAGATCCATTATGTCGAGGGCTGCACGGCCCCGATCTACAGCACCGACTCGCTCCACAGCGCCGTGGTGGAGATCGTGGTCAAGAAGGGCGCGCGGGTGCGGTACACGACCATCCAGAACTGGTCGAACAACGTGTACAACCTGGTGACCAAGCGCGCGGTGGCCTACGAGAACGCGGTGATGGAGTGGGTTGATGGCAACCTCGGCTCGAAGCTGACGACGAAGTTCCCGAGCGTGTACCTGATGGAACCGGGCGCGCATGCGGAGATCCTGTCGCTCGCGTTCGCGGGCAACGGCCAGCACCAGGATGCCGGTGGGAAAGTCGTACATGCGGCATCGAACACCACTTCCTCGATCATCTCGAAGTCGCTGAGCAAGGACGGCGGGCGGACCAGCTATCGCGGGCTGCTGAAGGTGTACGACGGCTGCGAGAACGTGAAGGCGAACGTGCGCTGTGACGCGCTGCTGCTCGATGAGAACTCGCGCTCGGACACGTACCCGACGATGGAGATCGACGCGCCGGACGTGAGCATCCAGCACGAGGCATACGTCTCGAAGCTGGGTGAGGACCAGCTGTTCTACCTGATGAGCCGCGGGATGAGCGAGGAGGCTGCCGCCAAGATGATCGTGAACGGCTTCGTCGAACCGATCGTCAAGGAACTCCCCATGGAGTACGCGGTCGAGTTGAACAGGCTCATCGAGCTCCAGATGGAGGGGGCTGTCGGCTAGCCGGCCAGCCCACAGGCGACCGGGGGTTGGTGGCAACGCGCCACGGAACCGGTGACGAACGAGGGAGACAGGACGAGGCAAACGTATGACCTCTGCAGTTGAACAGCGACTGGACTTCAGTGCCGCGTGCGGTGCGGCCGGGCGGGAATGGAACGATGCTCCGTGGCAGGCGGCCCTGCGCAAGTGCGCGGTCGGGCTCGCCAACCGGCTGGACTGGCCGGATTCCCGGGCCGAGCGGCCGTGGAAGTACTACGACGCGGCCCGGATCGGCCTGTCACCCGAGACGCCGCTGGCCGACGTGAGCGTCACAATCTCGGGAGACGCGGGCGGCCACGTGACCCGCTTCAGCCAGGCTACCGGCGCCGCGGCGGACACCATCGCCGGCACCATCGGCAGCGTGGTGGCGCCAGAGACGAACCGCCTGACCGCCCTGCACTACGCATTCCTGCGCGATGGGGTGCTCGTGAATGTGCCGGCGAACACGGAACTGGCGGAACCCATCCGCCTGCGCCGGCATGTCGAACAGCCGGGGGTGAGCACACCACACACGCTTATCGTGACGGGGGCGAACAGCCGCGTTACCGTCGTGCAGGAATACAGCTCCTCGGATGAGGCGATCATCGCCCTGCCCGTGGCAGAGATCATCCCGGGGCCGGGGTCGCAGGTGGCGTACTACTGCATCCACCATTGGGGCTCCCGGACGAGGGCGTTCGCGCACCAGCGCTTCCTTGGGAGCGAACGGGACGCGGCCTTCCGCAACCTGCACATCGTGCTCGGCGGCGAAGTCGTGAAGGGGCACCTGGAATCAACACTCGCGGGCCGCGGGACATCGAGCGAACTGTTGGGCGTGGCCTACGGGACCGGCACGACGCAGGCGGACTTCTACACGCTGCAAGACCACATTGGCCCTGACACACGCAGCGACCTGGTCTACAAGTCGGCGCTGCGCGATGCGTCAAAGGCCGTGTATTACGGCCTGACGCGGGTCGGCCTGGGGGCGAAGAACGCAGATGCGAACCAGGAGAACCGGAACCTCATCCTGAGCAAGGCTGCGAAAGCGGACAGCGACCCCGTGCTGGAGATCCTGACCAGCGACATCATCCGCGCGTCCCACGGAGCGACGGCCGGGCCCGTCGACCAGGAGCAGCTGTACTACCTGGAGACGCGCGGCATCCGCCCCGCCGATGCCGAGGCGATGCTGGTGCGCGCCTTCCTCGAAGGGGTGCTGGGGCGTGTGCCGGATGAGCGGCTGCGGCAGGAGTTCGAAGCGGCCCTTGAAGCTTCGCTGGAGCGTCCCTGATGGCGTGGGTCCAGGCTGGCAACGAGGGTGATGTGGGCGCCGGTGAGGCGATTGTGGTCGAGGTTGGCGGCAAGCGGCTGGCGCTCTGCAACACGGGTGAGGGCCTCTACGCGATCGATGACCAGTGCACGCACGATGGTGGCCCGCTGGACCAGGGCAAGCTCGACGGCCGGGAGATCGAATGCCCCCGGCACGGAGCGCGGTTCGACGTCACGACCGGGCGGGCGCTCTGCCTGCCCGCGGTGCGGCCGGTGAAGACCTACCCGGTACGGGTCCACGCGGGCGTGGTCGAGGTCGAACTCTAAGATGGGCGGAGGAAGTCCGGCGATGGTGAACGTGGACGCGGTCCGGAAGGACTTCCCGATCCTGGAACAGGTCGTGAACGGGCGACCACTGGTCTACCTGGACAGCGCGGCGACTTCGCAGAAGCCGCGTCAGGTGATCGACGCGCTTGTGCGCTACTACGAGACGTCGAACGCGAACATCCATCGCGGCATCCACACCCTTGCGACGCGGGCGACCGACCAGTACGAGGGCGTCCGCGGCAAGACCGCGCGCTTCCTCGGAGTCTCGAACCCGGAGGATGTGGTTTTCACGCGGAACACCACCGAGGCGATCAACCTGGTGGCCCGGGCATGGGGAGATGCCAACGTCGGCGCGGGTGACGAGATTGTCCTCACCCTGATGGAGCACCACTCGAACATCGTCCCGTGGCAGCAGCTGGCCGCCCGGACGGGCGCTGTGCTGCGGTACGCGGGCATCACACCAGAGGGCACGCTCGACCTGGACGAGGTGCGGGGGCTCATCGGACCACGGACGAAGGTCGTGAGCGTGATGCACATGTCGAACGTCCTGGGCACGATCAACCCGATTGCCGAGATTGCGGAGATGGCCCACGCCGCCGGGGCGGTGATGATCGCCGATGGCGCGCAGAGCGCACCGCACCTGCCGGTGAACGTTGACGAGCTCGGCTGCGATTTCTTCGCGTTCTCATCGCACAAAATGCTGGGGCCAACGGGTGTGGGAGTGCTATGGGCCCGGCGGGGGATGCTGGAATCGATGGACCCATTCCTCGGCGGGGGCGACATGATCGCGATCGTGCGGCAGGAGGGATCGACCTGGGCGGATGTCCCGCACAAGTTCGAGGCGGGGACACCGAACATCGCCGACGTGGTGGCCTTTGGCGCAGCGATCGATTACCTCGAAGCTCTGGGGATGGATGCGGTCCGGCGGCACGAGGTTGCAATCACCGCGTACGCGATGGATCAGCTTTCGAGCATCGAAGGTTTGAAGATCCACGGCCCGGCACAGCCGGAAGACCGGGGCGGCGTGGTGAGCTTCGAGATGAACCTGGCACATCCCCACGACATTGCCACGATCGCGGACGGCCATGGGGTGGCGATCCGGGCGGGGCACCACTGCGCGCAGCTTCTGATGCGGCACCTGGGAGTGCCCGCCACAAGCCGGGCAAGCTTTAGTATCTACAACAACAACAATGACGTGGACGCGCTGATGGAAGCGCTCGAACACGTGAATCGGGTGTTTGGTAATGGCAGCTCCAGAGCCGCAGTTTGACGACCTGTACCGGGAGATCATCCTGGACCACTACCGGCGGCCGCGGAACCGGGGCGAGCTCGCGGAACCGACGCAGCGGGTAGAAGGCGTGAACCCCGTGTGCGGCGACGAGATCCACCTCGACCTGGACATCGAGAACGGGACGATCAAGGACGTGAGCTTCTGGGGATCCGGGTGCTCCATTAGCCAGTCGAGCGCATCGATGCTGACGGACCGGCTGAAGGGATGCCCGGTGGAGGAGGCCGAACGCGTGATGCAGAAAGTCCGCGCGATGCTGATGGAAGGCGCGGCCCCGGATGCAGAGATTGGCGACCTCGAGGCGCTCGAGGGAGTCGCGAAACTACCGGTGCGTGTGAAATGCGCGCTCCTGAGCTGGAATGTACTCCAGGAAGGGATCCGGCAGGCCACCACGGCAGCCTGAGGAGGCAAGACATGACTGAAGCAGCGACAGCACCGACAAACGAAGAGCTGATGGAACGGCTCCGGGAGGTAAACGACCCGGAGATCAACATGAGCATCGTTGAGCTCGGGCTGGTCTACGACGTGCAGTACGAAGACGGCGACGTGCTCGTGACGATGACGCTGACGAGCCCGGGGTGCCCGCTCGGGCCGGTGATCCGCGGCGAGGTCTACGCCAAGCTGCGTGAGGTCCCGGGCGTGAAGGATGTGGACGTGCAGATTGTCTGGAGTCCGCCGTGGGACCCGCGGACGATGGCGAGCGATGACGTGAAGATGCAGCTGGGGATCTGGTAGCCAGTCCGGCACGGCACGCCGGCGCTCAGAGCGGCAGGAAGGGCAGGATCGCGCGCGAAGCTACTCCCAGTGCGACCGCCCAGGCCGGCGGCTCGTCATCGTGGGCGTGTTCATCGACGGTTGAGGCGGCGAGCCCCTGGGCCGGGACCAGACTGTACACAGCGACGATTTCGCCAATGTCGAACCAGACGCCCCGGCAGGGTGCGCACTGGTCGAGGAGGATCCCGTCCTTTTCCATGCGCTGCATGGGCTGGCCACAGGCCGGGCAACTGAGGGTCGGGAGCGGTTGGCCGCACTCACGGCAGGTGTGGTCCGGCTTGAGACGGCCGTGACAGGCGCGGCAACGGCGCGGGGCCATCGCCTGTTCGAGCGCAGGGT
>CAZRUZ010000010.1:26855-27988 GCA_964603275.1 uncultured Anaerolineaceae bacterium | reverse complement strand
TAAGCGGGTTCCGGGGTAACTCGGTCGAGGGTTCAAATCCCTCCCCCTCCGCCACCTCCGCCCGGGGCAACTCACCCGATGACCAGCCGTTACTACCTCTGGACTGTTGGCTGCCAGATGAACAAGGCGGATAGCGAAAAGCTCGCCGCCGGTTTCGACCGCATGGGCCTCAAGGCCACGGACCGCATCGAACGGGCCGATATCGTGGTCCTCAATACCTGCAGCGTCCGCCAGCATGCCGAAGACCGCGCCTATTCGAAGCTCGGCCGCGTCCGCGATCTGAAGAAGGCGAATCCCGCTCTGAAAGTCGCGCTCATGGGCTGCATGGTCGGCCTCAAGACCGACGACCTCCAGAAGCGCTTCCCCCAGGTCGATGTGTTCGCCCGCCCGCAGCAGTTCGGGCCCATCATGGAGCTCGTCGAAGGCCCCCACGAGGACCTCGGCGGCGAATTCTGGCCCGGCACCTACGCCATCCCGGAGGGGCCCACAGCCTTCGTCCCCGTCGTCCACGGGTGCAACAAGTTCTGCACCTACTGCATCGTCCCCTACCGCCGCGGCCGCGAAAAAAGCCGCCCGATGGACGAGATCATCCGCGAGACGGCCTACCTCTGCGCTAACGGTGTCCGCGAGGTCACCCTCCTCGGCCAGACCGTCGAAGCCTATGGCCACGACCTCCCTGGCCAGCCCGACCTCGGCGACCTCATGCGCGAGCTCTCCGCAATCGACCGTCTCGCGCGGATCAGGTTCCTGACCTCCTATCCGAAGGACATGACCCACCGGATCCTCCAGGCCGTGGCCGAACTCCCGAAGGTCATGGAGAGCTTCTCGCTTCCGTTCCAGGCCGGAAGCGACCGTGTCCTCGAATCCATGCGCCGCGGGTACACCCGCGCCGAGTACCTGGAAAAGATCGCCGAAGTGCGTGCGCTCATGCCGGGCGCTGGCATCACCACCGACGTCATCGTCGGCTACCCGGGCGAGACAGAAGACGATTTCGCCCAGACGCTCTCCCTCATCGAAGCGGTGTGCTTCGACAAGGTTCACGTCGCCGCCTACTCGCCGCGGCCTGGGACCATCGCCTATCGCAAGATGGAAGACGACGTCACTGCCGCCACCAAGGCCTCGTGGCTCCACCG
>CAZRUZ010000010.1:15316-26845 GCA_964603275.1 uncultured Anaerolineaceae bacterium | reverse complement strand
ATCGAAGAGCTTGAACACCGCATCTCGCTCGAAATCAACGAAACCGCCGTGGGGACCGTCGAACAGGTCCTAATCGAAGGGATCCGGGGCGAGCAGCCGTTCGGCCGGACGCGCACCGGCAAGCTCGTCCACCTTGATGCCCCGGCCCGGATCGGCAGCATGGTCGAGGTGCGCATCGAGCACGCCGGGCCCTTCTCGCTCCGTGGCACCCCGGTCGATGCCCTCGCCCTCGCCTAGTTTTCCGACCAGTCTATTGTCACCTGCTCGGGGTTGCCCTGCTCCGCCCGCACCGCCAGGCTGCTCCCCTCGATCAAGAGTCCCGCGAGCGATTCGCGCACCAGCGAGGCGACGGTCACCCGGTACGGCGGCTCGACCGGTGGCCTGACCTCCAGTTCAAACTCCAGCAACCGTTGGCCGCCGGCGACCGGTCCCCGGTCGGTTTTCTGGAGGATTGTGGCGCTCAAACGCTCTGCCGTGCCGTGGCTGCCCCCGGCAGCCGGTGCGCCCGCGACGGGCTCGGCGCTCGCTGCTGTCGCCAGGTCGACTCCAAGGGGAGTGAGCAGCGCCCGGAGCCGTTCGGCAGAAGCGGCCGAGAGCGGAGGCCCGGGCGTCGTGAGCCGGGTAGTCCATCGGCGGACCCGCCGCGCGACCACCACCGGCACCACGGCGGAGAAGAGGCCCGCCGCGACGAAACTGCCACCGACCATGACCAGCGTTGTCCGGGCGCTGCCGCAGTTACGCCCCGCCGCGCAGGTTGCGCCGGAATCGAGGGTGCGCACCCAGTCAGTATTCGCCGCCACAAAAAGCATGCCCAGGCCCGAAACAACGAAGAGTCCCCCGAACAGGATGGACCCCAGCATCACCGACTTACCGATCATTCCGTACCCCGGATGGTGGTCGTGACAGGTTGACCACCGGCAGCCCAGGATCTTACGCCAGAGACGGCAACGGGCCCATCAGGGCCCGTGTGGCGAAAGGTGCTGGTGGAGCTGGAGGGATTCGAACCCTCTACCTCAACACTGCCAGTGTTGCGCTCTCCCGATTGAGCTACAGCCCCAGGCTAACCACCCGATGGTACCAGCCGCCCCGTTCGAGCGGCAAACCGCGATGTCCCCTATTTCCGCGTCCGCGGGTCCAGCGCGTCGCGCAGGCCATCGCCCAGGAAGGTGAAACAGAGCATCAGCGTCGCCACCGTCAGTGCCGGCCACAAGATCTCGATCGGGTTGGTCTGGATGTGGTCCAGCCCATCGCTGATGAGCGTGCCCAGGCTCGCCGCCGGCGGTGGAACGCCCAGCCCGATGAAGCCGAGCGCCGCCTCCGCGAAGATCGCCAGCGGGATGCCGAAGGTGACCGACACGATGATCGCGCCGAGCGTATTCGGCAGCATGTGCACACGCACGACGCGCCATGGGCTCGCGCCGATCGCCCGTGCGGCCGTTACATAATCGGTCTCCTTGATCGAGAGCATCTGGCCGCGGACGAGTCGCGAGACCGTTACCCAGCTCACGAAGGAGATGGCGAGGATGGTCACCAGGAGCACTCCCGGGAAGCCGGGGATCTGGGGGTCGCCCCGCCCGACGATCGGCCACTCGCGCCCGAATAGGACCTGCCGGAAGAGGATGATCGCCAGCAGGTCCGGGAACGCGTAGGCAAGGTCCGTGAGCCACATCAGCAGCGTGTCGCTCCACTTTCCGCCCAGCGCGGCCGCCATACCGACGGTGATGCCGATCAACAGGATCACGGCCTGCGCCAGCAGGCCAATCTTCAACGAAAACAGCGTGCCCTGGAGCAGCCGGGACCAGTTGTCGCGGCCAAGGCCGTCAGTACCCAGCCAGTAGTCCATACTCGGGCCCTGTTCGAGGACCCCGTAGTCCTGCGCATCGGGCTCGTGCCGGGCAACTGCCGGGACGAAGTCCGCCAGGAGCGCCACTGACGTGATTACGATCAGGATCACGGCTGAGACGACAGCGAGCCGGTTGCGGACGAGGCGCTGAAAAGCCTGTTCCCAGAGACCGCGTTGCTTGGTGCGGATCTCCTCGCGTGTGAAATCAAAGGGCTGGGCGATGGGCGGATTGACGGCCAAGGCGGGCTCCTAGTACCGAATTCGCGGGTCGGCCACCGCGTACAGCAGGTCGACGACCAGGTTCATCATCGCGATGATGCCGGCGTAAAACACGATCACACCCATCATAACGCCGTAATCCCGGATCAGGACCGAGCGGACGAACTCCTGCCCGAGCCCGGGGATGACGAAGGCGTGTTCGATGATGAACGAGCCAGTGATCAGCCCCGCGAAGATCGGGCCGAGGATCGTCAACACCGGGATCATCGAGTTCTTCATCGCGTGGCGGAACACTACCAGCCGCTCGCCGAGGCCCTTCGCGCGCGCCGTCCGCACGTAGTCCTGCCTCAGCACCTCCAGCATGGAGGCGCGGGTAATGCGGGCCACATAGGCCATGGGCAGGAAGCCCAGTGCCACCGTCGGCAGCACCATCTGCCGCCAGTTTGAGAAATCGAGCGTGAACCACTGCCACAGGTCGAAGTCGCTGCTGATCACATTGAACCAGTGGAGCTTCACGGCGAAGGCAATCGTCAGGATTGGCGCGAGGACAAAGCTCGGCAGCGCCGCCCCGGCGGTCGCGAAAAACACACCAAGGTAGTCGAACAGCCCGTTCTGGTTGAGCGACGACACGAGCCCCAACCCCAGTCCGAAGACGGTCGCGAAGACAAAGGCGGCGATGCCCAGCTGGACCGAAACCTGCATGCGCTCCCGGATGATGTCGTTGACCGAGCGGTCCGTGATCACCGACACGCCGAAGTCGAAGCGGACCAGGTTCTTGATGTACGTCATGTACTGGACGTGCAGCGGTTCATCCAGCCCGTACTTTGCATCGAGGGCCTTACGGGTTGCTTCTGAGAGTGGTTTGTCTGAATCGAAGGGGCCGCCGTCGACAGCATGCATCAGGAAAAAAGTGACGGTGGCGACGGCGATGAGCAGGGGGATGATCGCGACGACGCGGCGGACGGTGTAAACGAGCATGGCGGGCCGTTTTTCGTAAGGTGCCAACCGGGCTCTTCAAGCGAAGAGCCCGGTTGGATTGTGGTCGGAGTTCGGGGTGTCACACCATCAGGTGCGGCACCACTACTTCTTCGTCGTGCTCCAGTTCTCGGGGTTCCAGTCACCAGAGACGAACGTGTCACCAGGGCGCTTGGACTCGATCATGCCCTTGATGTGGGGCTTGATGAGGGTCTTGGCCTGGGTGTGCCACAGCGGGGCGATGCCGTTCACCTGCTCCAGGAGCAGCTTCTCGGCGTCGCGGTACTGCGACCGGCGCTCTTCATCCTTGGTGTTGAACTTCGCCTTGGCGATGAGGTCGTCCAGGGCCTTGATGCTGGTCTTGGTCTTGTTGATCGAGCCGCCGGTCTCCCAGAGGCCGATGAACCAGTTCTCCGGGTCCGGGTAGTCTTCCTGCCAGCCACCGGTCACGATCTGGAACTCGCCCGAGTTGAACCGCGACGAGCGCGTCTTCGAATCGGTGAATTCGAGCTCGAGCTTGATCCCGAGGTGCTTTTCCCACTCGGCCTGCAGGAACTGCCCGAGGGCCTTGTTCGTGGCCGAATCCACGAGCAACAAGGTCAGCTTGGGGAAGTCCTTGCCGTTGGCATAACCAGCTTTGGCGAGGTTCTCCTTCGCCTTGGTGGCGTTGAAGCCGATGGTGGCGTCGTACTCGCCGCCCTTGAGCCCGTTCCGCACCGGCGGGACCCAGCTCGTGGTTGGGGTATTCCCTTCCTTGAAGACAACCTTGTTGAGGGTCACGCGGTCGGTCGCCTGCGAAAGGGCAAGGCGCACTTCGGGCTTCGCCATCAGCGGGTCCTTCAGGTTGAACTCAAGCCCGATCGTCCGGGTGGCCGGGTAGAGGTTGAGTTCCTTCGGGAATTCCGTCTTCAGCTTGTCGAGCTCGGAGCTGTTCGCCGCCGTCGCATCGAGTTCTCCAGCGCGGTATGCGTTGTTCGAAACCGCCGCATCGTCGATGTAGCGGATAACGATCTTCTCAACCTTCGGCTTGGTCTTGCCGGCCCAGTTCGGGTTCGGCACCAACTCGATGCTCGCCTTTTCCGTGTACGCCTTCGGCATGAACGGGCCGTTGTACACGTTCTCAAGCGGGCCAGGCCACTTCGCATCCGGCGTGGTGACCTTCTTGGAAGGCACCGGGAACGTGGGCCAGAGCGCCAGGAGGATCGGGAAGGTCGGCTGCGCTTCGCGCAGCTTGTACTCGATCGTCAGGTCATCCACTGCCCGCACGCCGAGCGCCTTCAGCAGTTCGGCCTTCTTCTCCGGGGTGGCATCGGTCGCGCCGTAGTAGTCATCGCAGCCGACGATCGCCGTCAGGATGTACTGGTAGTGGCCCGCATTGTCCGGGTTGCAGGTGCGCTGGATGCCGGCAACGAAGTCCGCTGCCGTCATTGCCGTGCCATCCGACCACTTCAGGCCAGACTGCAGCTTGACGGTGTAGGTCTTGCCATCGCTCGAAACAGTCGGCGCCCCGGCAGCCATGCTCGGGACCGGCTTGTTGTCGAGGTCAAGCTCGTAGGCGCCACGCCACACCATGAAGAAGTGGGCGATGTCCTGCGCGAAGTCCGAGAAGTGGGGGTCCCAGGTCTCGAACTGCGTGCCGCCGATGGTAATAGTCCCCGAAGGCTTCGCTTCGGTCGGGCTTGCCGCCGTGGTCGGCGTCGTCCCTGTGGTGGTGGTGCCGGCGGCCGGGGTTTCGTCCCCGCCGTCGTCATCGTCGTCATCGTCGCCACAGGCGACGGCGATCGACATGATCGCGAACACGGCAAAGATGCTCAGGAGCATCCGCCATTTGGACTTGGTCATCGGTAGTGGTTCCCTCCTCTAGTTCGATTAACCGTCCGGTAAGGTGCTTTCCGAATTGCTTAAGGTCAACAAGATCGTTGGCGGCCTAATGTGCGGCGCATCACAGGCTGCCTGTCCTGGACACCTCCTGTCGCATCGCTTCCTCGGGTCGCGGCCAGCGCCGCCGCGTCCCGTGCCCCTGAAACCGGTACGGCGCGAACCTCCCTATGGATGTCTGCGTCGTGCGCATAGCTCGCACCTCCGTGTCCCCGGGCTCAAGACCGCGCGACTATAGCGCCACGCGCGCCGCGTGCCAATAGTCCCCGTCTGACCTATCCTCGATTCCGGCTCCCGCCCCCTCGGGCTGGCCCCGGAGTACTCAATGGCGCGCGTCCTCGCAATCGTCAACGTCCTCGGTAATGACCAGAAAGGCGTTGTCGCCCGCATCAGCACCTATCTCGCCGAACGCGACGTCAACATCGAGGACATCGAGCAGCGCGTCGTCCGTGGCCAGTTCCTCATGGATATGCTCGTCGACATCACCGAGGCCTCAGTCTCCCTCGACGAGCTCATCACCGGCCTCCTCCGCATCGGCTCGGAAATCGGCATGGAGATCCGCGTCACCCTCCATGGTGAGCGGGAAAGGAAGCGGGTCGCCGTCCTCGTGACGAAGGAAGAGCACTGCCTCGAGCAATTGCTCGCCGATGCCCGCTCCGGCGAACTCCACGGCGAAATCGTCTGCGTCCTGGGGAACCACGAAAGCCTGCGCCCGCTCGCCGAGTCTGCCGGCATCCCGTTCGAATGCCACCCCAGCGATGACAAGGCCGCCCACGAGGACTTCCTCGTCCGCCGCCTGGGCCACTACCGCGCCGATGTGGTCGTGCTCGCCCGCTACATGCAGATCCTCACCCCGGCCGTGGTCGCCCCCTACGCCGGCCGGATCATCAACATCCACCCATCACTGCTGCCCTACTTCCCGGGAGCCAACCCCTACCGCCGCGCCTGGGAAGACGGCGTGCGGGTAACCGGCTGCACGGCCCACTTCGTCACCGAAGAACTCGATGCTGGCCCGATCATCCTCCAGGACGTGTTCCAGATCGATGTCGGCGTCGATACCGTCGAGGATGTCCGCCGCAAGGGACGCGCGCTCGAAGGCGTCGTCCTGAGCCGCGCGCTCCAGCTCTACCTCAACAACGAGGTCGTCGTCATCAATGGGAAGGTCGTCTTCAAGCCCGGGATGAAGACGCTGCTGCGAGACCTCGGTCCGCACGGCTGATCTCATCCGCCGGCCGGTCTTCGCACAGGCGCCAGGCCATCCTGACGCCCTCGATCCTGCCGCGATACACATCCACGACGTGTTCCGGACAGGCATGGACAATGACATGCGTGTCCCCGGCAACCTCGCCCATCGTGTCGAGCGAGGCATCGACCAGAGACGGCTCGGCGGTCATCAGGCCGACGGTTCCGGTGGCATCGCGGGGCGGCAGCTCAAGGTAGATACAGATCGCGCAGCGGGGCATGAGTGCAGACACCTTTCGGGGGGGCGGCAAGAGACTACCACCGCCGCTCCCCATAATCCTTCTGCTTCGTGTAAAAGCTGTCCGCCGATCTCGAAAAATCAGGCCTTGTGATTGGCGAGAAGCCGGCGCGTCCGCCAGTGCCGGTAGGTGAACATCGCCCAGAGTGCCGGGCGCACGCTGAAGTACTCGATGAACTCGCCAACCCTGGTTGGCAGCAGCCGGAAGGCCACCACATCGGTCAACCGCGAACCGTCGCCATCTGGCGCGACCCGGTGCTGGTGCCGCCAGCGCTGGAACGGCCCGGCTTCCTGAGTGTCCTCCAGTAGCCTTCCCGGGACGAGCTGCGTGATCCGGGCCTGCCACGTCCTTGCGAACGGCCATGGCCCTACCCGGAAAACCTGGATATCCCCCAGTTGCGTGGGCTGCGGCGTACTGACGGGCACGAATGGCGGCCACGGGGGAGAGATACGGGCCAGGTTTTCCGCATCCAGGTGGAACTCGAACAGCGCCTCCGGGCTCACATCGAACCGTGAGGACTTCACCAGCAGCGTCATAGCAACGGCCTCATTCCGAGAGATTCTGCCGCATCGCGGTAGGCGTTGATACCCGAGAGCGCGGTCCCGACTGTCCCCTGTCCGGGAAACACGTGGTCCCCCGCGATATACAGGTGCCGCTCCGGCCGGTGTCCCGGCGCACGGAACACCGTGTTTCCGCGCCGCTGGACGAGCCCGCCAACGAACCCCCCGGGCCGGCCGGTAAAGCGTTCGTAGGTCACCGGTGTGGCCGAACGCACCATGCGCGCCCGCGCCGACAGGTCCGGGATGACAACGGCGGCCGCCTCCAGCAAGCGCGCTTCGAGCCGCTCCCGCCTGTATTGCGCCTGCTTCGCCCGCCAGCCATCGACGCTCGTGTGCGTGGACACCGAAACCGACCATCGGTCGGCCCGCGCTCCCCTGCCCCCGTAGACTGAGACCAGGCAGCTCTCCCCCTCGCCGTCCAGCGAGCCCTCGCCCTCCCTCACCACCTGGTGGAACGGATGGACTTCTCCCAGCCCTGAGCCGTCCATGCCGATGTGCAGCACAAATGCGCCCCATGCCCGCCCGGCGGCCGGTAGCGCCGGGCGTTGTCCTCGCAGTGTCGCGAGTGCCGCCGGGGGCACATTCGCGATGACTCTCCGGGCGCGGATGCGCTCCCCGCCGGCGAAGGTGAGGATCCAGCCATCCGCTCCGCGGTCCAACCCGCTGACCCGCGTGCCGAAACGCACGGAGCCGCCGTTCTCGCGGATCGAACGGACAAGCTCCATCGCCAGCCGCCCCGTCCCGCCTTCGACCCACTGGCACCCCCGGCGGTAGAGGTCCAGGGCAATCGCGCCCTGGGCTGCACTGCACTCCTCCGCTCGCGCCCCGGTCGCGTCCAGCAGCAGGCTGTCGATGAGCGCGTCAGCGCCCGCATGGCCGGTCGCGCCCAGGCGCCGTTTCACCTGCCCGACCGTCTGCCACAGGAGCGGCACGGTACGAAGAGCGGAAGGGCTCGCGGCCCGTAACGTCCGCCGCAGATCGGCCCAGCGCTCGATCGGGAGCGACGGCAGCGCGGCGCCGATGTTGTACACGGCGCCGCCGAGCGTGTGCGTCCACTCCCAGAAGCGGAGGTAGCCGCCGGGGGCCGAAGGGAAGGCGTCACGGAAAGTCGCCGCCCACGCCTCGTGGTCTGTTACGTATGGGACGTCCTGCCCGTCGAGGTGGAAGACGATCGATGGGTCCAACTCCTGCGCTTCAATAGACACGCCAACAGTGTCGAGGACTCGTCGAAGTATTCCGCCGTGTTCAAGCCCGGTGACGACCGTCGCGCCGGCCGGGAACCAGTACCCCTCGAGGGCGAAGTCTCCCGCGCATCCCCCCGGCCGGGTGTGCTGCTCGAACACACCGACACGCATTCCTGTCTTCGCCGCCAGTGCCGCCGCGGTCAGGCCTCCGAAGCCCGAGCCAACGACCGCCAGGTCCAGGTCATCCATCGAGTGGAGGTCTGACATGATTAGATGATAATCAATAGACAAAACCTTGACAACTCGGCCCGGGCCGCTTACGGTGATTGACATGACACCCGAATCCACCGCTGGACCCGCTCTCCGGATCGCCCAGGTTGCGCGCCTGACCGGCGTTGGGGTCCACACGATTCGCGCATGGGAACGCCGCCACGGGATCCCCGCCCCCGCCCGCACCGGCGGTGGGCAGCGCCTCTACACGGAATTTGATGTCGCCCTCATTCGGTCCGTCCGCGACCTGGCCGGCAAGGGGCTGCCCCTCGCCGTCGCGGCCGAGCGGGCGCGGATTGAGGTCATGAACGCCGCACTGCCGGGCGTCTCCGGAGCTGAGGCCCACCAGCAGCGGCTCATCACTGGTCTGCTCGGGTTCGATGAGCCTGCCGCCCGTGCGGCGTGGGCCGCGGTGATGGAGTCCTTCGACCTCATCTCGGCGATGGAGCGGGTCGCCGTGCCGTGCCTGGTTGCCATCGGCGATGGCTGGCACGCCGGCTCGGTCTCGGTCGCCCAGGAACACTTCGCCACCACGTTCATTCGCGGCCAGCTCGACACACTGAACCGCCAGGTCACTCCGCTTCCCGGCTCGCCGACTGTGGTCGTTGCCTGCCTCGAAGGCGAGCACCACGAACTCGGCCCGATGATGCTCTCAGTCCTGCTGCGCTTTCAGGGCCTTCGCACGATCTACCTCGGGCAGGACGTCCCCACCGATGCGCTCATCCGCACCGTGGAGGATACCCAGCCCGCGGTGCTCGCCGTTTCAGCAAGCACCGCCGCCGGAGCGCGCCAACTGGCAGGCATCGTGCGCGTTCTGCCTGGGATGGCTCCGCTCACCGCCCTGGCCTACGGCGGGAGAGGATTCGACCTGCACCCCGGGCTCCGCCTTGCAGGGGATGCGCAGTACGGTGGTCCCGGGCTCGCCGGCGCCGTCACCACGATTCGTCAGCTCGCCCACTCGGGCGCTCGAGGAGGATTGTCATGAAGATCGTTGTTGCCGGAGGCACCGGCCTGCTTGGCCGCGCAATCACGTCCGCTCTGCTCGACGCCGGGCATGACGTGGCCGTCGCATCCCGTTCCAACCCGCAGACCGACCCCATCGATGTACGCGCACGCTGGGTCCGCGCCGATGTCACCGATCCCGCTTCGCTCCCCGACGCTCTGCGCGGCGCCGATGCCGTCGTCGATGCCGTCCAGTTCCCCAACTCGCCCATCGAAAACCCGCGCAAGGGGTACACCTTTGAGCGCATCGACCTCGGAGGCACCCGCAACCTCGCCGATGCGGCCGCTGCCGTCGGCGTGGGTCACTTCATCGGTCTCAGTGGCGTCGGCGCCAGCAAGGACGCCAGCTACCACTGGCTCCGGTACAAGTGGGATGAGGAGCAGCACATCGCCACGAGTGGCGTTCCGTTCACCGTGTTCCGCCCCAGCTGGATCTACGGGCAGCGGGATGTCTCGCTCAACCGGTTCCTCGGCTTCGCCCGCTTCCTGCCGTTCGTTCCGGTCGTCGGCAATGGCAAGACGCGCATCAACCCCCTGTTCATCGAAGACCTGGGCGCTCACGTTGCGGCAGCTGTGGGCAACCAGGCCGCACTTGGCCGAACCTTCGAAATCGGCGGACCTGAGGTCATGACCATGGACGAGGTGATCCGTGGCGCATTGCAGGTTGCCGGCAAGCGCCGGCTCCTCCTCCACAACCCCCGTCCCCTGATGAAGATGGTCGCCTCTGTCATCCAGTTCGCTCCCGGCCGGCCGTTGACCCCGGGTGCTGTGGACTTCATCACAATGGACGGCGTCGCCGATACATCAGCGCTCACCGCGACCTTTGGCCTTCCGCTTACTCCCTTGCGTGACGGGCTGTCGCGTTATCTTCCGAAGTCCTGAGTAAATAGCTTTGCGCCGTCTATAGCACCCATGTATGGCTTGCATCGATACCGCCCCCTTCGCGTAGAATCAGCGGCGTGGCATGCGGGAGCCACACTCGAATCCTATCCGCCGGGCGATCACATTGCGCACTGACACCTCTGACGTCGCGTTCAGGCTCTTGTTGGCATTGGGAGAGATCTGGGACGGCCTCGACCGGGCCGGGGTAAACCCCTCCAGCCACGGGTTGAACATCAACCAGGAGTACTTCGGCGGCTACACCCGGTACAGCGTTGGGCCCGGGTCCCACGCGCGCCTGGTTTTTGAGTGGAACGAGTCTTCACGCCACCTGCGCGTCATCCGCTGCGAGCCCTGGCCCAGCATCCAGGCTGCCATCTCGGCGACCGTCGCCCACGTCCGGGCCGAGGCGCGGCGTTGCGGGATCATCGAGATCGTCGACCGCAAGCTTGTCGCCGCCTGCCAGGAACCGGCGGCCCCATGCCGGCGGACTGTCCTGCCCACGGCCACCGCGGTGCCTGCGACCCTGGCTGCCCGGCGGACGTAGCAGAGGCAACGCCCTGCCGGTACGATGACCGGGAATGTCCCGGCCGCTCCCACCCGAGTTTCCCCTTCGTTCGAACTTGCTTCCGCGCCTGTACGAGGTGTCCCGGCGTTCCGGCTGGATCGCATCTGAGACCGTAGCCTCGATCGCCCGCGACCTGCGCATCCCCGTCGCCGAGGCGTGGGAGGTTGCCACATCGTACCCGGACTTCTCGTTCGAGCCCGTCGCACGCGCTGACCGGCAATGCGGCTGGCTGGCCTGCCGTCTGGCCGGTTCGGATGCCCCGGGCCACTGCCAGTTCCGCTGCTACGATGCTCCCGCCTCTGGCTCTGAGCGCCCCTTCCCGGCGGACATGGTCAGGCTGGCCGGCCCACTCCTCGAACCTGAACATGCCGCGGGCCAGGCGCTCGCGGCCGTGCGCGCGATGGGCCGCGAACAGGCTGTCGTCACCCTGGTAGAGGCGGGACTGAGGGGGCGGGGCGGAGCGTACTTCCCCACCGGGGTGAAGTGGCAGAACGCGCTTGCCGAAAACCGGCCGGTCGCTCTCGTCATCAACGCCGAAGAGGGCGAGCCCGGCGTCTTCAAGGATCGGGCACTCCTGTCAGTCGCGCCGCAACGTGTCGCCGAAGGTATCGCGATCGCGGCATTCGTCCTCCAGCCAGTGGTCCTCGTCCTCTTTGTCAACGGGCACGCC
>CAZRUZ010000010.1:0-15216 GCA_964603275.1 uncultured Anaerolineaceae bacterium | reverse complement strand
ATCCTGAGCGTGAGCGGCCGGGTTGGACGGCCCGGCGTGTATGAAGTCCCCCTTGCTACGCCACTCCGCGAAGTCATCGATCGCGCGGGACCGGCGGTCAGTGGCGAGCCCGCCTTGTTGATGGGCGGACCCTCCGGAGGGTTCCTGGCTGCCAGCGCCTTCGACACCGCGCTCAGCCCGGGCCTGATGCACCCCACCGGGGCGATGCTCGGCGCGGGCGGCATCACCGTGTTCGATGCCCCCGGTGATATCCGCGAGGCAGCCCTCATGGCCGCCGCGTTCAACGCAGCCGAGTCCTGCGGGAAGTGCACACCCTGCCGCGAAGGCACGCCGCGCCTGCTCGATGCCCTGGCAGCCGGCGATACCACCACCATCTCGGACCTCGGTGAGGTCCTCCAGTTCGCTTCGCTCTGCGGCCTCGGACAGATGGCGCCGGGACCGGTGCGCTCCGCGCTCCATTTCTGGCCGGAGGTGTTCGCATGAAGCTCGACGGCCAGAATGTCGAACCCCGAGGCTCGTTGCTCGAGACCATCCTGGCGAGCGGGATCGACCTGCCCCACCTCTGCAAGGACGACAACCTGCCAGTCATCGGGGCATGCCGCACCTGCCTGGTCGAGGCCGATGGCCGGATTGTTGCGGCTTGCTCAACCCCGGCGGAGTCGGTCAGCGAATGCACCACCTCCTCCGAGCGCGCAACGCGAATCCGGCGCGGCGTCCTCGCCCTGACCGCGGCCATGCAAGGGCCCGGGGCGGATAGCCTGACCGGAGGTCCCTGTTCCGGCGAGGCGAGGGCGGCATTCACCGCGCATCAGGTCGAATCGCATCGCCTGCCGGTCCGCACTTCCAGCCACACCGACACCAGCAACACATTCTTCAGCTTCCACGAAGATGCCTGCATCCTCTGCGGCCGCTGCACCACGGCCTGCCAGGACCTCCAGCACATCGGTGCGATCGGTATTGCCGGGCGCGGCCAGCGTGCCCGAGTGACCCCAGGCGCTGGTGTCGCGTTCGCCGATTCCGTCTGCACCAGCTGCGGGTCGTGCGTGGCAGCCTGCCCCACCACAGCCCTGAGCCCCCGGGAGTAGCCCATGGCGCGCAAGGTCTCGAGCACCTGTCCCTACTGCGGAGTCGGCTGCGGCATAATCCTCAACGTTGATGACAACGACCGTATCCGCTGGGTCGATGACGATCCCGCCAATCCCTCCAGCGCCGGGATGCTCTGCGTCAAAGGCCGCTTTGGGACCACCTTCGTCAACCACCCCGACCGGCTGACGACGCCGCTCATCAGGCGCGACGGGCGCCTGGTCGAAGCCACGTGGGACGAAGCGTTGGACCTCGTGGCCCGGCGGCTCGCCGAACACCGCGGCCACTTCGGGAGTTTCGCCAGCGCCAAAGCCACCAACGAAGACGGCTTCATCCAGCAGAAGTTCGTGCGCCTGGTGATGGGTACGAACAACATCGACCACTGCACCCGCCTCTGCCACTCCCCGAGCGTCGAGGCGATGCTCCAGCAGCTCGGCAGTGGCGCAACCAGCAACTCCTACATCGACTTTGAGGAAGCGTCCTGCATCGTCGTCATCGGTTGCGACCCCGGTTCGAACCACCCGGTCATCGCCTCGCGCGTCCGCCGTGCCATCGATACCCACGGGACCCGGCTGGTCGTGGTTAATCCCCGGCGCATCGAGCTGTGCGACCGGGCAGACCTGTTTCTTCAGCCCCTGGCGGGCGCCGATGTGGCGCTTTTCAACGGTATGGCCCGCGCCATCCTCGATGAGGGGCTTGAGGATCGGGACTTCATCGCGGCGCGCACCGAGGGATACGAGGAGTTCCTGGCCGCCATCCAGGAGCACACCGTCGACGAGTACTCCGGGTTGTGTGGCGTCCCGCCCGAACAGATCCGCGAGGCTGCCCGGCTCTTCGCCCGCCCGCCTGCGCGTCGCGGCCAGCCGGAAGGACTGCGCCCCGGCAGCTGCCTCCTCTGGGGCATGGGCATTACCCAGCACACCCAGGGCACCGACAACGCCCACGCGCTCCTCAACCTGGCGCTACTTGCCGGGCAGCTCGGCCGGCCCGGCTGTGGGGTCTCGCCGCTGCGCGGTCAGAACAACGTCCAGGGCTGCGGCGATGCGGGCTGCATCCCCGATTCGCTCCCCGGATACCAGTCCTACGACGGCCCGGTGATTGCCCCGTTCGAAGAGCTCTGGGGCGCCGCGTTGCCACGCGATCCGGGGATCAAGGCCACCGACATGGTCGAGCAGATCGCATCCGGCGCCATCCGCGCGATGTACATCGTTGGCGAGAATCCGCTCCTCAGCGAGCCCAACCTCCGCCACGCGACCGAACTGTTCCGCGCGCTCGACTTCCTGGTGGTACAGGACATCTTCCTCCACGAGACCGCCGAACTCGCCGACGTCGTCCTGCCGGCCTGCTCATTCGCGGAAAAGGATGGGACGTTCACGAACAGCGAGCGCCGCGTCCAGCGCGTCCGTCCCGCAATCTCCCCTGTCGGCCAGAGCCGCCCCGACTGGGAGATCATCTGCGACCTCGCCCGCCGCATGGCGCCCGCCGTCGGCATCGACCCTGGTCAGTTCGCCTACGCCTCGGCGGCGCGGGTGTTTGACGAGTTCGCAAGCCTCACGCCGCAGCTTCGCGGTCTGAGTCATACTCGCCTCGACGCGGAGGGCGGCATCCAGTGGCCCTGCCCTTCAGCAGACCACCCGGGTACCCGGTTCCTCTACGCCGAGAGTTTCCCGCGCGGCCTCGGGCGCTTCAGCCCGGTCCGCCAGTCGGCGCTCGCCGAGGAGGCCACTTCCAGCGACTACCCGCTCGTCCTCAACACCGGCCGCATCCTCTACCACTGGCACGGCGGCACGATTACCCGCCGCGTTGCCGGGCTCATGGCCCGCGTCGATACCGTCCCGGTCGCTGTGCACCCCACCGATGCGGCTGCGGCGGGAGTCGGCGATGGAGACCCTGTTGTGGTCTTCTCGCGCCGCGGCAAGATGAGCGGGCGCGCCGTGGTCACCGATGCGGTCCAGCCAGGCAACCTCTTCGTGCCCTTCGTGAAGCTGCAGGACCAGGCCGCCAACTTCCTCACCAACAACGTCTACGACGCCCAGTCACGGATCCCCGAATACAAGGTCTGCGCAGCAAAGCTCGAAAAGAAGCGTGAACGCGCCGGCGGCCCCGCTCGCCGCGATTGACCTACTGCCGCCCGGCCCACTGCTTGGCGTGGTACGTGATGATGATGTCGGCGCCGGCCCGCCTGATGGAAGTCAGCGTCTCGTCGATCGCCCGCGCCTCATCCAGCCAGCCGTTGGCGGCAGCCGCCATCAACATGCTGTACTCGCCACTCACGTTGTAGGCCGCCACCGGGATGTCGACGGCCTGCCGGACCTTGGCGATGACGTCCAGGTACGGCAGCGCCGGTTTCACCATCACCATGTCGGCGCCCTCCGCGATGTCGGTCCGTACCTCGTCCAGAGCCATTCGCCCATTGGCCGGATCCATCTGGTACCCCCGCCGGTCGCCGAACTGTGGCGCGCTGTCCGCCGCATCGCGGAACGGCCCGTAAAACGCGCTGGCGAACTTCGCCGCGTACGAGAGGATGGGCGTCTCAGTGAAATCCGCGTGGTCGAGTGCCACGCGGATCGCCCCGACTCGCCAATCCATCATGTCGCTGGGCGCAATGATGTCGCAGCCGGCTTCCGCCAGTGAGACGGCCGTCTCCGCGAGGAGCGGCAGCGAGGCGTCGTTATCCACCGAACCATCCGGGCGCAGCACGCCGCAGTGCCCGTGCGAGGTGTATTCACACAGGCACACATCCCCGATGACCAGCAGGCCGGGTTCCGCTTCCTTGATCGTCTTGATCGCCGCCTGGACCACGCCGTCGCGCGCGTAGGCTCCGCTTCCGCGCTCGTCTTTCGCTTCCGGGAGCCCGAACAGCAACACGGCTGGTATTCCGAGTGCCGCTATCTCCCGCGTCTCCGCGGCCAGGGCGTCAAGCCCGAGCCGGTCCTGGCCCGGCATCGAACCAATCGGCTGGCGGCCGCTCAGCCCGGCCTCCACGAAGAGCGGGTACACCAGATGGCCCGGCGAAAGTTCGGTCTCGCGTACCAGCCCGCGTATCGCAGGGCTGCCGCGCAACCTGCGGTGGCGCTTCATTGGCGTGAATTGCATGAGATTTGAAGTCTAGCATCAGTGGGATTCCGGAGTTCCGGGGAGTCCGGCTGCGGTATCCTGACCGCATGGAACGCCGCCTCCCTCCGGAATACGCTGGCTGGCAGGGCCACGAGCCCTCACTCCGGCGCATGTCCACCCCCGAACTGGTCGCCGAGATCCAGGACGGTCCCCCGGACCGGCGCCTCGCCGCTCTCTCCGTCATTGACCTCGCGGGCGTTGACCAGCGGATCGTCGAAGACTGGGTGCGGACACTCCCGGAGACCGAGGCCAACGAGCTGGCAGGCGCCATCCCCGTGCAGCGTTCGCTCGCCACCTGCAGCGAGGATGTGCGCTGGGTCGAGCTTGCTCGCCTGGGGTACGAGGAGCGTCGTCTGCCGACATTCCTGGTCATGCTCTTCTCATCGCTCGATGCCCTCGACGCCCGCGTCTGCCCCGAGGCTGCCGCCGAGTGGGAGCGCATCGGCGACTGGCTGGGCGACGTGTACGACCGGATCGCCGCGGCGGGCGAGGAAGACGCACTGGAGGACATCTCCCTCTTCGTCTTCGAGAACTACCTTCACCGGCCCGCCATCTTCGATGCCTTCTGCGGGATGATCGTCCGCCACGAGCCACTCGCGCGTGAGGTCAGTGCGAATCCGTCGCTCTTCCTCGCCGACCTCGATGAGGGGCGCCAGCGGCTCGCGCTCGAGGAAGCCGCCGCCAACGGCGGCCTCCGCTTCCCGGAATCGTGGGCAAACCTGCGCGGTCTCTAGCCCGCTAGATGGCGCACTCTCCTTCGCCGCGCTGTACCTGGTAGAGCTCGATCCGGTTCCAGTCGATGAACATCGAGCGGTTGTCATCGCTGAACTCGCCCGGCAGCGTCAGGTCGGCGATCTCCTTCTCGAACACCCCCGTCCCGACCCGGTCGAAGTAGTCGACGAACGTCTCGCCAGTATGCCGTTCGCGCTCATAAAGCCCGACAAGCCGCTCGACGGCATCCGGTGCGCGCTTCGCGGGCAGCCGCACCTTGAGCTGGGTCCCCATCCGCAGGGAGCCGTTCCGGTAGTTTCCACCGACGAACATGTGGTAGGCCGGGAGCTGGTTCTCGCCCACCTTCATCGCCGCCCCATGGAACCCGATGTTGGCGATGTGGTGCTGGCCGCAGCTGTTCGGGCAGCCGCTCATCTTGATGTCGATGGCGCGAGTCAGGGGGTCGGTGATCTTGAGCGACTCCACCCGCTGCTGGATCGCCTGGTTCAACCCCATGGATGAGGTGATCCCCAGCTTGCAACTGTCGGTCCCAGGGCAGCTCACCACGTCGGTGATGGTCTGTGGTCCCAGGTCCGCCAGGCCAAGCTCCCGCAACGCGCTGAAGACCTCGTACAGGCTCTCATCACGCACCCAGCGCAGCACAATGTTCTGGCCGACGGTGGTCCGCGCGTAACCGCCGCAGTAGTCGCGCATGATGTTCGCGAGCCCGCGGAACTGCTCCGGCTTCAGGTCTCCCCGGGTCACCTTCACTTCGATCGCCGAGAAGCCCTGCTGCCGCTGTGCCCGGACATTCGCCGTGACGAACGCGGTGAATTCGCGGTGGTCGCCGTTCGGCTGGTTGTAGTGGGGCCGCCGCGCCGGGGCGCGCTCTTCTTCGTTGTGGGCGAACAACAGCCTGTCGGGCCGGAAGTCGCCGGAGACCCAGTCGCCTTTCAGCTCCTCCTCGACCATCCCCTTGAATACGTCGATACCAACCCGGTCGACCAGGAACTTCAGGCGCGCTTTCGCACGGTTCTTCCGCAGCTCGTCAGCCTTCTCAAAGATGCGCATCACCGCTTCAGATAGCTTCAGGTACTCATCCAGGCTCACGAACTCCGTCAGCACCGGCGCATTGCGCGGCATGATGCTCAGGCCCCCGCCGACCACAACCTTGAACCCGTGCACACCATCCTGGACCCGCGGGATGAACCCGAGGTCGTGGATCCCGGTGATCGCGGTGTCTTCGTCTGTCCCGGTGAAGGCCGCCTTGAACTTCCGCGGCAGCAGCTGCGAGAGCGGGTTGCGCAGCCAGTACCGCGCGAATGCTCCCGCATATGGCGTCGGGTCGAACAGTTCTCCGTCCTGGATCCCCGCCCACGGGTCACCGGTGACGTTGCGCACGGTGTTCCCACACGCCTCGCGTGTCGAAAGACCGGCCTTCCCGAGGACGAACAGCGCCTCGGCCGCCCGGTCCAGCGGCACATGGTGGTACTGAATGTTCTGCCGTGTGGTGATGTGCCCCTTGCGAAGCGGCGCGTAACGCTCGGCAACCTCGGCCAGGGCGTCCATTTGCTCCGGTGTAACGCCGCCAAACGGCAGTTTCACCCGGATCATTTGCACGCCCGCCTGCCGTTGCCCGTACACGCCCTGCTTCAGGCGGAAGCCGATAAACTGGATCTCGTCCCGCTCGCCATCGAGGAAGTGGCGGGCTTCGCTCCGGAAGTCCTCGAGCTCCCGCTCGAGCACCGGCAGCACGCGTGCCGGGTCATCGGTATGAACGATCGTTTCGACGTCGGGCATGGGGTCACCTCGGCCGGGACTGTGGCCTCCCGGGGGCACTTTGAAGGAGAACTTGACCGACTTTATCAACAAAGCACTTGTCTGCCAAGAGGCAAGTTGATAAAGTTGACAAAGTTACTCAGGTTAGGACGTGCAGGTGACCACCCTCCCCATCATCAGCCAGCCCGGGATCGATGCGCTCAACGCGCGTTTCGAGGCGGCCGAGCCCGCGGAAATCGTCTCGTGGGCCGTCGCCGAGTTCGGCGATGGACTGTCCGTCGGGGCCAGTTTCGGCGGCGCCTCCGGCATGGCCATCCTCCACATGGTCGCCAGCCTCAAGCCGGACGTGCACGTGTTTGTCCTGGATACCGATTACCTCTTTGAAGAGACGCACGAGACGATGCGCCGGGCCGTCCCCGCGCTGGGCCTCGGGAACGTCCAGGTCTACCGGTCGAGGCTGAGCCACGAACAGCAGGCCGCCGAGTATGGCTCGGCCCTCTGGATGCGCGACCCCGACCTCTGCTGCGAACTGCGGAAAGTCGAACCCAACCGGCGCGCGCTCGAAGGAAAGACCGCGTGGATCAGCGGGCTACGGCGCGACCAGTCGGAAGGCCGTTCCGATACGCCGATCGTCTCCTGGGCCCCGAAGTTCGGCGTCGTCAAGATCAACCCGCTGGCGAACTGGACCGAGAAACAGACGTGGGATTACCTGATCAAGAACGGCATCCCCTACAACCCGCTGCTCGACCAGGGTTACACCAGCATCGGCTGTTACAACTGCACCGTCCCTGGCGTCCAGGGCCGGGCCGGCCGCTGGCAGGGTTTCGATAAAGACGAGTGCGGGCTCCACACGTGACCCGGCACCAACAACGGACGGCGGACAGATGGGAGAACGGTCGATGACGGGTGGGTTTGTCCTCTGGCTCACGGGGCTCTCGGGCGCTGGCAAGTCCACGCTCACCGAGACGCTCGCACCGCGGCTGCGTGACCTCGGCCTGAAGGTTGAGGTCCTGGATGGCGACGCCGTCCGTACCAATCTGTCGGCCGGGCTCGGCTTCAGCCGCGAAGACCGCGACCGGAACATCCTCCGCATCGGCTACGTGGCGAACCTGCTCGCGCGGAACGGCGTCGCCGTGATCACCGCCGCCATCTCCCCTTACCGGGCCACCCGCGATGTGAACCGCGAGCTTATCGAAGGTGACGGCTCCGCATTCATCGAGGTCCACGTCGCCGCCACGCTGGAACAGTGCGAGGCCCGCGATGTAAAGGGATTGTACGCCGAGGCCCGTGCCGGCAAGCGCCCCGGCTTCACCGGCATCGATGACCCCTATGAGCCGCCGCTCTCCCCCGAGATCCTCCTCGAAACCGGCACGGAAGATCCTGCAGCGTCGGTCCGGCGCGTCCTCGACTACCTCACCGCGCGCGGGCTTGTCCCTGCGGCTGCCGGGGCCGCCTCATGACCTCCGTCGAAACGCCCGTCCCCGGGCGCCTGTCCGATGCCGGCCTTGACGCGATCGAGGCCGAAAGCATCTTCATCATGCGCGAAGTCGCCGCCGAATTTGAGCGCCCGGCGCTGCTCTTCTCGGGCGGCAAGGACTCCATCGTCCTGCTGCGCCTCGCCGAAAAGGCCTTCTGGCCCGCCCGCCTCCCGTTCACTGTCCTGCACGTCGATACCGGACATAACTTCCCCGAAGTGCTGGAGTTCCGCGACCGCCGGGTCGCCGAACTCGGCGCGCGGCTGATCGTCGCCTCCGTCCAGGACGCAATCGATGCCGGCGAGATCGTGGAGGAACGCGGCCCCCGCGCATCGCGCAACCGGCTCCAGACCCCCGTGCTCCTTTCCGCCATTGCCGCGCACCAGTTCGACGCGGCAATCGGCGGCGCCCGGCGCGACGAGGAAAAGGCGCGCGCCAAGGAGCGCGTCTTCTCCTTCCGCGATGAGTTCGGACAGTGGGACCCGCGCAACCAGCGCCCCGAGCTCTGGCATCTCTTCAACGGCATGCACGTCCGCGGCGAGCATATGCGCGTGTTCCCGCTCTCCAACTGGACCGAGCTCGATGTGTGGCGCTACATCGAGCGCGAAGGCATCGAAGTGCCGTCCATCTACTTCGCCCACGAGCGCGAAGTCTTCGAACGCGATGGCATGTTGATGGCGGTGAGCCCCTACCTCCCGATGCTTCCCGCCGAGCGATCCTTCACGGAGAACGTCCGGTACCGCACGGTCGGTGACATGACCTGCACCGCGGCTGTCGCCTCGCACGCGGCCACCATTCATGAGGTGGTCACCGAGATTGCGCTCACCCGCATCACCGAGCGGGGCCAGAGCCGCGCCGACGACCAGCTTTCCGAGGCCGCCATGGAAGACCGCAAGCGGGAGGGCTATTTCTAGTGGACCTCCTCCGCTTTGTGACCGCCGGGTCCGTTGATGACGGCAAGAGCACCCTCATCGGTCGCCTGCTCTACGATTCCAAGCAGGTCTTCGAAGACACCCTGGTAAGCATCGAGCGCGCCAGCACGGCTCAGGGACTCGAACGCGTCAACCTCGCGCTCCTCACCGATGGCCTTCGCGCCGAGCGTGAGCAGGGCATCACCATCGATGTCGCCTACCGCTACTTCGCGACGCCTCGCCGCAAGTTCATCATCGCCGATTCGCCCGGCCACGTGCAGTACACCCGGAACATGGTCACCGGCGCCTCGACAGCCCAGCTCGCGCTGATCCTGGTTGATGCCCGCAAAGGCATCGTCGAGCAGACCCGCCGCCATTCTGCGCTCACTTCGCTGCTGGGCATCCAGCACCTGGTCCTCTGCGTAAACAAGATGGACCTGGTGGAATGGGATGAAGCCATGTTCGCCGAGATCGACCGGGAGTTCCGAGCGCTCGCCTCCCGCCTGCGAGTGCCACAGATCACGGTTATTCCCATGGCGGCTGTTTCGGGCGAAAACATCGTCGAGCGCGCCACCCACATGCCCTGGTACAGCGGGCCGACCCTCCTTGAGTTCCTGGAGACCGTCACCGTCCCGGACCCCGCCAGCCATGCCGCCCTCAGGTTCCCGGTCCAGTACGTCATCCGCCCCCAGTCGGACGACTACCACGACTACCGGGGCTATGCCGGCACCATTGCCGCCGGTGAGGCCAGGGTTGGCGATGAGGTGACCATCCTCCCCGGCGGCGCCCGGACCACCATCGCGGGTATCGACGTCTTCGAGGAGAGTCTTCCTTCTGCCGGGAGCGGCGCCGCCGTCACTGTCCGCCTGGCCGACGATCTCGACATCAGCCGGGGCCAGATGATCGTCAGCGCCAGCCACCCGGCCCCGGTGGTGAACCGTTTCACCGCGGATGTCTGCTGGATGAGTGACGCGGCCACCCTCCGGCCGCGCCAGCAGTTCTGGATCAAGCACACCACCCGGCGCGTCAAGTGCATGGTCGAATCCCTCGATGACCGGCTCGATGTGTCGGACCTGGAGCGCGTGGGCGGCCCCGAAGCCTTCGCCTTGAACGATATCGGCCAGGTCACCATCAGGACGCTCGAACCCCTTTTCGCCGACCCCTACGTGACGAGCCGCGATACCGGCAGCTTCATACTGGTTGACCCTTCGACGCGCCAGACGGTAGCTGCCGGAATTGTGCGCGAGCCCGCCGACGCGCCGCCCGCTGCCGCCGGTGACTGAAACCCGCGCCAGCCAGCTTCTCCAGGAGGCGCCGGCCGATTCCTCCGGCGCCGGGCTGCGGCGGCCCCGCCTGCGCTCCCGTTCGCTCGTGCGTCCGCTGATGGCAGCCGCGGGCATCGTGCTCTTCGTGTTTGCCCTGCAGGTGATCAAGGTCGGCGCAGGTTCCCTTGTCCCCCTCCTCGATGGTCTGTCGGTTGGCGGCCCGCTCAACGGCGTCGGCTTCGGCTGGCTGCTGGCCTATGCCGCGATGAGCGGTTCACCGGTCGCTGCAATCGGCGTCACGCTGCTCTCGAGCGGGGTGTTCTCTGAGGGGGAGGCATTTGCTGTCATCGGCGGGTCGCGCCTCGGGGCCTCGTTCATCGTGCTCGCCGTCGGGTTCGCCCTCTACCTGCGCGGCCGTCGCAATGCCGATGGGCTGTCCATCGGGGTTATCGCCCTCCTGACGACCTTCACCACGCAGGGCCCGGCGATCCTCCTCGGCCTGCTGTCGCTCCACTATGGCTGGCTCGATGGGGCACGCCTCACGCCCGCGCCGGCCATGCTGGAATGGGTCGACCAGCTCTACGGGCGCCCGGTCGACTTCATCGACCGCCTGCTGCCCGGCGGATTCGTGTTCGCCACCGGGGTGGGAATCCTGCTCCTGAGCTTCACCGTCTTCGACCGGGCTCTTCCCCGCCTCGAAGCTGGTGCGAGCCCCGTCGAGCGGACACTCCACCGGCTCAACACCCGCCCGTGGATGTTTGCGATGGGCTGCGCCGTGACGGCGATGACACTGAGCGTCTCCATTTCGCTCACGCTGCTCGTCCCGCTCTCGCTCAAGGGCTACATCAAGCGCGACCACGTCATCCCGTACGTCATGGGCGCGAATATCACCACGTTCATCGACACGCTGGCCGGGGCGGTCATCCTCGGCGGAGATGCGGCCTTCACCGTGGTGCTGACCGAGATGCTCTCCGTGGCCGCCGTGTCCGCCCTGCTGCTGACCGTTGCCTACGGTCCGTACAGCCGATTCGTCCTCGCAACCGCACAGTCCGCGACGCGAAGAGGGCGGAACCTCGGCGTGTTCCTCGGGGCGATCGTCGCGGTGCCGCTCGTGCTGCTCCTGGTCTGAGCCGGTCCAGCCTACCGGTGCAGCGTCTCGTCCGGCGCATCGGCGGTCACGCCGCCCGCATAGAGTTCCGCAATCTGCTCTTCCGGAAGCGCCAGAACGTCGCGCAGCACGTAGCTGTTGTGCTCGCCGAACCCCGGTGCGTGCATCCGGATGTGCCCCGGTGTCCGCGAAAGCTTCCAGGTGGGGGCTTCCATCTCCCAAGTCCCCGCATCGGGGTGCGTATGCTCAACCCAGGCGCCCCGTGCTCGCAGGTGCGGGTCGGCCAGTAATTCCGGCGTAGTGAGCACCGCGCCTGCCGGCACGCCCCGGCGCTGGAGCAGGTACATCACCTCGTGGTGACCGCGTACCGAGGTCCACGCCTCGATGATCGCGTCAAGGTCGTCTTCATGGGCCTTCCGCTGCTCGTTACTGGCAAACCGCGGGTCGTTGGCGAGTTCCGGCTGGCCGATAGCCGTGCAGAGCGCCGCAAACTGGGCTTGCGTCTCACAGGCGATGGTCACCCAGCGGTCGTCTCCGGCGCAGCGGTAGCGATTGTGGGGGGCGAACACCGGGTGGCGGTTTCCGATCGGTGGCCGCGGCGTCTGGTTCATGCTGTGGTCCACCAGATACTCGCCGACGAACATCGTCAGGTTCTCCCGCTGGGCCATCTCCAGGTAACAGCCCTCACCGGTCAGCCTGCGCTGGCGTAGCGCCGAGGCGACCGCGCCCACGAGGGCGGTGCCGGCCATCGGGTCGCCGTAGCTGAAGCCCGTCTTCATTGGCTCGTCGCCTTCGTACCCGCTGAGCGAGACCAGCCCGGCGAGCTGTTCCACGTTCGTGCCGTAGGCCACGTAGTCCTTCTCCGGTCCGGTCTTGCCGTGTCCGGGCATGGAGACATAAATGATGTTCGAGTTGGCTTCCCGCACTGTCTCGTACGAGAGGCCGAGGTTGTCCATCACGTCCGTGCGGAAGTTCTCGACAATCACGTCGCTGACGGCGCACAGCCGCAGCAACACCTCCCGCCCTCGAGGGTCGGCGAGGTCCAGGGCAAGGGAGTACTTGTCCCGGTTGTTGTGGTTGAAGTAGGCCGACCGGTTATACCAGCGCGGCACGTCCCGGGGGATGAGCCCGAGCGAGCGCAGCATGTCCCACTGTTTCGGCGCTTCAACCTTGATGACTTCGGCGCCGTAGTCGCCCATCATCCGCGTGCCAAACGGCCCGGCCCACACCATCGTCAGGTCGATCACCCGGATCCCATCGAGCGGCATCGTCATCGCGGCTGCTCCAGCGATGCGAGGCTCGGCGGCCCCTGCCAGGTCTCGCCGTTGTCGAGATGCACGGTGAGTTGTGTCCCGGTCTCTTCGACGGTCCCGGCAACCTCCGCCCCCGACCGCGGGTACGTGGTTTTCGCCGAGACAATCACCCGCGCGCCCGGCGGGAACTCGGCCGAGGCCGCTATCTCGATTGCCTCGATCCGCTGGCCGATGGCGCGGGCAAGCACCTGGAACAGGGCGAAGTCGTCCGTCGCCCGGAGCGTCTTCAGCGCTTCGTCCTTTGGCGCTGTCTCTCTCGCCCGCCGGAGGTCCGCTGGACCCGGGATAGCGTCCTCGGAGCCCTTCGCCAGCAACCCGCCGATCAGCCTTCTCGCCCGCGGCGCAACCTCGCCGATCAGGTCGTGGAGGAGCGCGATGTCATCGCAATCCTCGAAGAAACCAATCGCCCGGGCGACCTGTTCGCGACTTGCACTCATGCCAGCACCTCCACGTCCACGCGGGCAACGTCTGCCGCACTCATGCCGGCGACCTCGCGGAGGACTTCGGCGGTGTGCTCGCCCAGCAGGGGCGCGCGCTCATGCCTCCAGGCGTCAGGGCCCATCCACCAGGGCGGTCCCGGATAGCTGGCGGTCCCGGCCACGGGGTGGGGAATTTCTTGGAGAAAACCGCGCGATTGCAGCTGCGGGCTCGTCAGCAGGTCCTCCATCGTGTGGACGAAAGCGATCGGCGCCCGGCCAGCGCCAGCCCGCCGGTAGATCTCATGCTTGCTCTCGCCCGCGGCCCACGCGTAGAACTCGGCCATCAGTTCGTCGTTGTTCCGGCTGCGGTCCGCCTGGGTCGCGTAGCGCGGGTCGCCGTACAGGTCCGGCCGGCCGATGGTGTCGGTGAACGGCTTCCAGTTGCGCGCCATGATGTGGATCCCCAGGTGGCCATCGCTGCACGGGTAGATGCCGATGAAGCTCGCCATATGGTTGCCGCGCCGCAATCCCGACCAGCGCCCGAGGTAGGTGTAATACGGGATAGTCGCTTCGAGCAGCGGCGCCATGCACTGCTGGATGCTGATATCCACGTGCTGGCCGACCCCGTCGCGCTCGGCCGCCAGCACTGCCAGCATGCCGGCCGAAAAGGCATTCAGGCCGCCCTGGTAGTCGGCCTGGTACCCGCCGTTCTTCAACGGTCCGCCTTCCTGCGTCCCCGTGATGAACATCTGCCCACCCATCGCGAACGCCACCAGGTTATTCCCCGCGAAGTCCGCGTACGGCCCGTCCTGCCCGAACGTCGTCACCGAGATGAGGACGAGGCGTGGGTTCACGGCCTGCAGGTCGCCCCACGTCAGGCCTAGCGTGCGCATGTCGCGCGGCAGGAAGTTCTCGATGACCACGTCGGCCGTCTCCACCAGCCGCAGGAACGCATCCCGCCCGGCCGGTGTCCGGATGTCCAGCTCGACCGACTGCTTCCCCGTGTTCATGTAGAGGAAGAGCGCGCTGGTTTCCGGGTTGGGTACCCCGTCCTTGAACGGGCCATGGGCGCGGCTGATGTCCCCGCCCGGCGGTTCGATCTTGATCACCTCGGCCCCATACCCGGCGAAGAGCTTGCCGCAATAAGGGGCCGAAACAAACGTGCCGAGTTCGAGGACGCGCAGTCCGGAAAGGGGTTGGGGCATGGTCTCGATTCTACGCGGCCACGCGCCCCGGGCTACTCGTCCGACTCCTGGCTGACGGCGCCGCCCCGGTCGCCGTGCAGCTTCGCAAAGTCGATGCGCTCGGCGGGGATCGTGCCGAGTTTCCCCGCGTGGTAGTCGCGGATCGCCTGGTGGATTTCGTCGCGCGTGTTCATCACGAACGGCCCGTGGAAGACGACCGGCTCCCGGATCGGGCGGCCGCCCAGCACGAGCAGGTCAAGGTAAGGCGCGCGACTCTCCTGAACTGCCGTGGCCTCGACCCGAATTGACTCGCCATTGCCCAGCACGGCCAGCTGCCCTTCCTGGATTGGCCGTCCTTCAGGTCCCGCTGTCCCGCTCCCCGAAAGGACGTACACCATGGCGTTGAAGTCGGTCCGCCACGCCGTCTCGAAGCGGGCGCCGGGGCTCAGGGTGACGTGCGCGTAGGTAATCGGCGTCCAGGTCACGCCGGGGCCTTCGTGCCCCGCCAGGTCGCCGGCGATCAGCCGCACGAGTGCGCCCCCGTCAAATGAACTGAGCAGCACCACCCGGTCGCTGGCGATGTCCTGGTAGCGCGGCGGTGTCCATTTCAGCTCGCGGGGGAGGTTCACCCAGAGCTGGACGCCATGGAACAACCCGCCCTTGCGGACCAGCCACTCAGGGGGCATTTCGTCGTGCAGGATGCCCGCCCCGGCGGTCATCCACTGCGTGGAACCATCGGCAATCAGCCCGCCGCCACCGGTGGAGTCGTGGTGTTCGAGCGCCCCGTCGATGAGGTAGGTGACCGTTTCGAAGCCGCGATGGGGGTGCCACGGCGCGCCTTTCGCTTCGCC
>CAZRUZ010000009.1:0-29556 GCA_964603275.1 uncultured Anaerolineaceae bacterium | reverse complement strand
CCATTTGTCCCGGTAGCCGCCGGTTACTCCGGACAGCTTTCCTGGTTGGTTCGCGCTGGTCATGGATCCCTCCCGTGATTGCATACACGGGACTTATCCTCTCAATCGATTGTTTCGACCTATGACAGCGATCATAGGAGTGGCGGAGGCGGGAATTGACGATGCAGGCCGGTACGAAACGCCGGGCGCCCAGGCGCGGCGTGCGACGGTCGTGTCTGGTGAAACGGGACGCGAATTGCCCGACTCATCCGTGCCGGGGCTTCACGTCCGGCACGCTGGGAGCTATTGTCAGGGCCGCCGCAGGTGGCACGACGAGGGAGACGCCCAGCAGTGGGCGGGGGAATTCCCGGCGGAGACCCCGGCGGGCCACAGGGACAGAGCAAAGGAGCCAAGGGATGGAACTGAAAGAAGCGATCGGGAGGCGCCGGACCATCCGGTTCTTCCTGCCTTTCCGGCCGGTCGAGCGCGAGAAAGTGCAGAAGATGCTCGAGGCGGCACGCCGCGCCTCCTGCGCCGGCAACGTGATGAATACCCGGGCAATCGTGATCTGGCGGGAACAGGCCGACCCGAAGGTCATCAAGGCGATCGCGCCGCGCATCGGCTACCAGCAGATGCACACCGCACCGGTGTTCATTTTCTGGTACAGCGAGGCATCGGTGTACCACGGCGACGCCTGGCCGGACAGCGTCCTCCGCCTCGCCGATGCCCGCCGCATTGGCCTGAATGTCCAGGACACCTACACCGAAGTGAACGAGAAGCTCCGGCCGTTGTTCCTGATGGCCGGCAAGGCGATGGGCAACGCCCCGCTGGCGCACATGGACGTTGGCCAGGCCATCGCCCAGGCAACACTGGTGGCGTACGAAGAGGGTCTCGGCTCGTGCCTGATGTCGAGCCCGCGGCTCGAGCGCGTGGCCAAGATGTTCAACCTGCCCGAGACCGCCGAACCGATCTGCATCCAGGCGCTGGGCTACCCCGCCGAAACCTGGGAGGCAGGCGGCCAGACTCCCAAGCCCCCCCTCGGCGAAATGTTCTACGAAATGGAAGTCGGCAAGCCGTTCGCCTCAGACCCGAAGGTCGAGGAGGAGCTGAAGGCCACGAAGCTGATCGGCGAGCCGGCCCCGCTGCCATGGCGCGATGCCGAGCTCGAGTACCTGACGCGCGCCCTCGGCCTGGACAACACGCTCCTGAACGAGGTCGAACCCTAGCCGGACAGCATTCCAGGGATCGCCATCACCGGGGCCCGTGCGCTCACCCCGCGCACGGGCCTCATTGCGTGCCATCAGTCCAGCAGCCCCTGTTTTGCGAGGATGTCAGCCAGCTGGGAGGCCATGCCGCCGCCGCCCTCGGCCGCCGGGGCCTGCTTGCCCTGCCGGGTAGCGCCTCCAGCCATCAACTGGCGCAGCCGCCCGCCGGCATTCGCCGTCGCCGATGGCCGCAGGAGGTGACGGGTAACCGGCATCGCAGGCCCGTAGCCTTCGATTTGCCACTGAGGCCCCGCCGGACCGCCGGCTGGAGGGTGTTCGGGGATGGTTGCGCGACGGGCCGCCAGTTTTCGGGCAACGGCGGGGTAGGGAAGCACATGGCCACGAGCCGCCACGAGGACTGTCCCCGGTGGCAGCCCGAGGGTCTGCCGCCGCCCGCCGCTGCGCCGAACCCGTGCGACCGTTCTGCCGCCTTCGACCCCGGTCTCCACGACGTCTTCAATCACCGCCCAGTCCAGGAACTCGGCGAGCGCGAACGGCAGGATGCCCGAGCCGTGGTCTGGCGCGGGGCCGCCGGCAATCACGATGTCAGCGATCCCACGGAGCTCTCCGGCAATCGCCGAGGCGGCGGCCACCAGCCCGCCTTCCTCGATCGCCGGACCCCAGAGGCGGACGACACCGGCCACCCCCAGCGCGATCGCGTCACGGAGTGCTGGCTCCCACTCCGGCGGTCCAACCGCGATGCCGGCAAGCTCGCCACCAGCCGCCGCGAGGTGTCCAAGCCCGACCGCAAGCGCATCGCCCGAGGGCTCATCGAGGCACAGGGTGCTCTCGCGGACGCCATGCTCGAGCTCCGGGTCATTCGTGGCTCTCAAGAGTATAACGGTCTTCACCTGGCGCCTGCCGTGGCCGGGAGCGCGGGGGCCGGGCGGCGTTGCCGAAGCTCCGAGATGAGCTGGGGTACGACGTCTTCCACGCGGCCGACCAGGCTCACGTGGGCGATCTGGAAGATCGGCGCCCGTGCATCAGCGTTGATCGCCACGATCAGCGTCGAATTGCGCATCCCGAGGACGTGGTGTGGCGCTCCGGAGATGCCGCAGGCGATGTACACGCGAGGCGCGACCGTCTTTCCGGTCAGCCCCACCTGGCGCGTATAGGGGATCCAGCCGGCGTCGACCGCGACACGCGACGCGCCGACTGTCCCGCCCAACAGACCGGCGAGTTCTTCGAGCATCGCGAACCCTTCGCGCCCGCCAACTCCGCGGCCACCGGCGACAACCACGTCGGCCTCGGCGAGTTCCATCTCGGCCGGGTGGAGCCTGGTCTCGGCGAGCACCTCGGCAACCGGCCACGCGACGGCCGTCGCCTCGAACACCAGACGCTCTCGCGCGGACCCGGGGCTGTCGCCAGCGCCGCCCACGCTCGCACTAACCACGGCCAGCACGGTCGCTGCAGCCGGCACGAGCACCGCGGTGCGGGCCCCCGCATCCGCCAACCTGACAACCCGGAGCGCATCCGGGGCAGGGCGAATCGCGACCACCTGGCCAATCACCGGAAGGCCCGCGCGGGCGGCGAGGCGGCCAGCCGCCTCCCTGCCGAGCGGCGTTTCATCGAAGAGCACCAGCCGGTAGTCCGTCCCTGAAAGGATGGGGCCGAGGATGTCCGGCGCCCCCGGCCCCGGGATCGCGGCACCGGACCAGACCCGTTGCCAGGTCCCGGAGGGCAGTGCCCCATCCCCAAGAAGGACCAGGTCGGCGGCTATCCCGGCCTCGCGCGCATACCGCTGGGCGAGACCGGCGGCGCCCGAGGCGGAATCCGATACGACGGCGAGGACGCCCGGCACGCTACCCCCTCCGGATGGGCATGGAGATGAGCTGCCGATCGCGCGGGACGTTGCCATCGATTTCGCGGGCGGCGAGGTGGCCCTCGAAGGTGGCCATCTCGAAGCGGCGGGGGCCTGCGCAGTCGCCGATGACCCGGGCGGTGATCCCACTGGCGGCGAGGTCGCGGGCGAGGGCCGTCTCCGGGACCAGGCCGCAGGCCATGACCACTGCATCGAACGTATCGTCGCGTTCCTGCTCGCTGTAGAAGTGGTAGAGCTGGGCTGTCCCGTGGCCGATCGCCCGGACCCAGGTGGTCGGGCTGATCCGGATGCCGGCGGCATCGAGCCGCCTGAGGGTGGCCATGCGCGTATTCGGCTCCATGTTCGGGCCAAGCTGGAACTCACGGGTGATGATTTCCACGTCCTTGCCCTGAGCCGCGAGGTACTCGGCGACGCTGGCAGCCTGGATGTGATGTTCGTCATCGAGGACCAGGACGCGGTCGCCGACCACCGGAAGGCCGTTGAGGACATCCCAGGCCTGCACAACGTGGGGGAGATCGATGCCATCGATGCCATCGGGCACGCGCGGCGAGCCACCGGTGGCGATGATGACATGGTCAGGGGAGAGGGCGGTCACGTCACCGGCAGAGGCGCGGGTATTGAGGCGGACATCCACCCCGAGCCGCGCGAGCTCGGCGGTGAAGTACCGGCCGATCTCGCCCCAGTCGGACCGGCCCGGGGCCTTCGCGGCAATCAGGCTCTGGCCACCGAGTTCGCTCCCGGCCTCGAAGAGGTTAACGCGATGGCCAGCCATTGCCGCCACCCGCGCGGCTTCGCAACCCGCCGGGCCGCCACCGACGACGGCCAGGCGCTTCGGGGAGGCCGCCGGCTGGACATCGCCCCAGTACTCCTCGCGGCCGACGGAGGGGTTGAAGGCGCAGTTGATCGGGCGGAGCGTCTCGACGTGGCCCCAGCAGCCTTCGTTGCAGCCGATGCAGTGCCGGATCTCATCCAGGCGGCCCTCACGCGCCTTCCGCGGGAGTTCGGGGTCGCAGATGTTGGCGCGGGTCATGCCAACCATGTCGGCCTGGCGGTCAGCGAGGATCTGCTCCGCCATCACCGGGTCGTTGATGCGGCCGATGCAGAAGACCGGGATGTCGAGGACCTCCTTCGCCATGGCGGAGAGATACACGAACGCGCCATTGGGGTAGTAGGACGGTGCAATCACCGTGTCCTTCGAGCGGTACGTCCCGACACTCACGCTCAGATAGTCGAGCAAGCCGCCGCCGGTGAGGAAGGGGATCATCCGGACGAAGTCGTCGGAGTTGTAGCCGCCCTCGGTCATCTCGTCGCCCGAGATGCGCATGCCGACCGTCCAATCGCGGCCAACCTCGGCGCGGATGGCGTCGATGATCTCCATGGCGAACGTCATCCGGCGCTCGAAGTCGCCGCCGTACTCGTCATCGCGCTTGTTCGAAAGTGGCGAGAGGAACTGGGTGATGAGGTAGCCGTGGGCGCCGTGGATCTCCGCGCCGTCGACGCCGGCCTGGCGGAGTATGGAAGCGCCACGGGCGTAGCCGGCCACCACTTCGCGGACCTCGCTGACGGTCATCTCATGCGGGACGGCCCAGGAATCGGGCTGCGAGACGGTGGATGGGGCCCAGGGCGAACGAATCGCGGCGTTGCCCTGCGCGCCGGGGTGCCACAGCTGTCCAACGAACATCGCACCTTCGGCATGGACGGCGTCGGCGGCGTTCCGGAACTTGGTGACCGCGGCCGGCTGGGCGAACGTATCGCCGATGGACCAGTGGATCCCGTGCACGTGCGATTCGACGAGGCCGATGCCGCCACGCGCCTTGGAGACCCAGTACGCGATCTCGCGCGAGCCGGGGAGGCCATCGTCGTCGGTGAAGAGGGTGTGGTGGGGCGTGCTGACGATGCGGTTGCGGACCGTGAACGACCCGATCTTGAGGGGCGAGAAGAGATGCGTGAATTCGGCCATAGCTCGTGTAAATTGGACTTATCGATGGCGCTCGAACATGACGCAGATCATCTCGAAGCCGCGGAATTCGCCACCGGCACGGTGAACTCATGGCTCACCAGCTCTTCATCCTCCCATGTGCGGCCGCTGAAGCGCACAGTGACGGAGCGGCCAGCATCGGTCACCGTGAACAGGCCGAACTGGCCGCCACCGGGATAGGCGCCCTCGCTGTAGGGGCCACCCTTCACCGCGCCGGGCCGGTCGAGCGCCGCGGCGTGGAAGACCGGGAATCCGGGCCCCGCGCCATCCGAGGCAAAGGCATTGTTCGAGCCATCGTCCGCAGCCAGCATGTGGGCGTCGCCCGAGAGCATGACCAGGTTTGTGATGCTGTTCGCCACCATGAAGTCGCTGAGCTCCCGGCGCTCGGCGGCGTAGTTGCCCCAGTGGTCGGCGCCCGGCGCGGGCTGCGCGATCCATGGGACGCTGCTCACCCAGACGATGAGGGCCGACGAGTCGCGTGCGGCGAGGAGTTCGGCCTTCAGCCATTCCTTCTGTTCTGCCCCCAACAACGACTTCTCCGGGCCGTCCGGGTCGGCGGCGGGGTCGCGCTCGGAGCGGCCATCCGTGACGATGAAGCGCACGCGTCCAATCGTAAAGGCTTGGTAGATCGCCCCCGAATCAGCCCCCGCGGGAAGCTCGTAGTGGGGGAAGTAATCGCGATAGACAGCCTGGGCAGCCCCACGGGCGGCGCTGGTCCGGTCCGACCCATCGCCGCCGAAGTCGTGGTCGTCCCACGTGTACACGATCGGGGCGGCGAGATAGAGCGCCTCCTGCCCGGGCGCTTCAAGGGCGAGGTCGTACGCAGCGCGAATCACCACTGGCGAGTCGGTCGTGACGTTCTGGTAGTGGAAGTCGCCGGTGACGATGTAGAGAAGCGGCTGCGCAGCCCTGATCGCATCGAACACCCGCCCATTGGACCCGAGCCGGGCGCAGCTGGCGAAGGCAATGGTGAAGCTTGCCGTGCCGGCGGGCAGAGTCGTCACCTCACCCCGGCGTCCTTCATCGTTATGGCCATCCCGGCGGATGGCGTAGCTGTAACGCGTCCCCGCGCGCATCCCGGTCACAACGTACGTGGCCACGTCCCCATCTGGTGACGGCCCGGCTGCGGCGGGGAACGTCTGCGCAGCCCCGGTGCCATCCACCGCCGCCACAACGAGTTCGCCGGCCCCTTTCGCGGGGTCGCCGAGCTGGGCCTTGACCGTGAACCCGTCGATTGTGACCCCGCCGGAGATGACCCACTCCGCGATGTCGACCGGGATGCGAGCCGCGGTGGAGTTGGGATGGGTGGGCCCGAGGTAATGGTCGTAGACGGCCGTCGCGCCAATTCCACCGGCGACGAGCAGCGTCCCCATCCCGGCAACGACCGAAGCCAGGACGACGGGCCGGTGGTGGTGCTGCCAGTAGAGGACGAAGAGCGCTCCGGGCACGAAGAACGCGAGGCAGCCGAAAAGGGCGACTCCCGGGTGATAGGCCAGCGTGGCGAGGATACCGAGGACGATCGAACCGACGAGCAGGATGGCGCCGCCGATGCCTTCCCAGCGCAGGGCGATGGCGTAGCCGGCCGCAACCAGTCCCAGAGCCCCGTACTGGACGGTTGGCTCCCAGTCTTCCTGGAGGACGCTGCGCGGCACGCGCTCCTGGGCGGCGAGGATGAAGAAGACGGCCAGGGCAAAGGCCCCGAGGCCGCGGGCCGCCCAGAGTACGGCCAGCCGGGTCTCGTGGGGGAGCCGGACGGTCCCGCGCTGGTGGATGAACCACCCGTGCAGACCCGGCGGCCGGTTCACGGCTGGCCCCTGGTTGCCGCGATCGTCCCTCCGCCGGCCGAGGCTGAGCCAGCGATAATCCGCTTCAGGCCAAACTTCCGGTAGAGGCCGAAGGGGACCTTATCGCCGACGCTATCGAACACGAGCCGCACGAGCCGGTGGTTACTCCGGACCGGGCCCGAGAGGAGATAGCAGAACGTGCCGATGCCGGGCATCGCCGCGACGAGGATGACGAGCGGTGAGTGGATCCGCGTCGCCAGGCGCCACTCGTCATGGTCGATTTTGCGGGCGGCGAAGCGGACGCAGGCGATAAGGAGGTTCCCGGTGGTGTAGCTCACGCGGGCGATGCTGCCGATCGGGAAGCGGAGGGCGACGGCGATCAAGAGGTGGACGCCGAAGTGCGGCAGCACGGCCTGGATCTCGGGACTATCGATCGACTGACGGAGGCGTTCGGTATCGGCGGGGGCGATCCGGCCTTCGGCCTCCCAACGGTCCACGGCGGCGTGGAGCCACGATTGGGCCCGGGCTTCGCCAACCTCGCGCTTCGCCGTGATCCATCCCTTGAATGCGAACAGCCCGAATCCCGACATCACGAGTTTCGCCATCCGCGCCCAGACCCGCGGCTCGGAGCGGTGCCAGGCGTCCGCCCGCTCTTCCGCCTGCGCGAGGAGGTCCCGGAGCTCGGCAACCCACGCTTCACCACGCGCCGCGGCCATGCGCGGCGCTTCCTGCTCCACGTAGGCGCGGGTGAGGTCGAAATACACGTCGTCATAGATGGGGACGAGCCCGCGTCGGATGGCGCGCCACCACGCGCGCGGTGAGGCGAGCGGGGAAACCAGCCCGGATTCGAGGTCGATGATGCGGTAGGAACCGCCGGGGAGTTCGAGCAGGTTGCCGACTGAACGCGGCTGGCGGGGGTCGATCTGCCACGTGGGCAGGCCGGCGGCGTCGAAGCGGTCGGCGAGTTCGAACAGGAACTGGCGCGCGCGGTGGTGGTCACGGGGGTCGACGCCGTCGGTGAAGCGGCCGGTGATGGCCAGGCGGCCTTCGACAACGTCAACGCGCAGCGCTTCGGCCACGCTATTCACGCCGAACCAGTATTCGGTCAGCTTCCCGGCGAGGTTCCGGCGCAGGATGGCAGCTTCGAGCGCAACCGGGTTGTGCGCGTAAGCGAACCGCGCCTGGAACGCGAGCCAGTACACCAGCCGCGGGAAGAAACCGGGGTTGTAGACCTTGGTGACCTCGTCGCCGCGGAAGAGGATGGTGCTGGTCAGCGCGTGGGCGTGCGGGACCGAATCATCGTGCGGGACGGGAGCGGCCTTGATCAGCGGCGCGCCCCGGACGGTCGGGGCGAGGTCGCGGTACATCACCGCCACGAGCAGCAGCGACAGACCACCGAGCGCGTAGGCGGTGATGACATCACCGACCCAGTGGGCGCCGAGCCAGACCCGGGCGATGCCGGCAAGCGCGATGACGGCGACGGCGGCCGCCCGCACGAAATAGCGCGCGGGCGCAAAGCGGATACCCCCGGCGAGGATGAACAGGAACCCGTAGAGCAGCACGGCCCCGACCACATGCCCGCTCGGGAAACTCACGAAGTCGTTGAACTGGGCTCCAGCCTCGAACCGGTCGAAGTCGAGCCGCGACAGGTCGGGGCGGGAGCGGCCGACAGCAGCGCGGATGAGCGAGTTCACGCCGCCGGCAAAGGGGAATGCCACCATCACGGCCGCTTCGAGCCAGCGGCGGAAAACGAGGAACGTGCCAAGGACCACGGTCCAGAGCGTGATCGCCCAGAAGCTGCCGGTCAGGTGCGAAACAAAGCGCATGACCTGTTCGAGACCCGGCGCGTCGAGCCGGCAGATTGCCCGCATCAGGGTGTAGTCGAAATCGCCCCGTTCCCGGAAGGCTGCGTCAGCCAGTGAAACGACGAGCACGACAGAAAGGAGGAGGGCCACGCTCTTCGCTGCTGGCCACCGTCTACCGGGCGAGTCCGCCACTCTTGAGTTCAGCATGCCGTTACGCTACTTCTGCTTTCCGGGACGGGCGATGACCTACCGGCCGGAAGATCAGCGCCACTGTGCCATCGTACCCCACCCGCAAAGGGGCGCCCGGCGGGGAGCTCCCCGCCGGGCGAGGCAATCAGGCGCCTGCCTTCGAGACGTCCTCGAGTCCGCGGGGCACACGCGGGACCTGGATCTTCTGCACTTCCTTGATGACGTGCATGGCCCGCTCGCGCTGCTCGGGAGTCCCGGTTGGGAGTGCGAGCCCGACCCGGCTGGCGTACTCACGCTTGTCCGCAATGAACTGCGGGAGCTGGTCGTAGGTGGATGTCTGCGCGAAGACGCGGAGGACATCCTCGGGGATGACCCGGCGCATCTCGTCCCACTGCCCCTTGAGGGAGAGCTCGTGCAGCTGCATGCCGAGGGACTTGAGGCCGTGGACCTCGAACACTTCGTGGTAGCTCCGGGTGGAGCCGTAGAACGAGATCGGCTGGCGGAGCCGGTCGAGCCCCTGTTCGATCTCGGATTCGGTCTCACCGAAGACGGTGAAGCCGCCGCCGGCGACCTCGATGTCCTGCCACGTCCGCCCGCCACGCTTGAGCCCGATGGCGACGTTGGGGAGGACGACATCGCGCATGTACTTGTCGGTCATGAACCCGTGCGGCATGACCACATCGGCGACCTCACCGGCGACGCGCGCCATGGCGTCGCCAACCAGGGCCAGGCCGATCTTCGGGTCCGGGTAGTCGATCGGGCCGGGGTTGAAGTTCGGCGTCATCAGGGTGAAGTGGTAGAACTTGCCAACGTAGTCCGGCTTCTCACCGGTGCGGAAGGAGTGCCAGACGGCCCGCATCATGCGGATGTATTCCTTCATGCGCGTGGCGGGAGCGCCCGGCCAATCGACGCTGAAGCGGTTGTTGTTGTGGCCCTTCACCTGGCTGCCGAGGCCGATGGTGAAGCGCCCCTTCGTCAGGTGCTGGATGTCCCAGGCCTCCATGGCGAGCACCGTGGGGCTGCGCGGGAACGCGATGGTGACGCTCGTCTGGATCTCGAGCTTCTGGGTGCTGGCGCCGGCGAGGGTGGCGGCAAGCATCGAGTCGTGCTGGGTTTCGGGAGCCGAGGCGAAGTCGTAGCCGAGATCCTCGGCGCGGCGCGCCTGGTCGGCGACAGCGGTGAGCCAGCCACCGCCAAAACCTGAACCAACTTTCATGGAAACGAACCTCCGTGCGCCCAAGACGGGCGGCTATGCGGGTGCGAGTCTACAGGCGGCCCGGGCGGATTGCATTTGGCCCGGCGGTGGGACACACCCGTAAAGGGACGGGCAGACCCTTCCCTTTACGTCAGGGTAGCCAGTTGGTACTGTTCCACCATCTATTTCCAGCCCGAACCCGGAGGAACACACCTTGGATTTCCGCGATACGCCGGAGCAGTCCACTTGGCGCCAGGAGGTCCGCACCTTCCTGGAAAACGAAAAGCCGAAGATCGACCCTGAAGCAAACCCGATGGAGGCGATGCGACGCGCCGGCGGGTACATGAAGGAATGGCGCCAGAAGCTTTCGAACAAGGGCTGGGTCGCCCCGGCCTGGCCGAAGGAGTACGGCGGCGCCAGCCTCAGCGTGATGGAGCAGTTCATCATGAACGAGGAGTTCGCCGAGGCCCGCGCGATGAACGTCGGCGGCATGGGCACCTCGATGATCGGCCCCACGATCATCATCCACGGCAACGAGGAGCAGAAGCAGCAGCACCTCGGGGCCATCCTCCGGGGAGAGGTGCAGTGGTGCCAGGGCTATAGCGAGCCCGGCTCCGGATCGGACCTCGCCAGCCTGCAGACCCGGGCCGTCCGCGACGGCGACGACTTCGTCATCAACGGCCAGAAGATCTGGACCTCCGGGGCGCACAACGCGGACTGGATGTTCATGTTGGCCCGCACCGACCCGGACGCGCCGAAGCACCGCGGCATCACCTACTTCCTGATGGACATGAAGAGCCCGGGCGTCACTGTGCGGCCGCTCATCAACCTCGCGAACGGGCACATGTTCAACGAGGTGTTCTTCGAGGACGTGCGCGTTCCCGCGCGCAACGTGCTGGGCGAAATCAACCGCGGTTGGTACATCGGCACCACGACGCTCGACTTCGAGCGGTCGTCGATCGGCAATGCGGTCGGCCAGCGCCAGACCCTCGAGTACTACATGAAGTTCTGGCAGGAGAACCGCGGCAAGGACGTGACCGGCAGCGCCAGCGGCAAGGCGCGGGACGAGTTCGCCGACCGCTGGATCGAGGCGGCCACGGCGAAGATGCTCAGCTACCGCGTGATCACCATCCAGAACGAGGGGCGCGTGCCAAACCACGAGGCCTCGATCGCCAAGCTCTTCAATACCGAGCTGAGCCAGCGCATCGCGCGGTCGGCGATGAAGATGATCGGCACCGGGGCTCAGCTGACCGGGCAGGATGCTCCGATGCGGGGCCGCGCGGCCGCGAGCTACCTGCAGACGGTCTCCAGCACCATCGCCGGCGGCACCAGCGAAGTGCAGCGCAACATCGTCGCGACCCGCGGCCTCGGGCTTCCCCGGGCGTAGGTTCCCGGCACTCGCGCACCCAGCGCAACAACACGAGGCCCGGGCAAATTGCCCGGGCCTCTCTGTGTGCGCGATCTGGGCGGATCAGCCGGTGATGGCCGGGATGAACTGCTTGAAGGTGGCGGGCATCATCTTCGAGAGTTCGTCCGTCGTCCACATCTTGTTGCCCTGGAGGACGACCTGCGGGGCGATGTTGCTGTAGAGCGTGATGTTGTAGCCGCGCAGGCCGAAGCAGCGGCCGCTGATCCAGCCGCCTTCCTCGCTGGCCAGGTATACGAGCGGGGGGGCGATATTCGCCGGGTCGCGCTCGGTGCCCTTTGCATCATCGGCGTGGACGCGCTGTCCGCCACCAGCGGCGCGGGCATCCGGCACGGTATCCGTCATGCGGGTGGCGGCGCCGGGACCGATGGAGTTCGCGGTGACGCCATAGCGGCCGAGCGCGCGGGCACAGCTGAGCGTGAAGCCCCAGATGCCCATTTTCGCCGCGGCGTAGTTGGGCTGGCCGGGCGCGCCGAACAGACCGGACCCGGAGGTGAAATTGATGAGCCGTCCCCCGTTGCGCGCCTGACGCCAGTGGATCGACGCGAAACGGGACGTGGCGAACGTGCCCTTCATGTGCACGCGCACGACCGCATCCCATTCTTCCTCGGTCATGTTGAAGATCATGCGGTCGCGGAGGATGCCGGCGACGTTGACCAGGATGTCGAGCTGGCCCCATTCGTTGAGGGCGGTCCGGACGAGGTCCTCGGCCTGGTCCATGTCGGAGACGTCGGCGTAGTTGGCGACGGCCTCGCCGCCGGCGGCCTTGATGTCGGCGACGGTCTGGGCTGCCGGAGAGTTGTCCTGGCCTTCGCCAGCGACCGAAACGCCGAGGTCGTTGACGACAACGCGGGCGCCCTCGCGCGCGTAGAGGAGCGCAACCTCGCGGCCGATGCCGCGGCCCGCGCCGGTGATGATGGCGGTCTTGCCTTCGAGCTTTCCTGCCAAAGCAAACCTTCCTTAGGGGGTGATGGCGGGAAAGCTTACGCGCACGTGAAGGATCGGGAAACTCGCCCGAGCGGACGTCAGTGAAATGAACCGCCGATCAGGTCACGCGCCATGATGATGCGCTGGACTTCGCTGGGCCCTTCACCAATGCGCCGGATGCGGATCTCGCGGTACCAGCGTTCGAGCGGCAGGTCCTTGGTGACGCCGTAGCCGCCGTGGATCTGGATTGCGCGGTCGACCACCCGGCCACCAGCCTCGGTGGCGACGAGCTTGGCCATGGCGGCTTCGGTCCGGAACGGCTCGTTTCGCTTCGCCTTGTCGGCGGCGGCGAGCGTTACCCAGCGGCTGGTGCGGATATCGATCTCGTTATCGACGATCATCCACTGGATTGCCTGGCGGGAAGCGAGGATATCGCCGAAGGTCTCACGCTGTTTCGCGTAGGCGATGGCAAGCTCCTGGGACTTCGCCGCGATACCGATGCAAGCGGCGGAGTACGGGATGCGCTGGCGGCTCAGCCGGTCATTTGCGATAGCAAACCCGCCGTTCACCTCGCCGAGGACGTTCGCGGCGGAGACGCGCAGGTCATCGAACTGGAGTTCGGTGGCGTAGCTGGTTGAACGAAGCGTGTGGACGATGCGGCGCACGTGAAAGCCCGGGGCGTCCGTATCGACGATGAAGCACGTTATCCCCGCACGGCCGCGCGAGGCATCGGTCCGGGCGAAAACGATCCCGAAATCGGCGCGGTCGGCGCCGCTGATAAAGATCTTGCCGCCGTTGATCACCCAGTCGTCGCCGTCCTTCACGGCGGTAGTCTGGATGGCGCGGGCGGGGTCGCTCCCGCCGGAGGGCTCGGTCAGGCCGAAGAACCCGTGTTTTTCGCCCCGCAAGGTCGGGTAGAGGTAGCGCTCCTTCTGGTCGTCGTTCGCCTCGAAGAGCTGGGCGAGCCCGGCGCCGCCAAACACGCCGTAACAGGGCGCGTAAAGCCCGGCGCGGTGCTGCGACATCTCGATGGCCATCAGCGTCCGCGTCACGATGTCGATATCAGGCCCGCCGTACTCCGGGGGGATATCGAGCCCGTAGAAGCCCATCTCCTGGACCATTGCGACAAGGCGGTCATGGTCGGCCGGGGCGAGTTCGCTGCCGTCAGGGTCGAGGTCGGCTTCGAGGGGCACGACCTCCTCGCGGACGAACTTCCGGACGGTGGCGACGATGAGGCGTTGTTCTTCGCTGAGTTCGAGGTCCATGGATTATCCCAGCCGGCCGAGGTTGATGGGCGCCTCGGCCTGATTCAAGAGCGGAAGGGCGCCGTTGGCGCCGCGGTGGAGCATGAGCAGCTCACGGTAGCGGGTCTGGTACTGCATGTTGACTTCGTAGCGGAAGATCTCGGCGGACCCGATGCGCGCGGCGATCTCGCTGCGGAGTCCGAAGAGCGAGCGCCCGCCAGCAAAGCCGATGTACGTAACAGCGCCGGCGCTATCGGCGAGCTGGTAGACACCGAGCTGGCCGGGGACGATGCCAACGTTGGCAACGTCCAGAGGGATCCAGGGTTTGTCGAGGTGGAGTTTCATGGCCGCGCAGTCTACGCCAGTCCTTCCAGTAGGTTCATCTCACGCGCCGGTGAACCGCGGCGGACGCTTTTCGAGCCGCGCGGCCATGCCTTCCCGCGCGTCAGCCGAGGTGCGGGCTGCGTCGACAAGGGCATCGACATCGGCATGGGGGATAGCGTCGCGGAAGGCCATCTCGCGGACCAGGAGTGCCTTCATCGCCCTAAGCGAGAGTGGAGCGTTGGCGGCGAGCCGGTCGATGAGCACCCGGGCCTCAGCTTCCAGCAGCTCCGGCGGCGCAACCCGGGCGATGACCCCGAGCGCGTGAATGCGCTCCGCAGAAAGTGGATCGCCAAGAAGGAGGATCTCCCGCGTGGCGACCGGCCCGGCTACTTCGAGCAGCTTCTTCGCGAGGAACCAGGTGGGCGCGAGACCGATCTGGGCGAGCGACATGCCGAAGCGGGCGGCCGTGGAGGCGACCACGAAGTCGCAGTGCAAGGCAAGCTCGTTCCCACCCGCGATGGCATCGCCCTGGACGATGGCAACGACCGGGAGTGGGTAGTGCTCGACCCGCTCGAGCACGTGTTCGATAGGGCTCGCGCCGGCGGCCGGGCCGGACTCGCCGCGTTCGCGCAGGTCGAGCCCCGCGCAGAAAACGGGGCCGTTGGCCCTGAGGACTGCGACGCGCTCATCGGGTCCCGGCGACTCGAACGCGGCGGCAAGCTCTTCGAGCATCACGGCATCGAGGGCGTTGCGCTTTTCGGGGCGGTTGAGGGTGACGGTCCGAACGCCGCCGGATTCCGTTATGACAATTCGTTCCATGTTCCTAGTGACCTCCAGCTATCCGCGGCTCACGGGCCACGATTCCGGTTCGCTCAAGCTCGGCGACGGCATCCGCCGGGATGCCCAGGAGCCCCTCGAGAACGTAGGCATTCGCCTCGCCAAACGTGGGCGCTGGGCCCGAGACGGGCACGGGGGTCTCGCTGAGGATGAAGGCGACGCGGGGGTACGGGGTGGGCCCGACCCCCGGGGTATGGACGTACTCGAAGCCGTGGCGGGCCGTGATGTGGGGGTCGCGCAGGAGCTCGAGCGCGTTCAGGGCGGCGCCAGCAGGGACTCCCGCCTGCTGGAGCGCAGCCTGGGCGGCGTAGTGGGTCCGCTGCCGGGTCCACCCGGCAATGGCGGCGTGGATCGCGTTGCGCGCTGCTCTCCTGCCCCCGGGGGAGGTGAGCGCCGGGTCGGCGGCAAGATCGGCGCGGTCAATCGCACCGCAGAGTGCCTGCCACTCGTCCTCACACTGGACGGCGATGGCGACCCAGGCATCCTCACCGTCGCAAGGGAAGACGTCGTGTGGCTCGAAGACCGGGTGCGCGTTGCCCGCGCGCAGGCGTTCGTGGCCGTTCATCGCGACATCGATGCAGGCATCGCCCAGCACCTGGAACTCGCCCTCGATCATCGCGAGCTCGACATGCTGCCCCACACCGGTGCTGTCACGGTGGCGCAACGCCGCCAGCGTGGCGAAAGCGGCCAGCACCCCGGCCTGTTGATCGCAGAAAAAGTTCCCGGGCTTCATCGGCGGGCCATCGGCGTAACCGGTCAGGTGGGAAAGGCCGCTCATGGCATCGATACCGGGCCCGTAGGAGATGCGGTCGCGGTACGGTCCGGAAAGCCCGAAAGCGGGCATCGAGGTGAGGATGATGCCGGCGTTCACTTGGGCCAGTGTCTCGTAGGAGAGGCCAAGGTTGCCCATGACCCGCGGCGAGAAGTTCTGCACGACGACGTCGGAGACGCGCACGAGGTCGAGGAAGACCTCCCGGCCACGGGGTGTGGCGACATCGAGCACGAGGCTGCGTTTCCCGTGGTTGAGCTCGTTGAAGAACATCACGCGGTTGTAGGACGGGGTATCGGCGCCTTCGAGCAGTGGCGCGACCCCGGCGGCATGCTGAGGCCGGCTGGCGGGACCTTCGACCTTGATCACCTCTGCGCCAAGGTCCGCGAGGATGGACGACGCAGTCGGCCCGGCGACCGCGTTAGTGAAGTCGATGACGCGCACGCCGGAGAGCGGTTTCGGCCCGGCGTGCCGGACGCTCGCGTGCGCCGATGCCTCTCGCGGGCGCCATGGCTCCCCCTGGTGCTGGCCAAATGCCGGCGCGGGCCCCGTCACCCACGGTGCGCCGTGCATGCGGATTGGTGCGCCGGGCTGGAGCACCGGGCCGGCCACCGGGTGGTTGACGGTCACGAAACTGCCGCGCTCGACGTGGTGGGCTTCGCGCATGACCTCGGCGGGCGTGCGTACCTCGGTGAACGGGAGCCGGAGTTCCTGGGCCGCCTGGACGATGGCGTCGCGGTCCTTATCGGCCAGCCAGCCGTCCATGATGGCATCGACCTCATCGGCGTGCCCCATCATGGTGGCGAGCACCTCCGGGTCGGCAAGACGAGGATTGGGGATGAGGGCGCCGAGCAGGTCCAGGTAGCGGTTATTCGAGTGGCAGTGGACGTAGCCATCGCGGCAGGGGCGGATCGTGGAGGGGTAGGAGTGTTCGGGCGGGAACCCGAGCAGGCGGGTGCCGTTCCGGCGGGCGACCCGGCCATAGAAGTGGGCGCCCTGTTCGACCGCCCCGATCATGAAGGTGGCAGCCTCCATGGCGGAACAGTCGACCACCTGCCCCTGCCCTGAGAACTCACGGGCGCGGATTGCCGCGAGCACCCCGAGCGCGAGGTGGGCCCCGGCCTGGAATTCCACCAGCGAGCCATAGGCTTTCAGCGGCTCCCGATCCGGGCTCCCGGTGAGCATCGCATAGCCACCCAGGGCGTATTCGACGAGTTCGCCACCCCGGAAGCCGCCGTAAGGGCCCGTGAGGCCGAACGGGGTGACGCTGGCGATGACCAGCGCCGGAAAAAGGCGGCGCCATGCTGCGAAATCGACACCCGCGGCCGCCAGGTCCCCGGGCCGCATCGAGACGATGACGACGTCGGCGTCACCCAACACCGGTTCGAGGCTGACCAGGTCCGCCGGCCGGAGGTGACCGCGTTTGCCGGTGTTCAGGTGCAGGAAGAGCCCCGACCGCCCGGGATCGGGCGTCCCGCCGGGGAAGGGGCCGTCGCCGCGGGTGGAATCGCCCGCGGGTGGCTCAAACTTGAGGACGTCCGCGCCGAGGCCGGCGAGCAACTTCCCGCAATAGGGGCCACTCACCCCTGTAGCCAGTTCGATCACACGCAGACCGTGGAGCACGCCGGGCACGCACGCCTCCCTGAACGGGTACTTCAGAAGTTGCGGGATTCTAGCGCGGGCACGTTTAAGGCGCTCTGGCGGTCAGGGCCTCCAGGTCACCACGCCAAGGGGTGTCGGCTCGGTCGCGACCTGGAGACGGCCGTCGGGTGTGCGCGGGAGCCGCTCGAGCGCGCTCGCCAGAAGCGCATCCTTCGGGCCACCCGGTTCGATGAACAGCTGCTGGCGAAGGAAGCCCATGGCGGCCTCGGCGGACGGGTACGAGGCCGGCGCGCGCTCACCCAGCCAGACGGTGAAGACCTTGCCCCGCGCGAGCAGCACGGCCAGAAACTCCTGGAGCGCCGGGAGCGGGTCCCGCGCGACCCCATGGACCGCGGGCCAGAACGGCCCTGCCGCCGCAGATGGCGCGCTCGCAAGCAGGACGGCGACACACAGGCGCCTGGTGTGGCGTTCCATGGCGTCGAGAAAGGGGCCGAGGTCCTCGATGTCGTAGCTCACGTGAGCGATGAACGCGACATCGGCAGGGGGTACCGCGCCGGGGGCGGGCCAGCGCTGTTCCACCGTCTCGATACCCGGTACGCCAAACTCAGCCGCCGCTTCCCGAAGGACGCCAAGCATGCCCGGCGAGGGATCGAGGGCGGTGACGCGGGCACCCGCGAGGGCGATCGGCAGGGCGTACCGCCCTCCGCCGGCGCCGATATCGAGCCATGACTCGCCGCGCACCACGAGCGAGCGAATGACATCGAGGGCTGGCTCATCGGTGCGGCGCGGGTCGGACTTGAAGCCGGCGGCGACTGGTGCGTAGAAGTCGGGGCGTTCCGGAGCCTCGCGAAAGGCGTTGGCCTGGTCACGGTTCAGGCGGACCTTTGTCGCCCAGGCGTCGAGGAGGAGTGCGGGGTCGAGTCCGAGTGGTCCAAGCATGGGACCAGTCTGGTGGCATGGCCCGGGAGGCCGCAACCGGGGCGAACCTGTGCTAGGCTTTCTCTACCAGCTTAGTCAACAATAGGAGGCGACGTGGCCACCAAGGATCCTCGCGAGCCGTTTTCCCGGATTTCCGTTACTGAGGCGAAGGAGAAACTCGACAAGGGCGAAGCCGTGATGGTCGATGTCCGCGAGCCGCACGAGTACGTGGAGGTCCACGCCAGCGGTGTCCGGCTCATCCCGGTGAATACGGTGATGGGCGAAGTGAAGCAGATCCGGGACTTCGCGGGCGGCAAAGAGGTGCTGTTCATCTGCAAGTCGGGGCAGCGGAGCGCGCTGGCCGCCGAGTTCGCGACAGCCGCGGGCCTGGAGGATGTCGGGCTCTACAACGTAGAGGGCGGGACGATCGCCTGGGTCGAGGCGGGACTCCCCACCGGCGACTGAGGGACGGCAACCGTCCACATCGTTTGTTACGACAAGCATATTGACGTTCACCCGGCGGAAACCTAGCATCCCCACGACTGCGAATCGCCTACCAGTACTTACCAATCGGTAGGGGACGCAGAGGAGGGATGCTGCAATGAAGAGAAGGGAATGGGGCCACCTGCGCTGGTTGCTGGTGGCACTCTCCGTCATGGCGCTGCTGGTCGCGGCGTGCGGCGGCGACGACGACGATGATGACGACAACGGTGGGAATGGCGGGAGCGTCACCTACGGCAAGGCGGGATTCAAGACCGTCGAAGTCGCGGCGGGCGCCCCGATCAAGATCGGGATCACCAGCGTGACATCGGGCGACCTGAAGGGGCTGGGTCAGCCGATCGTCGACGCGGCCAAGCTCGCCGGCGAAGGCAAGACGATCCAGGGCCACGCGATTGAGTGGGTGGTGAAGGACGGCCAGTGCTCGCCCGAGGGTGGCGCGGCAGCGGCAACGGCCCTCATCCAGGAGGGCGTGGTCGCGGCGGTAGGCCCGATCTGCTCCGGGGCGGTGGTCGCGGCCCAGCCGGCCTACGAACAGGCGGGTATCACCCACGTTTCGCCGTCCTCGACGGCGCACAAGCCCACCTACCCGGACCGGGGAGACGTCTTCCAGACGTTCCTTCGGACCACGTACAGCGACGACATCCAGGGGCCCGCGCAGGCGGCGTTCGCCTACAAGACGCTCGGGGCCAAGACAGCCTACATCGTGTATGACACCGACGCCTACGGCACCGGTCTCCGCGATGCATTCCGCAAGGCGTACGAGAAGGAAGGCGGCAAGATCGTCGGAAGCCCCGAGGGCTACGAGAAAAAGGCCACCGACTTCAAGTCGATCGTGACGAACATCCAGAACGCGAAGCCGGACATTGTCTATTTCGCCGGCTTCTACTCCGAAGCGAGCCCGTTCATCAAGCAGCTTCGCGCGGTGAACAAGGACGTCAAGTTCCTCGCCGGCGACGGTGTGAAGAACGACGAGTTCACCAAGGGCGCGGGCGCGGACGCCGAGGGCGCTTACCTCTCGCTCCCGAGCCCGGTCTACACCGGTGAGAACTTCACCAAGTTCAGCTCTCTCTTCGAGAAGGCCACCGGCCTCAAGGTGGATGCCAGCCCGTTCGTGGCCGAGTCCTACGACGCGGCGACCGTGATCATCATGGCGCTGGAAAACGCTGCATCGAAGGATGGGGACAAGCTGAAGATCGACCTCAAGAAGGTCAACGAAGAGATCCGGAAGACCGAGATAGACGGCGCCGCGGGCAAGATCAAGTTCGACGCCCGAGGGGAGAACGCCGGTGGCGAGACGCCGGTCAGCCTCTTCGTGGTGAAGAGCGGGAAGTTCGAAGAGGTCAAGCAGTAGCGGCCCGCCGCATCCTGCTTCGCATCACGCCCACGTGGGAGGCGTGCACCCCTGGTGCCGCCTCCCACAGCCGTGTCCAACCCAGGGGAGGGTGTGCCATCCCGTGATTGCCCCGCACTTCTTCCTATCGACCGCCTTCTGGTGGGACCAGTTCGTCAACGGGCTGACCACCGGGAGCCTCTACGCACTCATCGCCCTGGGCTACACGATGGTCTACGGCGTGCTGAAGATGATTAACTTCTCGCACGGCGAGGTCTTCATGCTTGGCTCGTTCGCCGGGTACGGCGTGCTCGTGGCCCTTGGCGGCGGCGACATCTCCGGGCCGATGATCGCGGTGGGGATCCTCGCCGCGCTCGTGGGCGCAATGACCGTCTCGGCGGCAGCCTCGGCCGTCATCGAACGGCTGGCGTACCGGCCGCTGCGAAACGCGCCGCGGCTGGCGCCGCTGATCAGCGCAATCGGCGTGAGCATCTTCCTGCAGTACCTGGTGCTCGACAGGACCGAGGCGCGCGCGAAGTTCTACCCGGACATCTTCCCGCGCGGAGACTTCGGCCTGGGGGCCTTCCAGATCACCTACATGCAGGCATTCCTGATCGCCAGTTCGGTGGCGATGATGCTCTTCCTTTACGCCATCGTGCAGCGGACGCGCGTGGGCCGGGCCATCCGGGCGGTGGCGGAGAACCCCGCGAACGCCTCACTGATGGGCGTGGATGTGAACCGCACCATCGTGATCGTCTTTGTCCTCGGGGCCGCGATGGCGGGGGTCGCCGGCGTGCTCCACGGGCTGTTCTTCCAGACCATCCGGGGAAGCATGGGCTTTCTGCCGGGGATCAAGGCGTTCACCGCGGCGGTACTGGGCGGCATCGGCAGCATCCCCGGCGCGGTGGCCGGTGGATACGCGCTCGGCCTGGCCGAGACGATCGGGCGGGAACTCCTCAACGAGATCCCCGGAGTGGACCTGGGGAACCAGTGGCGCGATGTGATCGCATTCAGCCTGCTGGTCGCGATCCTGATTTTCCGGCCGACCGGGATCTTCGCGGAACGGACGTCCACCCGTGCGTAGGCGCGCGGCCAAACCGCTGGAAGATTTGCTGGCTGCATCCACCGGGCGGCTGCCACTGGAGGCACGGTGGGGCATCTTCGTGGCCCTCTCCGCCACCCTGCCGTTCCTGCTTTCCGACGTGTGGATCCAGATGCTTGTGTTCGTCGGGCTGTTCATTGTCCTCGGGCTGGGGCTGAACGTGGTCGTGGGTTTCGCCGGGCTGCTCGACCTGGGCTACGTCGCCTTCTTCGCGGCGGGGGCTTATACGGTCGGGATCATGACCTCGCCCGGGTCGCCGTTCGATATTTCGGCAAACTTCTGGCTCGCCCTGCCACTCGGCGTGCTGGTCGCGGCCTCGTTCGGGGTCTTGCTCGGGTTGCCGGTATTACCCCTGCGTGGGGATTACCTGGCCATTGTCACGCTCGGTTTCGGCGAGATCATCCGGCTGTTCCTGGTGAACCGCGAGGACGTGACGGCGGGTTCCCAGGGCCTCAGCGCGATCGCGCGGCCGGAAATCGGCGCCTTCGAGATCGAGACGTTCACCCACTGGTTCTACTTCGTCCTTGCCGCCGCAGTGCTCGTGGGGTTCGTCGCCTCGCGACTGCGGGACTCGCGCATCGGGCGGGCGTGGGAAGCGATCCGCGAGGATGAGGATGTGGCCGCCGCGATGGGTGTGAACAAGGTGAAGTACAAGCTGATGGCGTTCGCTATTGGCGCCTCGATCGGCGGGCTCGGCGGAGTGCTCTACGCCTCGTTCATCGGATTTATCAACCCGGCCGGGTTCGGCCTGCAGGTCAGCATCGACGTGCTCGCCATCGTGATCATCGGCGGCATGGGGAGCACGCCGGGGATCATCGTGGGGTCGCTGGTACTGATCGGGATACCGCGCATCCTGTTGTTCCGGACAACCGCGGACTTCCTCGGCAAATTCGAGTGGTTGCGAGACGGGCTGAACGGGATCGCCGGTGGGCTGGACGCGGTCATCCCCGGTACGCTCGGCAGGCTCCCGCCGGCGAACGAATGGGGCGCCGAACTGGCCGACGACACGCGCTTCATCATCTTCGGCGCCCTGCTGGTGATCATCATGGTCTTGCGCCCCGAAGGACTGATGCCGTCGAAGCGGCGGCAGCTCGAGTTCGACGCCGAGGCGGCTCCGGCGCCCGCCAGCGGGGGTGCGGCCTGATGGACGCACCAGCCGCGCTCCGGGTCCGCGAACTGGGGATGCAGTTCGAAGGGCTGACCGCCCTTGCCGGGGTCACGATGGATGTGCCCGCCGGCGAGATCCACGGGCTCATCGGCCCGAATGGTGCAGGGAAGACGACATTCTTCAACTGCCTCACGGGCTTCTACCGGCCAACCTCTGGCGAGCTGTGGCTGGATGAGCAACGGATCGATGGTCTTGCCACCCATGTCATCGCCGGGCTCGGGGTCTCGCGCACCTTCCAGAACATCCGGCTGTTCGCGAACATGACCGCCCTGGAGAACGTCCTGGTCGGGAGCCATACGCACATCCGCGCGGGTGGGCGGGAGATCCTGACCACGCGGCGCCCCGGAAGGTCGGCGGCGCTCGACCGGATCGCATCATTGCGGCATGCCCACCGGGCGGCCATCCAGGCCGTGGTTGAGCTTGCCGGCGCGGTAGGGCGGCCGCCGGCGGTCCGTTCCGCCGAGCGCACCGCCATCGACGCCGCCCGGCAGTACCTCGGAGCGGTCGGGCTGGCCGGACGGGAAAACGCCCTCGCGCGCAACCTGCCCTACGGCGACCAGCGCAGGCTTGAGATTGCCCGCGCCCTGGCAACCCGGCCGGGGCTGCTGTTGCTGGACGAACCGACGGCCGGCATGAACCCGCAGGAGAGCGCAGCGATGGTCGGGCTCATCCGCCGCATCCGGGACGAGTTCGGGACGACGATCATCCTCATCGAGCACCAGATGCGCGTTGTGATGGGCGTCTGCGAGCGAATTACCGTGCTCGACTACGGCCGCAAGATTGCCGAAGGGACACCGGCGGAGGTCCAGCGCGACACGCGGGTGATCGAGGCGTACCTCGGTACGCGAGCGCTGAAGGGGAGCGGGCATGGCGCTTCTTGAGGTTTCGGGGCTGGTCGCGGGCTACGGCGCCATTTCGGCGGTCAAGGGCATCAGCCTGGACGTCGAGCAGGGGGAAATCGTCACGCTGATCGGCTCCAACGGAGCGGGCAAGTCGACGACGCTGCGCGCCATCTCCGGCATCGTGAAATCGCGGACGGGCGAGGTGCGGTTCCAGGGCAAGCGCATTGAGCGGATGGCGCCGCACCAGATCGTCCGGCTTGGTATCTCACACGTCCCGGAGGGACGCGGCATCTTCCACCGCCTCAGCGTCCGCGAGAACCTGCTGATGGGCGCCTACCAGCGCAGTGATGCTGGTGTCGAAGCGGACCTGGACCACGTCTACAGCCTGTTCCCACGGCTCAAGGAGCGCCTTGGCCAGCCCGGCGGGACGCTTTCGGGCGGGGAGCAGCAGATGCTGGCGATCGGCCGGGCACTGATGGCGCGGCCGAAGTTGCTCCTGCTCGACGAGCCATCGATGGGCCTTTCGCCGCTGCTGGTGGAAACCATCTTCTCCACGATCACATCCATCCGCGAACAGGGGTCGACGATTCTGCTTGTCGAACAGAACGCGCTCATGGCGCTGGAGATTGCGGACCGCGCGTACGTCCTCGAATCGGGCAGCATCACGCTCAAGGGCAGCGGCGAAGAACTGGGGCGAGACGACAGCGTCCGGCGAGCCTATCTTGGCGAGGAATGAAACCAGCTGAGACGTGGTTCGCACTCCGCGCGGGGGAGTTCAGGGCCCAAACGTGGGGCGACGACCCCGAGACGGTGCTCTTTCTGCACGGGCTTACCGCGATTTCCGAGGCGTGGGATCGCACGGTTTCCCATCTCCCGCCCGGGAGGCGATACGTCGCCCTGGACCAGCGCGGGCACGGGAGAAGCCCCAAACCGGAATCCGGATACGGACCCGGTGCGTACGTGCGTGACGCACTGCAGGTGATCGCAGGGATTGGGCGCCCGGTACACGTGGCCGGGCATTCGATGGGGGCCCGGATCGCGCTGTTGCTGGCCGCCCGGCACCCGGAGGCAGTGCGCAGCGCGGCCATCATCGACATCGGACCGGAAGCCTCGCGTGCCAACATCCGGGCGACGGTCAGCGCCATCGCCGCACGGCCGGAGCGGTTCGCCAGCCGGGAGGAGGCATTTTCGTTCGCCTTCCGGGCGCGCAAACCCTCGGACGAAGACCGCCGCCTTTTCCTCGCACGGCTGGAGGACGCCGGAGACGGAAGCCTGACATGGCGCGCGCCCCGGCATTCGCTCGAACAGACGGTCAGCAGCCACCGCGGGCAGAGCTACTGGCAGGATTGGCGGCGCATCAACCTGCCCGCGCTCTTCATCCACGGCGGGGCGTCGAACGAGGTCTCGGTGCCCATTGCCGAAAAGATGCGCGCCGAGAACCCGCGCGTGCGGTTCGAACGCTACGAGGGGATCGGGCACAACATCCCACTCCTGGCTCCGGAGCGGCTGGCGGAGTCGCTCCAGGCGTTCTGGGCTTCGCTCCCCCCCGGAGGCATGACTTGAGCCGGCGGGCGCTCGGCGCCGTGCTGGCAGCCATGGCCGGTCTCGCGGTGCTGGCCGGTTCGCGAGCCGCTTCGACGGACCGGCCCGAGGCGAACCTGGCCTTCCGCGCATACATGCCGGAGGTCACCCGTGGGTACCTGCCGGCCCCGACACCGACCGCCGTCCCGACGCCTGCCCCGGGCGTGATCGTGTCACTGGACCTGCCTTCGGCGAGCCTCAACGCCAACTGGCCGGTTGAGGTACGCGACACGTACTGGGCGGGGGACGCGGAGTTCTTCGAGGACCCGAGCGCGCCGCAAATGATCGCGTGGTATGCGCGGTTTGGCCAGCCCGGCGCCCCGGGCACAAACAGCATCCTCGCGGCGCACGTGGATTATGTCGGATTCGGGAAAGGGCCGTTTGGCTACCTCACGAGTGCCGCGGCGGGGGACGAACTCACGGTCGGACTCGATAGTGGCGCTTCGTACAACTACACGGTGAAGTCAGTCGCGGTGGTTTCACTGAAGGACCTGGACATGGATGCGGTGGTGTACCCGTGGCTCGATGCGGGCGTGGAGCGCGTCACGCTGATCAGCTGCGGCGGGACGTTCGTGCCGTACGCGGGAGGGGGCGGGGAGTACACAAGCCGGGTGATCCTGGTTGCCGAACGTTATGTTGATTAGCCAGTCCATCTTGCCCGGGAGACCACCGGCGGATAGGATGAATGAGTTAGGGGCCCCGTGGTGTAGCGGCCTAACATGCCACCCTGTCAAGGTGGAGATCGGCGGTTCGAATCCGCTCGGGGTCGCCATTTCTTTCTGGACCGTTTGCGCGGGCCAGCGTGCACGTCGGCGGGAGGAACGGATCCCGGGCCGCAGGGCGTACACGTCATTGGATACATGACCCTCCAGGTAGATCCATGCAGTTGCCGCATGCGTTCCGATGTCGCGGCATCACGTGAGGGGCCTGGCATGATGACCGGGGGGCAGTAACTCGCCAGTGCGGTCCGGGCAGAGCAGCCGGTGCCAGCGATGCCGCACAGCGCCACCGGTGTGTTGGGCTATCCAGATATGTGGGCTTGACGTGGACCATTACTTTGCCGAGACTGACCGCGCCTGAGTTCTGGAGTCCCTTCGTACCGCTGAAAGGAGGCATGGATGACGGAGCTATCCGGTGAGGCCCAACGATTCCTCCTGGAGTCCCCGACCGTGGTCCTCAGTGTCCCACGCGGGGGCCGCGCTCCGCTGGCGGCGCCGCTCTGGTTCGGCTGGGACGGTAACGCTGTACTCACCAACACCTTCTTCGCGAGCAAGAAGGTGGCGCTCGTTCGCAAGGATCCCCTGGTTTCCTGTCTAGTGGAATCGGGCGCGCGCTATGCGGACCTGCAGTACGTCCACCTCACCGGGCACTGTGAGATTGATGATGACCAGGAGCGGGTCAGCTTCGCCAAATGGTGGAGCTGGCTTTGTGACAACAAGCCGCTCTACCGGGAACTCCTCCAATTCGAGACCCTGCCACCGCCACTCCAGGCGTTCTATGGCCAGCCCAGGGTGACGTTGAGAATCATCCCCGAACACGTCACCGTCTTCCGCTCTCCGCTCGCCCCTCGGTAACCGTCAATTCGCACCGAGCGCCCATACGCGTGCCAGCGATCCGACTCCCTCATTCTCACGTGAGCCCCGGAGCGGGACGCCTTACCTGCCGCCCCGGCCCACCCGCGCGGGCGGTCGCATGGTTGGCCGCGGACATGGCATAGTTGGCCGGACTCGAGGCGAGCCTCTGATTCGCGAGCCCCGAAATTCATAGCCCCCTGCGCCGCGAGACAGCGCCCGCCAACCGTTGCGGACGCCCGGCGAACCAGCTCGCTACCCGGAGGATGCCGGGCGAGCGCAAGGAGACACCGTGACGACAACGTTTCCCGAACTCGGCTTCTACGTCCTCGCCGGACAACCCACATCGACGCGTGATGCGGTCGCCGAAGCCCGTGAGGGCGAGGCACTGGGCCTGGGCACCGCGTTCGTATCGGAGCGCTACAACCTGAAGGAGGCCGCGGTGCTCTGCGGGGCTGTCGGCGCCGTCACCGAACGGATCCGCATTCAGACGGCGACGACGAACCACAACACGCGGCACCCGATGGTCACCGCGGGTATCGCGCGGACGATGCAGAGCTTGACCGGCGGCCGCTTCGTCCTCGGGATTGGGCGCGGCATCCCCGCCGCGCAGGACGCCCACGGGATTCCGCGCATCACGACGGCGCAGATGGAGGACTTCGCCGGCATCATGCGGCAGCTGTTTCGCGGCAAGCCGGTCATCGGTCACAACGGCCCGGCGGGCTCGTGGCCCATCCTGCACCTTGATTCGAACCTGGACGAGCATCTCCCGATGGGGCTGGTCGCCTTCGGGCCCCAGTCGCTGAAGCTGGGAGGGCGCTGCTTCGATGAGGTTGTCCTGCACACCTACTTCACCGACGAGACCACGGAGCGGGCTGTCCGGACTGTCAAGGAGGCGGCCGAGCAGGCCGGCCGGGACCCGGCGGACGTGCGCGTGTGGTCGTGCTTTGCCACCATCGGCGACCACATCCCCGCGCCGCTGCGGCTCAAGAAGTCGGTCGGCCGCCTCGCCACTTACCTCCAGGCGTATGGCGACCTGCTGGTGAAGACCAACCGGTGGGACCCGGCCGTGCTCGCCCGCTTCCGGGCCGACCCGGTGGTGCAGAGCGTGCGCGGAGCGATCGATGCCATCGCCACGCCCGAGCAGCTCGAACACATCGCCACCCTGCTACCGGACGAATGGCTCGCCCCGAGCGCGACCGGTACGCCCGAGCAGTGCGTGGCCGCGGTGCGCAACCAGCTCGCCCTCGGCTGTGACGGGGTGATCCTGCATGGCGCCAGCCCGGCGGAGCTTGCGCCAATCGTCAAGGCGTACGCGCGCTGAGTGCAGGGCGGGGCGATGAGCGTTCCTCCTATTCGAGTCCCAGCACGGCCGGGAACACCTGCGCCACGTCCGGGTAGTACGTCCACATCCGGGTGATGTGCTCGCCGTCGTGCTCGATGACGGAACAGCCGTGCTGGTCGACTGGCTTGCCGTCGAGTTCGTCCGCGGTCATGTGCCAGCGGAGGACGGCCCGGTTGCCCATCGCCAGCACCTCCTCGATCTCCCGGTGTAGGCCGGGCACACTCTCCCACCACGCAGGCAGAATCCTGCGAGCCCGCGACAGGGGCATCGCGTTCACACGTCCCGCGAAGTGGTCCAGGAGCGGGTTGGCGTAGCAGGCGAGCTGCTTTTCGATGTCGCGAGCGTTCTCGGCTTCGTAGACGGTGCGGATGAGGCGCTCGCCGACTGCCTCGTACCGCGCCCGCTCCCCCTCCGGGATCGGAGGCCCCGACGGCGCAGCGCTGGCCGTGCCCGGGGCGCGGACCTTCCCGGAAAGCTGGCGGACCATCTCACCCTGGTCGGCGTGAAGGCGGATGAGCTGGATGCGCTCGCCGTCGTGCTCGGCGATGCCCACACCGTGGAACTCGACCCGATTGCCGGTCGGCGGGAATCCGAAGACCTCCCCGTTGTGGTTGAACTGGATCTTGTACTGGTAGGCGACGCGGTCGCCGGTCGCGTCGATCCACTGGATCTCGCGGTGCGCATTGCCATAGATCCGGGGCGTCGTCTTCTTTTCGAACTCCCGAAATTCGGCAGTTGGAGCGGCCCAGGGAATGTCGCCGTTCAAGTAGTACGTCACGGTGTCGCCCCAGACCGAGTACATGCGGTCATAGTCCTGGGCGTTCTCACCGGCCACGCACTCCTGGACGAGGCGGATGCCGTTCTCGCGTTTGGTTGTCATGCGATCCCTCCCTGCGCCGCGGGCCGCCCCGTCCATGCCACCGACCGGGTGAACTTCCCGTCGCGCACCTCGTACACGGTGAAGGCGTAGATGGCGATCTCCGCGCCGGGCGGGCCGAACATCTCGTCGCCGCCCGTGTTCGTGCCGGTCCAGAGTTCCTCGACGCCGAACCAGTTGCCTTCGCCGGCGAGCACACGAAGCACCTTCGCCTTCCGGTCCGGGCAGGCGGCGGTCGCACGCTGCTCGAGGGCGTACATCTCCGCCTTGCCGCCACTGGTGCCCCGGTTGGGCCGGTAACCTTCGTAGTCGTCGGCATACAGGCCGGCGTAGCGTTCGAAGTCGTCGTTGTAGACGTGTTCGTGCCGTTTCGCGAGGCGTGTGGCCTCTTCGAGGTTCACGCCTCTTCCTCCTCTCCTTTGTTGAGCAGAACCTGGCCGGCGTGCATGGTCACCTCAGCGATGCGTTCGTCACGCACATGGATGATGTAGACCAGCTCCGTGCGTGTGCGCGCGTTCGCCGGGTAGCCGTGCCCCTCGGCGTTCTGGGTCGCGAAATTGGTGACGGCGTAGATCACCGTGTCGTCTTCGGCGACGAGGTGGCGGGGCACGCGACGCAAATCCCGGCCCTGGCCGTAGGCGAAGAGCATGAACGCGTGCACGGGTTTCTTGCCCTTCCATTGCTTCCACTCGCGGGACTCGTCCGTCGGAGCCATCCTGAAGACGAGGTCATCCGCGCAGTGGCCGAGCAGGCGTTCGGTGGCGGACGGCGTGCCATCGAAGCCGTCGAAGGCGCGCACGACGAGGTCCCTGTCGCCCATCTCACACCTCCTCTTCGTCGATTGAGAGGACCATGGGTCCGCTGAGCTGCTTGTCGTACACGACAAGGCCTTCCCGGATGGTCATGAAGTCCGCCCCATCCATCCGGATGCGCGAGCCGGCCGGGATTCCGGGCATGTCGACCTCTGTCGTGGCCCAGAAGGACCAGCCGGTCGCGACGGTTTCACCCTCGACTGAGATCTCGCGAAGGACGGCGTGGCGGTTACGCATCCAGCCACCGATCCGCTCCAACTCCTTGAGTATGCGGGGCTTGCCTTCGAGGCGGCGGCCTTGCGGGAACTGCGCGGACGCTCCGTATTCGATCGCATGCTGAGGCCCGAGAACTCCCTTCGGATA
>CAZRUZ010000008.1:28735-31713 GCA_964603275.1 uncultured Anaerolineaceae bacterium | reverse complement strand
CGACGAACGGCCCCGCCGGGCCTTCCAGGCTGAAACTTGAACTCGTGAGCGGCCCAAGCGCGAAGGCCGCCACCGGGATGAGCGCCAGGACCCCGAAGATCAGGTAGAGGGTGTTGCGGGATGGGAGTGACCCCATGGTCGCACGACGTGATGCCACGCCTCGATCATAGCCTGCGCGGCAGTCTTCGCGCTCAGCCGTCCGGCCCTATTTGAAGGGATTCTCGTCCGGGTCAACCGGCCCTGCCGGGCCATCGTCCAGCCCCAGCAGCCGGAGCCGGGCGGCATCGTACCGCTCCTTCGCCCGTGCCTCTCGGTTGAGGAGTCCCTTCATCTGGTCGGGCCGGATCATCTCGCCGTTGAGAAACACGCGGTGCACGTGCTCGACCTGCTTACGCCATGCCTCCCACGCCGCGCGATAGGATTCCGCAGTTGCTTCATCGGCGAATGCCATGACACCCTCCCTTGCGAGGAAAGTCGTACGTGCGCATCGAGAAACGCCACCCGCACGCGGAAATGAAAACGGGCAGGGAATTGCCCCTGCCCGGTCCGTGGCTGGTAGCGCATAGGGGATTCGAACCCCTGATCTCCGCCTTGAGAGGGCGGTGTCCTAGGCCACTAGACGAATGCGCCGTACCGATCAGGATAGTCCGCGCGCGCCCCTTCGGGCAAGGATTCAGGCCGTGATCCGCCACTGGCTGGCGGCCCTGGCCGTAGCTGCGGCCTGCCTCATCGCCGGGTGCCGTGACCAGTCATCCGACCGCTTCGCGACCGCTCCCCTGACTCCCGAACTGCGTCAGATGCTCAACGAAATTGCTGCCGTCCGCGGACTCGACCCGCCACCTTCACTGGAAGCCGGTACGGTTTCACGCCTCGACGTCCCGGACCTCCTCGATCGCCAGCTCACCACCACCGACCGCGCCTGGTTCGAGACCACGACCACGCTCTACCGCCTGCTCGGCCACCTCGCCGGGGGACAGGACCTCCTTTCCGTCTGGAAAGACTTTGCCGCGGGCTCCGTTGTCGGCCTCTACTCCCCGGCCCATGACCGTCTCTGGACCGTCCAGCGCGAACCCACCGTCAACCTCGACGCGATGAGCCCGTCCGAGCGCTCCACACTCGCCCATGAGCTCGTCCACGCCATCCAGGACTACCACTTCGCGCTCGACCAGCTCGCCGAGCGCACCGCCACCGACCTCGATTGGGGGCTCGCAGCGTCGGCGGTGATCGAGGGCGATGCTGTCACCCACCAGGGGCTCTGGGATGGCCAGCGTGTCAGGATGGCGGGAGGAGTCCGGTTATTCCTTGCCCCCGGTCTGCTGGCCAACGGGATCAACCCTTCGCTCGAGCGCGAGTTCAGGTTCCCGTACACCACCGGCGCGGAATGGGTGAACATCCTCCGCAGCCAGGATGGCACGGCCGCCATCGACCGCTACCTTGCCGGGGAACCGGTCTCCACCGCCCACATCCTGCACCCCGACCTTCGCCGCTCGGGCTGGCAGCCGGAGACCGTGACACTCCCGGACATCACAGCGGCGCTGGGTACGGGCTGGCAACGCGAGTCCGGCGGGACCTTTGGCGAGTTCCACCTCGCCAACTACCTCCAGCTCCGCCTCACGGCCCTGCCCGCCTACACCGCCGCGGCCGGCTGGCGGGGCGACCACTACGACGTCTACGTCCGTGGTGACGAGTCGGTCGCGGTGTTCCGGGTGCGGTTCGCCGGTGAGACCGATGCGGGCGAGTTCGCGGCCGCCCAGCGCGAACTGCTGGCTGCCGCCGGCGCCACGAACGCCACGACCACCGCAGGGGTGGCCAGCGAACTGCCCGATGGGCGGACCACCGTCCAGATCGTCCCCCCGGCTCCGTCCGAGGTGCTCTTCGTGATCGGTTCCTCGCGCGATGCGGCCGAACGCGCAGCCGCGGCACTCGTGGGCGGCTAACGTCCCTGGCGGATTCGCCCGGCAATCTCCGAAGCAACCTGCAGTGGCGCGCGTCCGGCCGTATCCACGGTTTCGCCAAAGGCCGGGTCGTGGGCCATGGCCAACCCGGACTCGAGGTGCGCCCACCACCAGCCGTGCCCCCTGCCTACGTCCGCACGTCTCAGTACCCGCCGTTCCAGGTCCTCGCGCGGCGCCGTGAGCTGGAACGTGCGCACGTCGGGGTCGACCCGGTGGAGGCCCGCCACCAGCTCCTCCAGGTAGTCCTTCCGCCAGACGGTCATCGGCATCACTACGGTTTCGTGCCGCAGCCCGTAAAGCCGCGCGCCCACTGGCGTGAGCCGCCTCCATGCGGCCAGGTCCTGGTAGTCAGCCGCCCGGTAGAACGGCCCCATCGCCAGCCGCAGCCCGGCGCCGATGTGTTCCGGGTTGTAGTGCGCGGCACCCGGTAGGATGGTGGCCAGGATCCGGGCCGTTGTGGACTTCCCAACCCCGAACGGCCCGTTGATGAAAACGATCACGCCGCCAGTCTACCGATGCCGCGTGTTCGGGCGCTCAGCCGCGCGATGACAGTGCCAGTTCGCCGGCCGGCCGCGCGAACCTCCGCTCATCCACGAAGAGCGCATACGTGACCAGCGCTGCCAGCGCGAGCCCCGCGGAGGCCGGGCCAAGGCCCGTGTAGCCCCACGTCTCCAGCACAAGCCCGCCAACCGCCGAGCCGGTCACGATGCCGAACTGCTGTCCGCTGGCGTTCAGCGCCATCACGGTGCCCCGGTTCTCCGGCGCCATTTCGGTCATGATCGCCTGGGCGCTTGCGAACCGGGCCCCTCCGAAGACCGCGAACAGGAAGAGGAATGTGAAACCCAGCGCCATCACCACCGAAAGGGTGGTCACCATGGCGATGAAAAGCGCGCACCGGGCCGAGCTCCAGATGATCACCGGCCGCTTGCCGATCCGGTCGGAAAGGCGTCCGCCGATGTTGCTGCCAAAAAGCACGCCGAACCCCATCGTCATCGTCAGCGCGCCAAGCGCCCACTTCGCCAG
>CAZRUZ010000008.1:23515-28635 GCA_964603275.1 uncultured Anaerolineaceae bacterium | reverse complement strand
CCGCTGATGAGCGCCCCGGCCGGCACGCCGAGGATACTTGCGCTCGTGTTCGCCGAAATAACCCACGACATCGCCCGCCCGCGCTCTTCGTACGAGAAGTAATCGCCGACTGCCGCGAATACCGCCGGTGTCAGACAGGCCACCCCGAGTCCGGCAAGCGCCCGCGCCGCCGTGAGCGTCAGGAAGCTCGGCGCGACGGCCGAAAGGGCGGTGGCGACCGTCAATGTCGCCATCCCCGCCACAACGACTGGCTTCCGCCCCACCCGGTCGATGAACGGCCCGGAAAACACCGCCGCCACACCCCCGACAACCGCGTACGCGGTCACCAGCAGCCCCGCGACAGCCACCCGCACGCCGAGGTCTTCGGAGATGTCCGGCAAGATCGGCGTGATGATGAGGTTGTTGAAGACGACCGCGAACGACGCGACGCAAAGCAACGCAAGGATGAGCGTGCGTTGCGATCGGGGGATGGCCGTCGTCATGCTGACTCAGCGTACAGGCCGTACGGCCTTCGCGCGTGCTCCCACCCGGTCTCGGGAGTGCGGCTTAGTCCCGCCGGATCCAGACTCGCCGGACCACCACCGTCTCGCTCACTGCCGCCGCACCGGGATACGGGTCGGCCGCCGCCTGCTGTGGCACGGTGACGTCCTTCGCCGGACTCTTCGCTGCACGCTCATGCTTCCCGCGTGATGGCCTGACCGCGCTGACCGCCTGCCTGGTCGCCTGGCGGGCAAGGTATTTGCCGGTCAGGCCCACCCCGATCTGCAACGCCGTGCCGATCGCGACCGCCGTGGCGGCCTTCTTCACCGGCGCAGGCAGCTGGGCCCGCTGACGCTCGACGCGCGCGGGCGCGGCCGCCGTGGCCGCCACGATTGCCGTATCGCGCAGCGCGGCGACGTACATCCCGCACTGGCGGCAGTAGTTATCGGCGGGCTCGAAGCTCGCGGCGCAGTCGGGGCAGGTGCGGGGTGCATCGATCATGTCGGCGATTATACGGCCCGCGTCGAGCGTGCCACCGCTTCTTCCACGGCGGCGGTTAAGTCCAGCGGCTCCGGGGGCGGTACTGCCAGCGTGCCATTGGCCACGGCTCGCAGCGTCTCGGCCAGGAACGGCCGCTCGCGGGCCACGCCGCGCCCGCGGATATCGGCGTATAACGGCATCCCCATGATCACGTCCAGGCTGGCCACGTCCATGGCGCTGCCCGAGAGTGCCTCCCACACGGGCTCGTTCGCCTCGTCGCGGATGGCGAAGCGGCAGTAGCTGACCGCCGGGCCCCGGTCCACGTCGCCGGTGACCAGGTTCATCATGCAACCCGATTCGAGGGCCTGCGTTCGCATGAGCTCCGCGATGACCTCCTGGTACGTGCCGATCGGTCCATCGGGAAGCGCCGGGTGGTCGTTGATGAACGTGAACTTCGAATAGAGCGGGTTGGTCGCGATGAGCATGTACCCGAACATCACACCCAGCTCGAAGTCGTAGCCCGCGAGGATTCGCGCCACCTCGGCATCGTAGTCGTATCGCCAGGGTTGGAGCGGTTCACCCGGCCTCCCGACCTTCCCTCCGCGCGCCTTCCGGAAGGCCACCGATGACATGGTCTCGACCCGGATACCGTGTTCTTCGGCCATCGCGATCAGGCGGTCCGTAGCCTCCGCTTCACCGCGGTCACGGTTGATGAACACCACCGCGATTTCGACGGGCAAGCCCCGCTCCATCGCCCCGATCACGTACTCCAGCGCCCCAAACGAGCCCGGTCCTCGCCCCGTGGTCAGCCACGCGATTCGCATCACTCCCCCGCCTCGTACTCCGCTTCGGCCTCTCGCAATTGCAGGTCCTCTTCGTCGAGCCGCGCCCGCAACGCCGTCACCTTCAGCTCGGCCTTTTCAAGGATCGCCCTCAACTGGTCAACGAGCTTCGCACCGTCTTCGTACACGCGGAGCGATTCCTCGAGCGGCAGGTTGCCCTGCTCCAGCTGGCGCGCCTTCTCCTCGAGCGCCGCATACAGAGATTCAAAAGTCGGTTCTTTCGCCATCAGCTCACCTCTGCCCAGAATGCGCCATCAGCGACCGAGACCGAAAGCCGGTCTCCCGGTTTCACCTTGCGGATGCTGTTCACAACCGGCCGCTTCGCTACCCCTTCACGCTGAACGATCGCGTATCCGCGGGCGAGCGTCGCCATCGGGTCCAACGCGGACAACCTGGCCGCGGCCTGCTCGAAGCGTGACCGGTCGGCACTGCAGCGGCGCTCCAGGCCGGATTCAAGTGTCTCCCGCAGCTGGTCCATGGTGCGTGCCAGCGTTGCCGGGTCTGGGGCGGCCCGCTGCAGTCTGCGCACAGTTCCATCGATATCGGCCGCGGTCTCGCCGATGATGCCCAGCACCTGTCCTCCCATCCCGCGGTCCAGGGCGCGCAGTGCTCGTTCCACCTGGGTGATGTCTGGCACACTCCGCTCCGCAGCCGCGCTCGGCGTGGGGGCACGAAGGTCGGCGACCATATCGGCGATCGTCACGTCCGTCTCGTGCCCCACACCGGAAACCACCGGGACAGGGAACGCATAGATCGCCCGTGCAACCCGCTCGTCATTGAACGCGGCCAGGTCTTCAGCCGACCCCCCCCCGCGCGCGACGATGCAGAGATCGAGGTTCGGTTCGTTCGCCAATGCCTGGAGGGCGCCAGAGACGTGCCCGGCGGCCTGCTCGCCCTGGACCAGTGCGGGCGCAAGTATGACCGTCGCCAGCGGCCAGCGCCGCCCGAGGACATTCTTCACGTCCTGCAGCGCCGCCCCGGTCGGTGAGGTGACCAGGCCGATCCGGTTCGGGAAGCGTGGCAACGGGCGCTTTCGCGCCTCCTCGAACAGCCCTTCCGCTTCCAGCCTCAGCCGCAGTTCCTCGAACCGCGCCGCCATCAGCCCGATACCTTCCGGCTGGACAAAGGTGCAGACGAACTGCAACTCGCCCCGGGGGGGATAGATCGTGATACGGCCCCGGGCCAGCACCCGCTCACCATCCTTGAGCTGGAAGCCCGGCATGCTATCGCGGAACAGGACAGTCCGCAGGCTGGCGCCCGCATCCTTCAGCGAGAAGTACCGGTGGCCGAGCTGCGATCGGCTGTAGTTCGAGACCTCACCCTGCACCCACAGGTCGCTGAAGAACTCGTTCGCCTCCAGCACTTCCCGCAGAAACGAAACAACGGCAGAAACCGAGAGGGCGGATGGTGTGGTCATGAGCGCAGACAGCGTACTCGCCGGACGGCGGATGCGCAGGTCTCGGTTGCGCCCCCCAAGCAGTCAGAGAACCGACCGTGAGGCCTCGCCCTGCGCCGATATGCGAGACTGCGGCTATGTCTCACAAAACAGCCATCGATGCCGCGCTCCTTGCCAACAAGCGATTCGCAGAGGACTTTCTGCCCGCGGAGGCGGGCCAGCCCACGCTGGCCGTTCTCCTCTGTATGGACGCCCGCATCGACCCTATCCGGGCGCTTGGCCTGAGGTACGGCCATGCCCACATCATTCGTAACGCCGGGGGGCGCATGGCCGATGCCCTCCGCAGCCTCTCCATCAGCCAGCGGCTCGTGGGAACTCGCGAGGTCGCCGTAATTCACCACACCGAGTGCGCGATGATGACCTTCACTGACGATGACATGCGCCAGCGGCTCCGCGAGGAGGCCGGCTTCATCGCAGACCACCTCGCCTTTCTCCCGTTCAGGGACCTCGATCAGGCCGTGCGCGACGATCTGGAGGTGTACCGCTCATCGCCGCTCGTGAAGCAGGATGTCGTGTTGCGCGGGTTCGTCTACGACGTGGCATCCGGCCTGCTGCGGGAAGTGCATCCGGAGTAATCGATGCAGCGCTGTCCGTCGCGGAGCGGGCGCCTCGTCTGCCGGCGGCCTACTGCACCCGCTCGATGTAGGCTCCGCTGTCGGTGTTCACGCGGATCCGCGTGCCCTCCTCGATGAACAGCGGTACCTGCACCACGAGCCCCGTCTCCAGCGTTGCCGGCTTCGTCCCGCCCGTCGCCGTGTCACCCTTGAAGCCGGGATCGGTCTCGGTCACGGTGAGTTCGACCGTGATCGGCATCTCAACACCGATCACCTCGTCGCCGTAGAGCACCACCTCGCAGGTATCGTTCTCTTTCAGGTACTTGTTCGCGTCCCCGACCTTCTCCGCGCCGACCGGGATCTGCTCGTACGTCTCGGTGTTCATGAAGTAGTAGAACTGGTCGTCGGAGTAGAGATACTGCATCTCCCGCCGTTCGACCCGGGCGCGGTTGAACTTCGTGCCCGCCTGGAAGGTTTGCTCGATGATCGCCCCGCTGCGTACATCGCGGAACTTGATGCGGACCTGGGCTGACCCGCGACCCATCTTGATGTGGCTGTAGTCCATGATCGAGTAGAGCTTCCCATCGAGTTCGATGGTGGCGCCCTTCTTCAGTTCGCCGGTGGAAATCACGTGTCACACTCCTGCGGGTGTCAGTTTTCGGGCGTGGCTGAGCACGCGGGGCCGGCCGTTCTCAATGACCACGATGTCTTCGATCCTCACGCCGCCCCAGCCGGGCAAGTAAATCCCCGGTTCAATGGTAAACACCATTCCTTCTTCCAAGACATCTTCGGACGAGGTCCCGAGGTACGGGTCCTCGTGGACATCGAGCCCAACACCGTGTCCGAGACCATGGCCGAAGCGACCGCCATAGCCTGCCCGGTCGATCACGCCCTGGGCCAGCATGTGCGCGTCCGCTGCCTTCATCCCGGCCTCGATGCCTTCGATCGCGGCGGCCTGCGCCTCGAAGACGATGCCGTAGATCTCGCGGAACTTCTTGTCCGGAGTCCCCAGTGCAAGAGTCCGCGTCAGGTCGCTGCAATACCCGCTGAACCGCGCCCCCATGTCGATCACGATCGGCCGGCCCTCCCCGAGCACCTCAGGACGCGGGCTGGCGTGGGGCATCGCCGCCCATGGCCCGGCAGCCACGATGGTTGGAAACGAGATGTCCTCTCCGCCCGCCGACCTCACGTTTGCCGCGAAGACCTCCGCGACCTCGAGTTCCGTCATCTCCGGCCTCAACGCAGATTCGAGCCGATCGAAAGCGGCATCGGAAATCGCGATCGCCCGCTCGATCAGTGCCAGCTCCT
>CAZRUZ010000008.1:7658-23415 GCA_964603275.1 uncultured Anaerolineaceae bacterium | reverse complement strand
CAGGGCGTCCAGGTTGCGTTCGGCCAGTTCGGTGCGGATCCGGGTCAGGCGGTCGTCCATGGGGGCTCCATTGCGGGTCACGCCCGCGCCCGCGACTCCAGGTGGTCGAGGAGGAGGTTGGTCGCGACAGTGTAGCCGTCTCGCCCGAGCCCGGTCACCTGCCCCACGCACACCGGCGCGATCAGTGAACGGTGACGGAACCCCTCGCGCGCATGGGTGTTCGAGATGTGCACTTCCACCACCGGGAGCTGGATGGCCTCGATCGCATCGCGCAGCGCGACCGAGGTGTGCGTGTAGGCCCCGGCGTTGATGACGACACCATCAGCAAGCTTCCGGTGTTCATGCAGGAAGTCGATGAGCGAGCCTTCATGGTTGCTCTGGTAGCACAGCACGGCCGCGCCTCGCGCTCCCGCGGCGGCCGCCACGTCCGCCTCGATATCGAGCAGTGTGGTCGTGCCATAGACCGCCGGGTTGCGCTCACCGAGCAGGTTCAGGTTCGGGCCGTGGACGAGGAGCAGGTTCACCCGGCGATTGTCGATTGTTGATTGTCGGTTGTCGATTGAGGGGTAGCGCCGCAGTGGTTGACCCGGCGGCCCTGACGCGCGGAAAACCGCCGCAGGTGCACGAGGTTCGTGTACACTGGATACGTGAATGGAGGCTCCTGCCGTGAAGAACATCACCCTGAGTGCCGACTCCGCCCTGATCGAGGCAGCGCGTGAACGCGCCCGTGCAGAGCACACAACGCTGAACGAGGAGTTCCGTCGCTGGCTTGAGGGGTACGCCCGGCCGTCGGAGCGTCTTCGGGCATATGACGAAGTGATGGCCCGCTTGAGTGGGAAGGTACGCGTGGGTCGCAAGCTGACTCGGGAAGAAATGAATGAGCGCTAAGGCATTCATCGACACAAACGTGTTCATCTACCGGTTGGAAAACCTGGACACCCGCAAGTCAGCCATTGCCGAGGAGATCATCCGCGAGGGCATCGAGACGGGTAACGCGTGCGTGAGCTTCCAAGTTGTGGCGGAGACGCTCAACACGGTCTTGCGGAAGGCGGAGATCCCGCTCGATTCCGACAGCGCGCACGACTATCTCCAGCTGGTGCTCGCCCCGCTCTGCAGAATCCCGGCAACGATGGACCTTTACCACCGGGCCCTCGAAATCCAGGGCCGCTACCGATACGGCTTCTATGACGCCCTGATCATCGCCGCTGCCCTTTCCGAGGGGTGTTCGCGGCTTTACACCGAGGACATGCAGGATGGCCAGCACATCGACGGGCTGACCATCGTCAACCCCTTTACCGGCTGACACGCAGTGGCGCATATTTCCGGCGATCCTGGGAAGAACGCTTTTGTGCCGCCCGTGCCCGGTTCAGGCTGAGCGCGGTGTGCGCTTGCGCCGCGACCCCTCCAGCGCCTGCTCCGCCACCTTCTCCCATGCTGCGGCGCTCACCTGGGCCTGCCGTGCCTGCGAGACGTGCGTGTAGATCTGCGTCGTGTTCGCCGATGAGTGGCCCAGCAAGCTCTGCACGATCCGCAGGTCGGCGCCCCCGTCGAGCAGGTGGGTCGCGAACGAATGGCGCAGAAGGTGCGGGTGCACCTCCGCCGCAATCCCGGCCGCGAGCGCGTGCCGCTTGATCAGCATCTGCACCGAACGCGCCGTCAGCCGGTAGCCGAAACGGTTCAGGAACAGGGGGTTGCCGTCTTCTCGCCTGCGCCCGCCGGGTTCCCGGCCCTCCAACAGCGCCGGGCGGCCCATCTCAAGGTACCGCTCCACGGCACGCATCGCTGGCTCGCCGAACAGCACCAGCCGCTCCTTCGCGCCCTTGCCGTGGATAATTGCGGACCCATCACCCAGGTCGACCTGCCGCACATCTAGCGATACCAGCTCCGAGATACGCAGCCCGCCGCCGTACAGGCACTCCAGCATTGCGCGGTCGCGGAGGCCCTGCGGCGTCGCCGCGTCCGGGGCCGCGAGCAGTGCATCGAGCATAGCCGGGTCCAGCACCTTCGGTAAGCGCTTCGGCCGCTTCGGGAGCGCCACCCCGTAGAGCTGGTCACGCTCGGTTGCCCCTTCGCGATGGAGGTACCGGTAGAAGCCGTGCACCGTGCTGGTCCGCCGCGTGATCGATGCGGGCACCATCCCGGCATCCTTGAGCTCGGTCAGGTATTCGCGGAAGACCTGCCGCGTCGCACGCAGCGGTTCCTGCCCGTGTGCCACGCACCAGTTCAGGAATCCGCCAATGTCCGTCCTGTAGTTCCTGATCGTGTACGGCGACCGACCACCGACCGCCAAGAGCTCGCGAAGGTACGCCTCGAGGTACGCGTCAGCCGTCTTATGCGCCGCCGGATTTGGCATAACGGGAGTATGAACTGTTAAGGCCGAAGGGAGAAGGGGACTCACTCGCAACCCGGGTGGGTGCGTGCGCTTTCGGAGCCGGCGAGCGCTATCGGCGATGTAGCGCCTGCAACAACCGCCGTACCTGGTCCTCGGGGGCCGGGTGCTCTCCCGCAAACCGAATGTGGAAGTACGGTGGGCCGCTGCCCTCGACAGTCCAATACAATGTCTGCCCGTAACCCCAGCCGGTGTCGATTTCCACATCGTCAATCGCGGCATCGAACGCCACCAGCCGGATCCTCGGGCCCACCGGCTCGTTCCCCTCGGTGATGAGGAGCGGCGTGGCACCGCCGGAGGTGTCCGCGTAACCGAAGAACGCCCGCGGGAAGCGAGCGAGGCGCACCGGGTCGTCGATCCAGGCGGCATCGACGAAGTCGAGCCGATAGCCGTCCGGCAGGTCCCGTGGCCGGACGAGGCCGTACCCCAGCTCCGCCTCGGCGCGCCGGAGCGCCTCACTCAGTGGGACTGTCGCGACGGGCGTGCCGCCGATGCGGAACTCGACCTCCGGATCCTCCGCTCGTGAGGTCATGGACCACGCCACTGCCACGGCCATGACTACCGCTACCGGTGGGGCGAGCCAGAGGACCAGCCAGCCCCACGGAATGCGTACCCGCATCAGTTGGCAGCGTTCAGCGGGATGTTCGCCGTTGCTTGCAGCCCGCTCGCGGCGAGCCGTTCCGGCGTCGGCCTGCCTGGCTGCGCGGGGAGTGTGCCGAGCCGCAACGCCAGCATGGTCTCGGCCTCCGCATCCTTGCCAGCGAACACGAGCTCGAATTGGGCGTACCCGTCGCCGAAGCCCCCGCGGAACGCGTACACGCGGAGGTCACCGCTTCGCGTGGCGAGGGTGCTGTCGATCAGGTGGATCGCCTGGAGTTCCTCCGTTGAAAAGCCCGTGAAGTGGCCTATCACCGCTACGCCCGAGGAGTCGCTGACGATGCGGTCGATCACCGCCATACCGGGGCCCAGCGCCGCTCCCAGCCCGGCGGGTTCCATCGTCCTTGCGGTGGACGGAGCGTTGATGCTGACCGGCAGGTTGAGGACGGCCGTCCTCCCGGGACGCCCGGCGTCCATCATCCCCGCCTCACGCGAGAGGCTGACCTGGAGTCGGCCGTCGCCGCTTGCGCCCCCGGGGAAGAGGATGGAAACGTGGTCAAAATCGACCTCCTGACCGCGCGCTTCCAGGATCCGGCCATCCGCCAGGAGCAATCTTGGCCGGGCTGCCATGCGGATTGGCAGCGTGCGCTCCTCCCCGATGGCGCCTACGCGAATCTCGATTCGAGTCTCGATGGCGGACCCAGACGATTTGGTCACCTCGGCGTCAGCGCTGGCCGACGCGGCCGACCGGGCAATTGATGGTGCGGGTGTGCCGGATTCATCACCAGCCCAGACCGCGCTCCAAGCGAGGAAGAGACCTGCAACGCCCGCATGGACCACCATCCAGATGCGCCAGTTGGTGTTCGCAACAAATGTAGAGTTCACAGTCGATTGCTCCATTCTTGCTTGGTCAAGATGTCGGTCGCAGTTGGCTAGAAACCATCTGACGTCCACCAGCACGAGTATTGGTACGGATCTGTACTGTTGTCGCAGCGCATCGCGTATCCGCGGACGTCTCAGTTGTAGTTCCCAGGAGACGGCCAACCTGCGTAGTAGTAGCTAGCAAAAGCGTGAGGAGAACCGGATCCCTGATAAGGAGGAGGATAAGCATGCTGATAGCTTCCGTATGAACAGCCATTACCAGGATTTAGGCAATCATACCAATGATGTTGCGGATAAAGGTAAACTACTGCCTGATCTGATGAGACATAGAGTAACGTCGAGGATGATACTTGTTTGTAGCAAGGCGATCTGTTGGCGATATAGGGATCTTCCCATCTGCATGACGATGCCCAAGAAGCCTGGTAAGTCGTGCCCACTCCCCAACCGTTTGGAGAGTACTGGGTGTCCGCTTGAGCTGGTTGCCAGTTCAATAGGCAAAGCCCTGTCAGGAGAATGGCTAGGGCGCAGCTGATGAAACTCCTACTATGGGAATCAAGATGCGAGGTCATATGCTCCCTCTTTCACGGTCTGTGCTCATTGGAAGGCTGGCGGTACCGACTGTCGGATCCAAGTTCTGATTTGGGCCGACTCCTGATGGAGACGTCCGGGCGGCGTAAACCGCCGCGGCGGCAGCCCGATTTGGCACCCCGAGCTTCAGCAGGATGCGCTGGACATAGGTCTTGGCCGTTGCAGTTGTGACACGAGGCGTGAGCGCTCGGGCTATTGCCTGATTTGTGTGCCCAAGAGCGATGAGTCGAAGGACTTCGATTTCGCGAGGAGTAAGGTGAGTGCCGGACATGGACCGCCCTCCGGCACGAGATTATGCGGCGAGCGCTGCCGTGTCAATAAGCTTTACGAATGATGACCAGGCCCGCTCCCCGCTCTCAGCTCGCCTTTCGCGCCCGCGTTGAGGTTGCTGCGTTCGCCTTCCGTTTCGCGAAAGCCGCCTTGCCCCGGGCGCTCCGCTCCAGCAGCTTCTTGTTCGCCGCTTCGCGCTCGTCCTGCGGGCGTGCCGGGGCCATCTTCCCCGGTTCGAGGCTGTTCGTCGTGTAGCTGCAGTTCGGGTAGTTCCAGCACCCGTAGAAGATGCCCCGCTTCGTCTGCTTCTGGACCAGCTGGCCGGTCTCCGGCTCCTCCGGGCAGGCGGCCCCTACGGGCACCCCGCCCCGGAAGTCGCATGTGCCCTTCTCGCGGTTCACGCAGTCCACGTACTGCCCGTAGGGGCCGCTCTTTTGCACCAGCGCCCCACCGTCCTTCGGGCAGCGGTAGGCGATCTCCTGCGGGGCCGCCGCGAATACCGGCTTCCCATCCGCGCCCATTGGCAGTGAATTCGAGCACTCCGGGTAGCGTGGGCAGGCGAAGAACTTGCCGTTGCGCCCCCACTTAATCACCAGGTTCGTCTGCTGGCACACGTTGCAAAGGATGTCCGTCACTTCCTGCTGCTTCTCGGCCGTGTCCTCTGCCCCATCCAGCGCCCGCTTGAATTCCGGCCAGAACTCCTCCAGCACCTCTTCGTACTTCCGCTCGCCCTGGGCGACTTCGTCGAGCTCGCGCTCCATCTCCCCCGTGAACGGGACGTCCACGTACTTCTTCATGTGTTGTTCGAGGAGGTCGTGGACGATAAACCCGAGCTCCTGGGGGACCAGCTGGCGCCCCTGCTTTTCGACATAATCACGCTTCAGCACCGTCTGGACGATGGTCGCGTACGTGCTCGGCCGCCCGATGCCCTCCTCCTCGAGCGCCTTCACCAGCGTCGCCTCGGTGTAGCGCGGTGGGGGCTCGGTCTGGTGCCGGCGTCCGTCCACGCTGCGCTGCTCCAGCGTCTCGCCCGCGGCCAGTTCCGGCAGCGAACCCTGCAGGCCGTCTTCATCTTCATCATCGGCGGACTGTTCGCCCGCATCCGCCCCATACACCTTGAGATGCCCCTCGAAGGTGAGCGTGCTCGAACTCGCGCGGAACGTGGCGTGTGCCGCCGTCCCTTCCCGTGCTTCGATGTCGACGGTGACCGTGGCGTACCGCGCATCGCTCATCTGGCTGGCCATGAACCGCTGCCAGATGAGGGTGTATACGCGCAGTTGGTCGTTGTTCAGCGTCCGCCGCAGGCTCTCGGGCATGGCTGAGGGGTTCGTCGGCCGGATCGCCTCATGCGCTTCCTGCGCACCCCGAGAACGGGTGACGTACACGCGCTCCTTCGCCGGGATGTACTCGCTGCCCCAGGTGCGGGCGGCGAAGTCGCGCGCCTGCAGCCGGGCGATGGGCGAGATGTTGAACGAGTCGGTGCGCATGTAGGTGATCAGGCCGGCCTGTCCGCCAATGCCCTCGTAGAGCTCCTGCGCGATGCCCATTGCCCGGGCCGCGCTCATCCCGAGCCGGTTGACTGCCGCCTGCTGGAACGTGCTCGTGGTGAACGGCGGCGCAGGTGAGCGCTTCTTCTCGCCCTTCGTCACGCTGGCCACCTGGAACTGCGAGCGGCGCAGCTTCACCAGGAGTTCGTTCGCTGCCGCTTCGGAGGGGATGGCCGGGCCCGCGCTCGTGAACGCAGGCTTCAGCTTCGCGCCCTTCGCCGCCTCGGCGAACTTCGTCAGCTCCGCATCGAACGCCCGCCCCTGCTTCGCCAGCCCGGCGTGGATGGTCCAGTACTCCACCGGCCGGAAATCCTGGATCTCCTTCTCCCGGTTCACGATCAGTCCAAGGGCAACGCTTTGCACGCGCCCGGCGCTCGCCCCCCGGCTGACTTTCTTCTGCACGAACCACGTCAGCGGAAACCCGATCAGCCGGTCGAGCACGCGCCGTGCCTGCTGCGCGTCCACCAGGTCCATGTCAATCCTGCCCGGCGCCTTGCGATGGTGGTCCGCGCTGGCAGCCACATGCTGCCCCATCGCCTCGGCGAACGCCGCCTCGATCGCGGGCTTCGTGATTTCGTGGAACACGACGCGCGTGGCTTTCTCGTCAGGAATGCCTGCGGCCTCCTTGATGTGCCAGGCGATGGCTTCGCCTTCGCGGTCGGGGTCGGTCGAGAGGAAGACCCGCTCGGCCGCTTTCGCCGCCGCCGCGATCTCCGCTACCACCTCGCTCTTGTTTACACCGCGCCTTGCGTCCTTCACCACCACATACTTCGGCGTGAAGTCCATCTTCTCGACACTCTCAACGCCGTACCCGTACGGCGGCAGGTCGCGCACATGTCCTACCGATGCGATGACTTCGTAGTCATCGCCGAGGATGTTCTTCACCGTCCGGGCTTTGGTCGGCGATTCGACCACCACCAGGTTGGGGGCATGCTTGCCCCGGCCTCGCGCGTTCGCGGGCGCCGCCGGCTCCGGGCGTGACCGTGCCGGTTTCGTGGCGCGCTTCGCCGGGCCCGCCGCCCGTTTCGCAGTTGTTGTTGCCAATCTCGTTCAACCTTTTCCCGGCGCCAGCCGCTGGCGCACGTTTTCGAGAGTAGAGAGCCGGGCTTCGCTATGTCTATAGGGTGTCTCGATCGCTCGGCCCCGCTCAGGCAAGGGCATAGGTCATCGGCGCGGTCTGGCGGACAGTGCCCTGCAGCTCGAAAAGCTGCAACGAACTGCTGACGCTCGCCACCGGCAAACCGGCTTCCCGGGCCACCTCGTCGATGTGCCGCGGTCCCGCCGCGAGGATGCGGAGCACGGGGTCATCGGGCGTTGACCGCGCCCCGGTCCCGCCCTCCTGTAACGCGGCCCCCGGCTGCAGGGTTAACGGCATCTGGCTCGCCGAGGTCAAGAGGTTGAGTTCCTGGCAGAGCTGTTCCGGGGTAGCCACCAGTTTCGCGGTGTTCTCACGAATCAGCTGGTTGGTCGCCGCGCTTTGCCGGGAAAAGATGCTCCCCGGGATGGCGAACACATCCCGTCCCTGCTCGAACGCCCAGTTCGCCGTATGCAGGGCCCCGCTCCCTTCACCCGCTTCCACCAGCAGGGTCGCCCTCGCGAGACCCGACAGGATCCGGTTGCGCCGCGGGAAGTAGTCGCGCCGCGCCGGGATGCCGACCGGGTACTCGCTCACCAGGCACCCCTGTTCGAGGATCCGCGCCGCAAGCCCCGCGTTCTCTCGCGGATACACCTGGTCGATCCCCCCTGCCAGCACGGCGACCGTCGGTGCTCCGTTCTCCAGTGCGACCCGGTGGGCGATCGCGTCCACACCCCGTGCCAGCCCACTGACGATGGCCACCCCCGCCCGAGCCAGCGTCTCGCAGAAGTGCTCCGCCGCTTGCCGGCCATACGGGGTGACGTGGCGCGTGCCGACCACCGCAACGGCCTGCTCGAACTGCGGCCCGTCGGTCCCCCGGATGAAGAGGACCGGCGGACTCTGGGGGATTTCGCGCAGGTTCGCCGGGTAGCCCGCATCGAGCCAGGTCAGCACCCGGGCATCGTGCCGTTCGAGGAGTTCTTCTTCCTTCCCCGCTTCGAACCCGGCTCGCGCTTTTGCCATGGCGCGTAGGTACTGCGGTTCGATCCCGGCCGCCCCGGCTTCGCCGGCCGGTGCGTGCCATGCGGCCTCGATCGTGCCGAAGTGCGCGAGCAGCAGTGCGAAATTGGTGCTCCCCAGCCCGGCGCGCCGCAGCGCCAGCCAGTAGGCGAGGTCCTGGTGTTGTGTCACGGCCCGCGATTCTCGCATATCCGCCCCCGGGAGTGTTGACTCTGTCCGTTCCCGCCGCCCCGGCGGTCTCCCGCCGGCCGGCGGCCCGATTCTAGTGGGTGTGGACCTCTTCCGGGACTGCCTCCGGCTGGCGGGCAACCCGGAGCCGCCGCACCCTGCGGCCCGCCATGCTCAGCACCCGCAACGTGAGTCCGTCCGCCGCCACCTCGTCGCCCACCGCGGGCAGCCGCCCGAGACGGTGGATGAGGAATCCCCCGACCGTGTCGAAGTCCTCCGACTCCACCTCGTAGCCGAACAGGTCCTTCAGCACATCGGTGCTCGCCCCCGCGTCCAGCACCACCTCATCCTCCGAGATGATCTCCATCGGCGGGCGCGCCACGTCGTACTCGTCTTCGATCTCCCCGACGATTTCTTCGAGCAGGTCCTCGATCGTCACCAGCCCGGCCGTACCGCCGTATTCGTCAACCACAATGGCCATGTGGACCCGGCGGGCCTGCATCTCCTTCAGCAACTCGTCCAGCCGCTTCGACTCCGGGATGAAGAACGCATCGCGCAGGAGGTCCGAGACCGGCCGCTCCTTACCCCCGTTGCTCATGGTGCGCAGCAGGTCCTTCGCGAAAACAACTCCGACGATATCGTCGATGTTCTCCCGGAACACCGGCACCCGGCTGAACCCGCGCTCGGTCACCAGGTTCGCCACCTCTCCGACGGACTCGTCCGCATCGGCCACAGCCATGTCGATGCGCGGGACCATGATCTCCCTGGCCGTCTTGTCTTCCAGCGCGATGATCCCCCGGATCATGCGGCGCTCCTGCTCCTCCACCCCGCCGGCCGCCTCTTCGCGCTCCACCAGCGAGAGGATGTCCGTGTCGGGGTCGGGTGTCACCGCCCGGATCGAGCGCGCGAACAGCGCCGAGGGGAGCCCCAGCACAAACGCCGGCGCCGCGAAGACGATGCGCGTGACGTGCGCCACCCCCGAAAGCCGCAGGGCCGCGTATTCCGGCGCCCGGGCCACCGCCATCCCAACGGTCAGCTGGATGATTGCCACGAACACGCCCCCGATCATGCCGAAGCCCACGGCGCCGGCGAACGGGCCGTATTCCCGCGCCCCGAGGTAGGCGACGAGCGAGAGGATGAGCGTTGCCGTCAGGACCCGCGCGGCCGTGATCGCTCCGAGGAATCGCCCGGGCTGGCCCACGCTTGGCGCGATCCGTTTCGCCTGCCGGTTGCCCCGTGCGGCGAGTGCCTGGATGCGGACATCGTTCGCACGCTCAAGCGCAGCCTCGGTTGCCGCCACGGCCCCCAGGATCAACCCGAGCCCGGCGATCGCCACAAGCGAAATGACAACTACTGGTTCCATGGCGCCGCCTCCCGCTCGTGGTCAGGAGCCGCCCGCCACGGCACGGTACCGGCAGGGTCGCTGGTCATTGGTCCCGCTCCTTCCGCTCAAACGGGCGCGCCGGCACTCCGGCCACGGTCTGGCCTGGCTCGACGTCCCGAGTGACGACGGCGCCGCTCGCCGTATAGGCCCCGTCACCGACCGTCACCGGGGCGATAAGGATGGTGTCGCAGCCGATGAATGCCGCTTCGCCGATCACTGTCCGGTGTTTGCGCACGCCATCGAAGTTGCTCGTGATCGATCCGGCCGCGATATTCGCCCGCGCCCCGATATCCGCGTCGCCCATGTAGCTGAAATGGTGCATCTTCACGCCCGGGCCGAGCACCGAGTTCTTCACCTCAGCGTAGTTCCCGACCTCGCAGCCGTCCCCAATCGTGGCGTTCCCGCGCACATGCGCGAAAGGCCCGACCGAGCACGCCGCACCGATGCGCGAGTTTTCCACCACCGACCACTGGACGCGCGTGTCCGCGCCGATCGCCGCGTCCCGGAGCGTCGTTCCCGGCCCGATCACCGCACCCGTCTCGATGGTGGTGGCGCCCGTCAGGTGGCAGCCGGGCAGGATGGTGACGTCCCGGGCAATCCGCACGGTCGCATCGATGTACGTGGTCGCCGGGTCCGAAACGGTGACACCATCCAGCATCCAGCGCTCCAGGATCGTTGCCCGCATCAGCCCCTCGGCCTCGGCGAGCTTGACCCGGTCATCCACTCCGAGCGCTTCCGCGGCGTCGGCGGCGACCGTCGTCGCAGGGTGCTGAGTCGCGGCCGCACCGATCAGGTGAGTCAGGTAGTACTCGCCCTTCGCGCTTCTGGGAACCCGCGGAAGCTCACGCCAGAGCCAGTCCGCGCTGAAGATGTACTGCCCCGCGTTGATCTCCGCGGGCCCCGCCGGGCCGGTGTAGTCGGCGGCCTCGACGACCGCCCGGACTGACCCATCGCCATTGCGCACGACTCGGCCCAGGCGGCCGGGATCTTCGACCGGGCAGCTGACGAAGGCCATCGTCCCCGCTACCTGGAGCGCGTCGCGAAGCTCTTCGAGCAGCCCCGCCGTGATCAGCGGACAGTCCCCATTGAGCACCATCACCCGATGGCAATCAGTGAGCGCTTCCCGGCAGCGTCCGACGGCGTCGGCGGTTCCGAGTAGCTCTGTCTGCTCCACGAACGTCACATCGCTCGCCGCAAGCTGTTCGCGTACGCGCTCGGACTGGTGGCCGGTGACCACCACCAGCCTCGCCGGCGAAAGACCCCGCGCAGCGTTGACCACATGCCCCGCCATCGGCACACCACACACGGGGTGCAGGACCTTGTGGAGGGAGGAGTTCATCCGCGTCCCCATGCCGGCCGCCAGGACCACAACACCGAGGCCCGTCATCGCGTGGCTCCGGGGGGGCATGACTGATTCCGCTGGCGGATTGCGCGGAAGCGGCTACTGGGAGGCTCTGATTCGTTACACATAGCGGACGCAACACAGTCGTCCACCGGCATCGTAGAAACCGGGGAAAAAGCCTGTCAAGCAATTTCGCGCTTTCCTCCTTCCCGCGTAGCAGTCCTCGACACTCCACCGGCGGGCCCCATAGGATTCGGTGACCACCATGACGAACACCCCACGCACATCTGATGAGATTCGTGACGCCTACGTTTCCTTCTTCAAGGAACGCGGCCACGCCCCCCTCCCGCCCTGGCCGCTCGTGCCCATTGGCGATCCCACATCGATGTTTACCAGCGCGGGCATGCAGCAGTTCAAACCGATCTTCATGGGCGAACAGCCCGCCCCAGGGCCCCGCGCCGTTACGGTCCAGCGTTGCTTCCGCACCACCGACATCGAAGAAGTCGGCGACCTCAGCCATTGCACGGCCTTCGAGATGCTCGGCAACTTCAGCTTCGGGGATTACTTCAAGCGCGAGGCGATCCACTGGGCATGGGAGTTGATGACCCGGGTCTATCGCCTCGACCCCGCGCGGCTGCACGCGACAATCTTCCTCGATGACGACGACGCCCACGGCTACTGGCGCGAGGCCGGGCTGCCTGATGACCAAATCCACCGCCGCGACGAGGACCTGAACTACTGGTTCAGCTTCCCCAACGGCACCCCCGGCGCAAGCGGCCCCTGCGGTCCGGATAGCGAGATCTACTACGATCTCGACCCCGCCGCCGGCATCGCCGGGGCGCAGCTCCACACCGGTCCCGATGGCAAGCCGGCGGGCGTCGGCTACAGCGACCGCTTCCTCGAGATCTGGAACCTCGTCTTTATGCAGCTCTACCAGCATCCCGATGGGACGCGCACCAACCTGCCCGCCCAGAACATCGACACCGGTAGCGGCCTCGAGCGCGTCGCCATGGTGCTGCAGGGCGTCAATTCCGTGTTCGAGACCGACATCTTCCTCCCGATCCTCTCCGAGGCGGCCGCCGTCGTCGGGGTGGACTACCTCGGCGGCGCCGCCAGCGATGAGCAGGCCTACGCCATCCGTGCCATGTCCGAGCACTGCCGCGCCGCCACCCTGCTCGTCGGCGATGGTGTCGTCCCCAGCAACGAAGGCCGGGGCTATGTGCTTCGCCGCGTCGTCCGCCGGGCCATCTACTTCGCCCGCAAGGTTGGCGTCCGGGACCTGTTCACCGCCCGCCTCGCCGATGCCGCCATCTCCAAGATGGGCGGCGCCTACCCCCATCTGACCGAGAACCGCGATTTCATCCGCCGCGCCCTGACCGCCGAGGAAGAGCGCTTCACCCGCACCCTTGCCGCCGGCTCGCAGCGGCTCGAAGCCCTCCTTGACCGCCTCGCGGCCGGCGGCGCCGAAGCCGTCCCCGGCGATGAGGCGTTCACCCTGTACGACACGTACGGCATGCCGCTCGAACTCACCCGCGAAATCGCCGCAGTCGAGGGGTTCGGGCTCGATGACCGCGGATTCGAGGCCGCGCTCGAAGCCCAGCGCACCCGCGCTCGCCAGCAGGGCAAGTTCCTCAAAGGTGAAGTTTCCCCGGTCATTCAGTCCCTCGGCGAAGACCACAGCGACTTCGTCGGCTACACCCACATCGAGGCCGATGCCGCCATCGCTGCCGTCCTCCGCGGCGGCGCCCTGGTGGAGATGGCCACCACCGGGCAGGAATGCGAAGTCATCCTGACCACGACCCCCTTCTATCCCGAAGGTGGTGGCCAGGTTGGCGACCACGGGAACATCCGCACCCCTTCCGGCGTCTTTGTTGTTGAAGACACGCAGGCCGCGGGCGGGGCAATCGTCCACCGCGGCCGTGTCAGCGACGGGGAAATCCGCGTGGCCGAAAGCGCCCAGGCAACGGTTGACCTGCAATGGCGTTCCGGCGCTGCCCGGAACCATACGGGCACGCATTTGCTCCATGCCGCCCTCCGGTCGATCCTCGGTGCTCACGTCCGGCAGCAGGGTTCGCTCGTCAGCCCTGATCGTCTCCGGTTCGACTTCACCCATCTCGAGCAGACCCCCCGTCCGGCCCTGATCGAAGTCCAGCAGCTGGCGAACGAAAAGGTCCGCCACGACCTTGAAGTCCAGTGGCGCACCACCGGCTACCGCCAGGCCGTCGAATCCGGCGCGCTTGCCTTCTTCGGCGACAAGTACGGCGCCGAGGTCCGCGTCGTGGAGATCAAGGACAACGACAGCACCTTCAGTGCCGAGCTTTGCGGCGGGACCCATGTCCATCACACCGGCGAGATCGGCTTCCTGCACGTCATCCGGGAATCGGCCGTCGCCGCCGGCACCCGCCGCCTCGAGGCGGTCTCCGGGCGCGCCGCCGAGGCCTACCTCATCGAGCAGCAAGAGCGCATCCTCCGCATCGCCGAGCGTCTCGGCACGGGTCCTGGAGAGATCGAGGAGCGCCTCGACGCGATGCAGTCTGAGCTCGAACGCCTGCGCAAGCAGGGCGAGCAGCTCCAGCGCCTCCAGGGCGCCTCGGTTGCCGAAGGGCTCATCGAAGGTGCGCAGAAGGCGGGAGACGCCTTCCTTGTCACCGCCCGCGTCGATGCCACGAATTCCGATGTCCTGCGCGACATCGCCGACAAGGTGCGCGCCCGGCTCTCCCCGGCGCTCATTCTCCTCGCGGCCAACATTGAAGGCCGCCCCGCCTTCCTTGCCGCTGCCACTCCTGACCTGGTTGAGCGTGGCATTCACGCCGGCAACCTGATCCGCGAGGTGGCGAAGGTTGCCGGCGGCGGTGGTGGCGGCCGCCCGGATATCGCGCAGGCCGGCGCCCGCGATGCATCGAAGATCGACGCTGCCCTCGCCGAGGGCCGCAGATTGGGACTCGCCGCCCTGACGGGCTAGATTTCGCGGAAGTGAGGATGTCACGTGGCGGATGAGGACACCGGAACGGGCGCGGGCCAGGGGAGGGAAGATGCTGGCCGCCCCTCCGAGAGTCTCGCCAGCGTCGTCCTCGTTGAGCGCTCCGAGGATATCGCCGCCATCTGCGGGAGGGTTGATACCGCCCCCACCTGGGCCGTCGTCATCCACGCGCCCGATGGCAACCGCCAGCTCAGCACTGAACTGGGCATGCGCCGCCTCGTCCGCCACGGCGAAGAGGCCGGCAAGATGGTCGCCATCGCCACCCGTTCCTCATCACTCGCGTCGCGCGCCCGCCAGGTCGGTGTCCCCGTGTCCCGCCGCCCGGAACACGTCCGCTGGGATGCGGGTGGCCACTATGTCCTTCGCCTGGGCAGGTTCAGCGTTGCGGCGCCGAACGTCGGCCGCTACGTCCAGGCGCTGTTCATCGTCGCTGTTGGTGTCATCGCCGTGGGGCTCGTCCTCACCATGGCCCCCGCGGCGGAGGTGGTCGCCTACCCTCCCGCCGAGACGATCAGCCGCCTGGTCACGATCGCCGCTTCGGAGGACTTCACCGAGGTCAACCTTGATACGCTCGAGGTCCCCGCATCCCGGGTGACCGGGACGCAGGTCATCACCCTCGCCGCCGCGACGACCGGGACCGCCGATGTCGGCATCCAGCCCGCGCAGGCGAACGTGGTCATCACCAACGGCACCCAGGCCGATGTCGTGGTTGCGGCGGGCACGGTCATCCTCGGTAGTCCCGGTTTCTTCGCCTTCCAGATTGATGAGACCGTTACCGTCCCCCAAAACGGCTCAATCCCCGCCACCGCGACCGCGGCCCGCCCGGGGGTTGAAGGCAACCTGGCCGCGGGCGCCATCACCGGCTGGTTCGATGAGAAGTTCCGCTTCCTCGGAATCACCAATCCGGCCGCCGCAACGGGTGGTGTCACCGAACCGCGGCCCGCGGTCGATGCGCGCGATGTCGTCAAGCTCCAGGAGCTCGCCCGGGCGCTGGAAAGCTCCGATACCGTAACCCGGGGCCTTATCGAGGCCCGCCCCCACGACGCCGTCTTCCTGCGCACGGCGGAGACCGAAATCGAGGTCGGCGCGGCGGACCCCCCGGTCGGTTCACCGGCCACCATGGTCCTCCTCCCCGTCACGGTCCGCGTGTCCGCCCTCGCCGTCCTGGCGGAGACGCTTGACCGCGTTGCCCGCGATGTCCTTCAGGATGAGGGGGGCGAAGGGGCCTTCCTTCCCGGTACCGTCACCGCCGTCGAAACTGGCGCCCGGCAGCTGGAGGCCGGCTCTGGGCTGATCCGCACCGAGCTCCGCCTCCAGGGCGAATTCGCCCGCGGGCTTACCGAGGACATCGTCAAATCCGCGATCAAGGGCAAGTCGCCGGGAAAGGCGCGTTCGATCCTCTCGGAGCGGTATGGTATTGAGGAGGCAGAGGTGAAGCTCACCCCCGGGTGGGCGCCGTGGGTGCCGCGTTTCGGGTTCCGTCTCGATGTCCAGCTCCGCAGCCACACCGCCGAA
>CAZRUZ010000008.1:4305-7558 GCA_964603275.1 uncultured Anaerolineaceae bacterium | reverse complement strand
ATCCCGGTGACGGAAGCCGATGAGCGGCTGTCGTCCGCCCAGGCCCAGGCGATGGCCCCGGCCGCCGCCCGCAAACGCGATGGCACGCTTGACTCCGCCGCTGCCGCCGTCATCCTCCAGACGGTGCTCGATCGCCGCCGCCGGGGTCATCGATGACCCGGCTCCTCCCCTCGCCCACCGCCCTGATCGGGGCAGCCATTGCGGTCCTCGCCGTCCTCGTGGCCAGTTACTGCATCGCACGCACTCCTGGCGAGGTCATTGGCGGCGGGTTTCCCCCGGCTCCTCCGGCCGCTACCGAACACACGCCGGTCCCCTACACCCTCTCCGAGGGCCGGTCGGCCGGGGACATCGGCAAGGACCTCCAGGAGCTCGGAGTCATCCGTTCCGCCCGGCAATTCGAACTCCTCGCGGGCATGATCGGCGTCCATCGTCGGCTCAGTACCGGTGACTACTTGCTCCCCACCAACTCGTCGACGCTCAGCATCATCAACCGGCTCACTGTCCAGGAGCTCGTCCCCGTCCTCAAAGTGACGTTCCCTGAAGGCATCCGCTACGAAGAAATGGCCGTCCTCGCTGAAAAAGCCGGCTTCGGCCCTCGTGAGGAATTCCTCGCCGCGGTAGCCCGTGCCAAGCTGCCACCGGGCTTCGCCGAGACCCTCCCCGAAGGCTCGGACCTCCAGGGATACCTCTTCCCCGATACCTACATCCTGCCCGAAGGTTCGACCATGGATGACCTGGTCGGGCTCATGCTCGAAACCCTCGAACGGCGCTTCTCTCCGGAGTTGCGGGCAGCCGCGCAACAGCGCGGCCTCAATCCCCACCAGGCACTCACACTCGCGGCTGTGGTCGAACGCGAAGCCGTGGTCGCCGAGGAACGGCCGCTTATTGCCGGCGTCTTTTACAACCGCCTCGCCGAGGGCGATCGCCTCGGCGCTGACCCCACCGTCCAGTTCGCTGTGGCGCTCGACGCCGAGTCTGTCAAACAGTTCGGCTGGTGGAAGAAGGAATTGACGGTCCTCGACCTGGAGAACCCGTCGCCCTACAACACCCGCATGTTCCCGGGACTCCCCCCCGGCCCCATCACCAACCCGGGACTCGCCTCGATCGAGGCTGTCGCCAACCCGGCCCAGACCGATTACTACTACTTCGTTGCCGACGCGGTGAAGAACGACGGCTCCCACGCCTTCGCGGTCACCTTCGCGGAACACGAGCGGAATATCGCCACGGTTGGCGGCCAGTGACACGCCTCGCAGGGATCATTGGACATCCCGTGGCCCACTCGCTTTCGCCGGTCTTCCAGTCGGCGGCATTTGCCCACTGCGGGCTCGATGTGGCGTACGAGCGCTGGGACACCCCTGCCAACGCCCTTTCCGGCCGCGTTGCCTCGCTTCGCTCCAACGACTGCCTTGGTGCCAACGTCACCGTGCCGCACAAGGAGGCCGTGATCCCGTTCCTGGATGAACTCGGCGGGCAGAGCGCCCGGATGGGGGCGGTAAACACCATCGTCAACCGTGAAGGCCGTCTGTTCGGGTTCAACACCGACGGCCCCGGGTTCGTCGCGGCACTGCAGCACGAGGCCATCTTCGACGTCGCCGGCAAAGGGGTACTTCTGGTCGGCGCGGGAGGGGCCGCCCGCGGTATCGCATTCGCCCTCATTGAGGCCCGGGCCAGCAGTGTCGCCGTGGCGAACCGCACGCCCGAACGGGCCGCCCGCCTGGCCACCGAGGTGGGCGGCGCGGGCGGGAGTGTGCGCGCGGTGCCATTCGACACCCCGCTCTCCACGTACGATTGCATCGTGAACTGCACCTCTGTGGGCATGCATGGTGGACCCGACCCGGACGGCATGCCGATCGACCTGGCCGGCGCCCGGCCCGGGGCCCTCGTCGTCGATATCGTGTATGCGCCCGAGCGCACCCCATTCCTGGCCCAGGCAGACCGGCACGGGCTGCCGACCCTTGGCGGGCTTCCCATGCTCATCTACCAGGGGGCGCTCGCCTTCGAGCTCTGGACCGGCGTTCGCGCCCCCATCGATGTCATGTTCGCCGCCGCCCGGAACGAACTGGCCCAGCGGGCCGGGGTGCGAACGTGATTGCGATCGGCATGGTGGTGGTTTTGGTCATCTTCCTCATCGTCGGCTGGGCGGTTTCGAGCGAGATGTTTCAGCAGCGCGCCTGGCGCCGGCGCGTCGAATCCGGCGATGTCGACATCATCGCCGCGCTCATCCAGGAGTCGCTCACTACCTGGCGGGCCGGCCGTCCACCCCGCGGTACACCCGCCAGTCTCTGGGCCGGTGTCCAGGAAGCCCAGCTCATCGCCGTTGAACGCGATGGCGCCACGCTCTCCAGTTCGGCCGGCCCCGAATTCCAGACCCGCGATGGTCAGCGCGTCCAGGTTGCCTCCGCCCTCGACTCCGGCATTGCCCTCGCATCGAAGCTGCTCGACATGATCCTGTACGATGTCCCAAACCTGCGCCTCGGCTACGTCCGGGTGGATATCTACTCGACCTTCGCGGGTCCGGATGGCTTGCCCGAACAGCGGCCGATCATCACCGCGACGGCCGAACGGGCCGTCGCCGACGGCCTCGATTGGGAAGCGCTCACCGCGGAAGAGGTGCTGGGCCGGTTCGGCGCCACGTTCGCCCGTGGCCAGGGCGGCCAGCCTGTCGCGATTGATCTCCCGCCGGTCGAGGGCCAGGCCCCTCGACCGACCGCCGAGGCAGCAGCTGATTTCGCCGCGCGGGCCGCGCGCGGCAAGGAGACGTAATGGGCCAGTTCCGGTTCCTCACTGCCGGCGAAAGCCACGGCAAGGGCCTCACCATGGTGATCGAGGGCGTCCCCGCCGGGCTCCCGCTTTCCGAGGCCGACATCGAACCTGACCTTAGCCGCCGCCAGGGCGGTTACGGCCGCGGTGGGCGCATGAAGATCGAAAAGGACCACGCCGAGATCATGGCGGGTGTCCGCCACGGCCTCACCCTGGGTACGCCCGTGGCGCTCTGGATCCAGAACCGGGACTGGGTCAACTGGACCGAGAAGATGGCCATCGAGCCCGTCGAGTCCGAGATCGAGCGGGTCACACGCCTTCGCCCCGGCCACGCCGACCTTCCCGGCGCCGTGAAGTACGGCTTCGATGACGTCCGGAATGTGCTCGAACGCGCCAGCGCCCGCGAAACCGCCGCCCGGGTCGCCGTCGGGGCGGTCGCCCGGCGCTTCCTCGCCGAGTTCGGCGTCGTCCTCCGCAGTCATACCCTCAGCAT
>CAZRUZ010000008.1:0-4205 GCA_964603275.1 uncultured Anaerolineaceae bacterium | reverse complement strand
GGTCGAAGTCCGCGTCTCCGGCGTGCCCATCGGCCTCGGCAGCCACGTCCACTGGGACCGAAAACTCGATGGCCTGATCGCGCAGGCGATCTGCAGCATCAACGCCTTCAAAGCCGTCGGGTTTGGATTGGGGTTCGAGGGCGCCGGTATGCGCGGCTCGAAAGTCCACGATGTCATCCTCCCTGTGGCCGAGTGGAAGGGCCTTCCCTGGCGTCACGCGACCAACAACCACGGCGGCATCGAAGGCGGGATGAGCACCGGCGAAGAGATCGTCGTCCGTGCCGCGGTCAAGCCGATCCCAACCCTCGCCCACCCGCTCCCATCCGTTGACCTCGATACCGGCGAGGAGGTCCTGGCGCACTACGAGCGCAGCGACGTTTGTGTCGTCCCCGCCGCTGGGGTCGTGGCCGAAGCGATGGTGGCCATCGTCCTCGCCCACGCCTGGCTCGAGAAGTTCGGCGGCGACACCCTCGCTGAAGTTCGCACCAACTACGATGCCTACATGGCGACCGTGGGCCCGCGGGCCCGAATCGGCTGAGATGTTCCCCTCACGAATCTTCCTCATCGGGCTCTCGGGAAGCGGAAAATCCACCGCCGGTCGGCTCGTTGCCCGGCGTCTCGGCTGGGAATTCGCTGATTCCGACGACGACATAGAACGCGCCGCGGGCGCGCAGGTGCCGGAAATCTTCTCCCGCGAAGGCGAGAAGGGGTTTCGCGCCCGCGAAGCGGCAGTGATTCGCTCCCTCGCCTCCCGCGAGCCGCTCGTCGTCGCGACCGGTGGCGGTGCGCCCACCACCCCCGAATGCCGGGCCGCCCTCGGCGCCGGGTTCGTCGTCTGGCTGGCCGTTTCCCCCGGCGAGGCCGCCCGCCGGCTGGCCGATAACCCCTCAACCTCCGAGCGCCCGCTGCTCGCCGGCGACATCCGCGGGAGGCTCGAAGCGCTCCTCCAGGACCGCACCGAACTCTACCGCGGCGCCGATGCTGCCATCGATGTTGATAGCCTCGACCCGGAGCAGGTCGCGGATGAAGTGGTTGCCCTCTGGGAGGAATGGCGCCGTGACCCGCTCCCTCCCGGTGAGCGCTTCTACGGCGAAGGGAGGCTGCTCCCGCGCGCCGGCGTGACCGCTATCCCCGCCCCCGCCGCGCTCGTCACCACGCCAACGGCCAGCTACCCCGTCTACGTGGCGGATGGCGTCAGCGGCGCGCTCGGGACGATCTGCCGTGATGCCGGCCTCCGTGGCCGCGCGTTCATCATCAGCGACGAAGCCGTCTGCCCGCTGTTCGAAGCCCGCGTCTGCGAGCCGTTGCAGGCGGCCGGGTATGTGACGTACACCTTCCGGATTCCACCCGGCGAAGGGCACAAGACCCTCGCCACCGTCTCCACCGTTTACGACTTCCTCATCGGCCACCGCGTCGAGCGCTCCGATTTTGTCGTCTGCCTCGGGGGCGGCGTCGTCACCGACCTTGCTGGATTCGCCGCAGCCACCTGTCTCCGCGGGATCGATTTCCTCCACGTGCCCACCTCGCTCCTCGCCATGGCTGATGCCGCAATCGGCGGCAAGACCGGGGTCGACCACCCGCGCGGCAAGAACCTCATCGGGGCCTTTGCCCAGCCGCGATCGGTCGTCATCGACCCGCTCTTCCTGCGCAGCCTGCCCGAACGTCACCTGCGCAACGGCTGGGCCGAATTGCTCAAGCACGGCCTCATCCTCGATGAGTTGCTCGTCCGCGACCTGGAGGCGGCGGTGGAATCAGGACCGCCACTCATGTCGGCCGACCTCATCGCCCGCAGTGTCGCGATCAAGGCCGCCGTCGTCTCCGATGATGAGCGTGAGGCGGGCCGCAGGACGCTCCTGAATTATGGCCACACCGTCGGGCACGCGATCGAAGCCGTGTGCGGGTTTTCCACCTACCTCCACGGTGAAGCCATCGCCGTCGGCATGCATGCCGCCGGCCTCATCGCCGTCGAACTTGGGCTGCTCTCCGAGGATGAGTTCTCCCGCCAGCAGGCGCTGCTTCGTGCCTTTGGCCTCCCCGCCGGCGCCCCCGGGGTCTCCGTCGATGCCGTCCTCGAGGCCACCTTGCTCGACAAAAAAGTACGCGGCGGCAGCATTCGCTGGGTGCTGCTCGAAGGCATCGGCAACGCCGTTGTCCGCGATGGCGTCCCTGATGATGTGGTGCGCCGCGCGGTGGAGGCGGTGCTCCGCTAGTGTCTCGCCCGGCATTCCAGTTCAGGCTCACGTCGTCTCCTGCCTCGCCGGTAGATGCCCGGACGGGCCTCGTGACAACAGCCCACGGTTCGTTCGAAACCCCCGCGTTCATGCCGGTCGGCACCCTTGCCACCGTCAAGACGCTGCTTCCGGAGGAAGTCGCCCAGACGGGCGCGGGCATCCTCCTGGTCAACGCCTACCACCTCTACCTCCGCCCCGGCCACGAGCTGGTTGCCCGCATGGGCGGCGTCCACCGCTTCATGGGCTGGGACGGCCCCATCCTTTCAGACAGCGGCGGCTTCCAGGTGTTCAGCCTCGCCGGCCTCCGGAAGGTCACCGAGGACGGTGTCAGGTTCCGCTCCCACATCGATGGTTCCGAGCACTTCTACACGCCCGAACTCGCCATGGAAGTCCAGGCCACCCTCGGCGTCGATATCGCCATGCCGCTCGACCACGTCCTCCCCGGCACCGCCGAAGAACCGGCCGCGGAAGAGGCGGTCAGCCGTACACTCCGCTGGTACGAACGCTGCAGCGCCGCACAGCCTGGCCTGGCCACCTTCGCCATCATCCAGGGCGGCGTACACGAACGACTCCGGCGCCTCCATGCCCGGGAAGCGGCCGCTTCGGACGCCCCAGGCTTCAGCATCGGTGGCCTTTCGGTGGGCGAATCGAAAGATTTGATGTGGAGCATGACTGCGGCGGTCACCGCCGAGCTTCCATTCGATCGGCCACGCTACCTGATGGGGGTCGGCAGCCCCGAGGACCTGGTCCACGCAGTCGCCCGCGGCGTCGACATGTTCGATTGCGTCCTCCCCACCCGCCTGGGCCGCAACGGCGCGCTGTTCACCGGCGACGGCCGGGTCAACATCCGCAACGCCCGCTACCGCGAGGACCCCGGCCCGGCCGATACGGGATGCGACTGCCTGCTCTGCCGGCGGTTCAGCATGGCGTACCTGCACCACCTCTTCCGCAACGACGAACTCCTCGGCTATCGCCTCGCGACGATCCACAACGTCCGCTACCTCGTCCGCCTCTGTGAACGCATGCGTCAGGCAGTCAACAGCGGCGACTTCGCCGCGTTCGCCGAGGACTACCTCGCTCGCTACCAGCCCACCCACGAACCCACCCGCATCGAGCAGAAGACCCGCTGGACCGCCCGGCAAACAGGAAAATCGTGAAAAACCCTCCCCGGGGCTTGCCAGCAGGCCCAAGGGATGCAATGGTGGGACTCCCCCGGGAAATCCAGTACGGATTGAGCCGCGAGCGGACACGAGCGGACAGGGGGGGTGGTTGACAGGCCACAGCGAGGGAGTTAATCTTCTCGTTCGGGCCTTGCGAAAGGCCAGCGCACTTTAACAACTGGATAGCGGACGAAAGAGAACGTCTGGGAACCCGTTACAACGGAACGTTCCGGTCGTAAGGCCGGTGTTTTGTTTTTTCGGAGAGTTTGATCCTGGCTCAGGACAAACGCTGGCGGAATGTATTAGGCATGCAAGTCGAACGAGCCTTCGGGCTAGTGGCGAACGGGTGAGTAACACGTGGGTAACCTGCCTCGTAGTGGGGAATAACTCGCCGAAAGGCGAGCTAATACCGCATAACACCCTCGGTGAGAATCCGAGAGGTAAAAGCTTTATGCGCTACGAGAGGGGCCCGCGGCCGATTAGCTTGTTGGTGGGGTAACGGCCTACCAAGGCGACGATCGGTAGCTGGTCTGAGAGGATGGTCAGCCACACGGGGACTGAGATACGGCCCCGACTCCTACGGGAGGCAGCAGCTAAGAATCTTGCGCAATGGGCGAAAGCCTGACGCAGCAATTCCGCGTGGGGGACGAAGGCCCTCGGGTCGTAAACCCCTTTTGCGAGGGAAGAAGTTCTGACGGTACCTCGCGAATAAGACACGGCTAACTACGTGCCAGCAGCCGCGGTAATACGTAGGTGTCAAGCGTTGTCCGGATTTATTGGGCGTAAAGAGCCCGCAGGCGGCTTGCCAAGTTCG